>CAZVOU010000331.1:0-81929 GCA_964628605.1 uncultured Syntrophaceae bacterium
GATGAATGTAGTTACTGGGCATGGTCCAGACGACTCGACTGGTCATACTTTGACAATTCCGGAATGGTCGCTTATGTCATCAGGTTATCGACATCTATCTTCGGTTATTCTTCTCCCTTGTCGGTGCGTTTTCCTTTCATCATACTGCTTGTGTTGAGTTCAGCGCTGATTTACTCGTGCAGTCTCAAAATGTTCGGTAACCGTCGCCATGCGCTAGCTTCGACGATCGTCTTTAACCTGACTCCCGTGGCCCTGCTCGGCGGAACGGCCGCCATACACGACAATATCCTGGTGTTCTTCACTGCTCTGGCGATTTGGCTGTTGACCCGGTTTCTGGAAGATGGCAGGCACAGGTGGCTTTATTTGACCGGGGTGGCCATAGGTTTCTCAATCCTGAGTAAATACACTGGAGTAATCAGTCTTGGGTGCGTGTTCATTTTCCTGATTTGGCAACAAGACAGGCGACAACTTCTGCTGACACGAACTCCTTGGCTGGCGGCTGCCACAGCTCTGCTTTTTGTGCTGCCGATCCTCTACTGGAACTGGCTTCATGATTGGGCCTCCTTGAGTCACATTCTATTTATCGGCTCAGGCGCGGTTAGTGTGACAAGGCGCATAGAGGACGGCCTGGGGTTTAATATCGCCCAGTTTTTCCTCATTTCACCTCTATTTTATGTCTTCATGATGATGGCCTTAGGCAAAGCGTTTTGGAACAACATCTCAAAACCCGTTCCAGCACAGGTTTTATGTCTGTCATTCGGACTACCGTTAGTGTTGTTCTCTGTCCAGTCTTTTCGCGGACACGTTGAGGCAAACTGGAGCATTCCGGGATACATCGGACCTTGTCTGGTGGCTGTATGGAGTTTTTACAGTTCTGGGGCTGGGGCGCTCAACTGGTCAGCCAAACCATGGGGAGCAAAATTTGTGAGGCGCTCCATTGGAGTGTCCTTGTCCATAGTTGGCCTAGTGGTGTTACACGCGTGGTTGGGGATTGTTCCTGCGTCTGTGGAGAAGTGGGGCGCCAAAGCGGACAGGATAGTCTGGGAGACTCGCGATTGGGACAGGCTTGGAATCCATATCGGCAATCTTGTCAAAGAAGGGGAAACAATAGCCGCCGATAGTTATCAGTTAGCTGCATTGCTGGAGTTCAACATACCGGGCCAGCCGGAAGTCAGGTATATGTCGCCATGGGGACGTCCCACGCAATTTGACGTCTGGCACAGGTCATTCGATGACCTGGCCGGGCAAACAATCGTCTATGTCTCACCCAAACCCCTGGCGCCGTCTTCGGACGCGCTTGTCACAATATATGAAAACTGCGCGTCCGTAGAGCCGCTTGATGTCTTCGATGTAATGTATCACGGAGAATCTATCAGGAAGATTTACGTGTACCGCCTCAAAGGGTTTGATCCGCACAGTCCTCGCAGGCTGGGCCCAAGGTCCCTGTTTTACAGGGATTACTAGGTCCCAGACGCCTGATCAGGTTCAGAATGCTCGTCCACTGTCAGGTAATAGGACCCGTCGCCGCTTTCCTCCAGTCGGAGCCCGTATTGTCCGAGAGTAAGGCTTAATGGCCGACCAAAGAAAAAGTCCATGAACGATTGGTCTACGCCTAAATTGGCCGTCACAAAGTCACGCACATGGTGATCAAAGGCCAGGATGTTAAGCAAATCATCCACGGTCTGTCCCTTGGTGGCCGATAACCTTGCTATTTCACGTGAAAAGTCATCATGGGAGCAACGATCTTCGTGTTTCTTTATTATTGCCCAGAGGTCTCCGGTTGCGCTGAGCATATCTTCACGACTGAGTAATTCATCGTCCTGCAACAAAGTATTCTTGGGATTCCAACATTCCTGGCGACGGCACTGAGTGGGCCTCGATCCATAGATTCTACAACTGTTCTCAGACCTGTCCAGGAAAACACAGGGTCCGCCACCGTGAATTTCCTTTATCTTCACAAACTCCCTATCGGCCGGAGCTGTCTGGTCAGTTTCCGGATGATATATCTGTTCGCCTTTCCGGATGGTAAAGACATTGTCCGGAGTGACAACACCGCTGACGAACAGCGCATCGTCCTGTTTCAACAACGTGGGGCTTCCCTTCTCGCAACATGTTCCACATCGCACGCAGTGGGGTCTTAAAGCATATGCCGCAGAGACAAGCCTCTCCCTGACCTGTTTCCATATTTCTTCATGTGATCTTGTCTCTATGCCTTCAGGTTTGGGCGCCAAGTTCTGAAGATCTTCCAACGCGCTTTTTATGAGGGCATCAGGGTCCAGGTCCAGCTTCACTGACCACAGGACATCCCTGGCTTCTTCTTTCAGGGCGACCACGAAAAATTCCCAGTCGGCTTTGTTAAAGTCTTTATCCATAACCGTAGAAAACACCTTTCAGCTTATCAGTAAAAAGACCCTTTCATGATATATTATTTTTTCTGCAAATAAAATAACGGGGATACGATTTAGCAGAACTTAAAAACACTAGATAAATTTACCGGTTCAAGGTAAAAAAACAGGTTAGCCTGGGGTGATTGAACATGAGGATAAACTTCATCAAGCTCGAGGAAATCAGCCCTCGAGGACGCAGAAGACTATACAGGAGATCCAAGGTCGATTTTGGAGATCTGATCAGGCAGGTTACGCCCATTCTGGATCAGGTCCGGCAACATGGCGATCAGGCGCTCATTGATTTCAGCAAACGCTTCGACGGAGCTGAGCTAAGCGTGGATTCACTTCGCGTGTCGGAAGAGCGGATGTCTCTTGCCGTCGCTCAACTTCCATCGCGTCTACGTGAAGCCATCGAAATTTCAATTTCAAACATAAGAAAATTCCATGAACTCCAGAAAGAGCCTTCTGTCATCCAGACGGAGATATCCAGGGGTATAGTCGCCGGAGAGAAAACCATTCCACTGGATTCAGTGGGAATTTACGTTCCACGCGGCAAGGGATCGTTTCCGTCGATGATGATGATGGCGGCCATCCCTGCGGTAGTGGCCGGGGTCAAGAGAATAGTCGCGGTAAGTCCGCCGGACAAAACGGGAAACGCCGATTCAGCCACTATTGCCGCAGCAGCCATGATAGGTGTCAGTGAGATTTACTGCGTAGGCGGCGCTCAGGCGATTGCGGCGCTCGCATATGGGACACAGACCATCCCGAGGGTGGATAAGATCGTGGGTCCGGGATCGGGGTACGTCCTGGCCGCAAAGAAGGCTTTGTCCACGGAAATAGACACCGGTCCTGAGGCCGGTCCAAGTGAAGCCATTGTATATGCCGACGATTCAGTCTCGCCTACGTTGGCGGTGACAGACTTGCTTATAGAAGCTGAACATGGCCCGGACTCCTCCGCATACCTGGTGACAACGGACGAAAATTTTGCCAGGGAGTGCCTGAGAATTGCCCCTGAACTGATCAGCTCTCTTCCTGCAGACAGGCGTGGTTTCTGTGAGACGGTTCTGACGGAAAGCGGAGGAATAATACTGGCAAAAAACGACATGGACGCCATTGATTTCATTAATGGTTTTGCCCCCGAGCATTTGCAGCTATTGCTCAGGGATTCGAACAGCGCCTTTGAAAAGATCAGGACGGCCGGGGAAGTATTGATCGGGAGATGGACTCCGGGAACTCTCGCCAACTATTCAATCGGGCCCAACGCCATATTACCGACCTCGGGTTTCGCTCGAACAGCATCAGCCCTCTCCGTAAGAGACTTCATCAGGAAAATGTCGTATTCAATAGTCAGTGAAAGCGGTTTTCTGGCGCTCGCTCCAAAAACGCTGGTTCTCGCTGAATATGAAGGCTTTGCAGCTCATGCCAGGGCCCTGTCTTTCAGGCTCAACAGCAATGACAAGGATTCGTAGGGCTCTGATGGAGGTTGCAAATGTCTGATTTTAGTCACTTCGACGACCATGGGTCGGCCATAATGGTAGATGTCGGCGCAAAAGACATCACGGAACGGGTGGCGGTGGCACGCTGTGAAACTTACATGAAGCCGGAGACACTCGGCATGATCCTGGAAAACCGCGCTAAAAAGGGCGACGTGCTGGGAGTAGCCAGAATAGCAGGAATCATGGGGGCAAAGAAAACTCCTGAACTGATTCCTTTGGCTCATCCTCTGCCCCTGACTTCGGTAAAAATCGACTTTACCCCCGATGTCGAAAAGTCTTGCATTGAAATAGAAGCCATAGTGAAGGTCATCGCAAAGACCGGCGTGGAAATGGAGGCTCTAACCGCCGTCTCCTGCGCTGCGCTTACCATTTATGACATGTGCAAGGCGGTCGATAGAGAGATGTTCATCACCAACATAAGGTTAGTAGAGAAGAAAGGTGGAAAATCAGGCCACTTTCTTAGAAAAGCCCCAACTAATTCATAAAAGAAGGACAATCACATGCCTCATGGTAAGTCATTTGAAGCAGCCGATTTAACAAAGGAACAATTGATTGAATTGATCGGACTTTATCTGGGAGAAGTCCTGACACATTATGGAATGTGGTTTGCCGAAACGGCCAGAAGGATTGGAACTCCTGAAGCCCTTCAAATGGAATCAAACGCCGTTGATAGATTCTTCCCGTCCATAGGCGCACGCCTCTACCCGCTTTTTGGGATCCCAACCAAGGATGGGCTTCCAGTCGCCCTGCTGAATAAGTCCCGTGAAGAGCTTCTGATCTGCATCGGTGAAATAGCCAAAACGTGGCTGACAGGAGACGGCCTGTGGTTCCAGGAGGTCGAGAAGGAAAAAGGGATGGGGGAAGCCAAGGCCGTCAATGACTGCTGTTGGTCACTATTCGCAAAAATGGAAGCCTTCAAGATCAAGAAATTCCTCGGACTCCCTGAGTCAGGTGGTCTCAAGGCCCTGGAATCGGCCCTTCAATTAAGGATATATTCTACCATCAACGCTCATGCGATTAAATGGGATGAATCAGGAGCCCTGATTTTCACCATGACAGAATGTCGTGTGCAGTCCGCCAGGCGCCGAAAGGGTTTAGACCATTACCCCTGTAAATCGGCCGGTCTGATCGAATATTCAGACTTTGCCCACGCTATTGACCCAAAGATTAAAGTGGAATGCCTGTGGTGCCCACCTGATCGCGTGCCCGATACTGAATTCTGCGCGTGGAAATTCAGCATTTGATCAACTCTGAAAAATTTAAAGCCTCATCAGGTGTAACGCTCATTTTCCTTTAGGACCTACACGATCCGGGATTTCCGAAAATTATCAATTTAGACTCCGGATCGTGAAGGTCGATCAACCATGTGCCGACACCTATAAGCAGTGAGCCTCAGCATGGAGTCTGCTTTCATCCTTGCGCGGACGTCTCAGGATTCTCGCCGGCCTGACAATCACATGGACTCCATAAGCTTTCTGACTTCGGCGGCTTTGTCGGCTTTACCAACACCCTGATAAAACTCCAGGAGA
Organism: uncultured Syntrophaceae bacterium; assembly: GCA_964628605.1. Taxonomy (GTDB): domain Bacteria; phylum Desulfobacterota; class Desulfomonilia; order Desulfomonilales; family Desulfomonilaceae; genus CAITZA01. Next base: position 5,413 of record CAZVOU010000331.1, read on the forward strand.
TTCTCCAGGCTCGATTTGGTCAACACACTTGCGCCATAGTTCTTTTTCATTATCTCAAAGGACCTCACCAGAAGGTCTTCAGCCTCTGCATATTCCCCTACTCCGGTAAGCGCCGCTGCTAGATTGTTTAGCGAAGAAGCCACATGAGGATGATGAGGGCCAAACTTGTCCTCAGCTATGCTCAGAGCGCGCCTGTAAAGCGGCTCGCAATCGGCATACCTCTCCATCCTTTCATAGTACCCTGCAAGACTATTCAAACTTAGGCCAACCTCCACGCTGTCAGCTCCCATCAGTTTCTCCGTCAGCCTCAAGGCTTTGTCATAGTAGGACTTGACAACAGGATAGCGCTCCATGGACATGTTTACTGCCGCCAGATTGTTTAAACACGATATTACCGCCTGGCTCTCAGGGCCTACAACTTTCTCAAGGATCTGCAAAGCGCGCCTGAAAAGTATGTCCGCCTGGGAATATTCACCCTGTTCAAAATAAGCGCCCCCAAGATTGTTTAGAATAATGGCAACTTCAGGATGCTGAATTCCATGTCTTTGTTCTCGAATCTCCAATGCGCGCTTCCAAAGTGGTATAGCCTCCTGCAGACGGCTCTGGACCCTGTATATTTCGGCAAGATTGTTCATGCATGTCGCCTGATGCTGAAAATCAACCGAATCATCTTTTTCCGCCATTGTGAGCGCTTCCTTCGCGCATGTCTCAGCTTCAGAATAATTTCCGGCGCGGAATAACTCGAGTACTTTTCTATTTGCCTCTTCAATCATTTTTTGCTCCGTTCATCTATAAAATCACGAGCGTCCGAATTCCACGATATTGAATTCTGCTGATATCAATCCTGTTTAATAGAGAATAAGTCAATACATCGCAAAAGCCAAAAAACATTGTCTACTGATTCAGTAAGGAATTTTTTTTCTTGAGATATTAACTCATAAGGTGTAATTGATATTTAAAATGAGCCCTATTTTGGAAATCCTTATGTTGTTTTTTTCGCTGTATTAGTCCTCCAGGAGCAAACTTTTCGGCGCCCGGATTTCCTCATAATTTGTTAAGTCCGTTTTTTTCCTGGAAAAATATAACATCCACAGATCCCAAGGAGGAGTAAGGATTATGGCCAATCTTTTAGTTGACGAGCGCGATGCGAAGTTCGTGCTTTACGAACAACTCAACGTCGAGGACCTTTGCCAGTCGGAAAAGTTCAGCGAGTTTTCGCGAGACATGTTCGACATGGTTTTGGACGCCGCTCAAAAGCTCGCAGAGAAAGAGATAGCGCCCACCAACGCTGACGGCGACCAAAAGGGCGTAAAACTCGAAAACGGTCAGGTGACGATTCCTGAGAGTTTTCACACTGCCTATCAGCGTTATTGTGAAGGTGGATGGGCGGCCCTGCCGGTATCTCAGGAAATGGGCGGTCAAGGGTTCCCTAACGTGATTTACATCGCGACCATGGAACTTTTCGTTTCAGCGAACCAGGCTCTGATGATGTACCCCGGACTGACAATTGGGTCAGCCAGACTCATTGAGCTGTATGGAACCGAAGAGCAGCAGCGTTTGTACATGGATAGCATGTACACTGGTGAATTCTGTGGAACCATGTGTCTGACCGAACCTCAGGCCGGCAGCGATGTTGGCGCACTGCGGACCAAGGCGGTCAAAAGACCTGACGGGACTTACTCCATCCAGGGTGGAAAAATATTCATTTCGGCTGGGGACCATGACCTGACAGAGAATATTATTCACCTGGTGTTGGCTCGAATTGAAGGAGCGCCTGCAGGCACCAAGGGCATAAGCATATTCATAGTCCCCAAAAAGAGACAGGAAAATGGCGAATGGGTCGATAACGACGTAATTTGCATGGCGACAGAAAAGAAGCTCGGAATCCATGCATCAGCCACATGCGCACTTAATTTTGGCGAAAAAGACAATTGCATTGGTTACCTTTTGGGCGGAGAGAACGAGGGCATGAAGATCATGTTCAACATGATGAATGAAGCCCGTCTGTCAGTTGGCGTTCAGGGTCTGGCGCAGGCAAGCACAGCCTACATGCATGCGCTCAAGTATGCCAAGGAGCGTTTCCAGGGCCCCGAAATTACCACTATGAAGGATCCGAAGGCCCCCAAGGTTCCTATCATTCAGCATCCTGATGTGCGTAGAATGCTGATGTGGATGAAGAGCGTTACCGAAGGTATGAGAGCGCTGCTGTATTACGCCGCCTATTGTGAAGACCGAGTGCATGTGGCCACTAACGAAGAAGAAGGCGCAAAGTATCAGGGCTTCCTGGACATATTGATTCCTATTTGTAAAGCCTGGAGCACCGACATGGGATTCAGGGTTACGGAATTGGCCGTACAGGTGCATGGAGGTTATGGTTATTGCAGGGAATACCCGGTTGAACAGTTCTTGAGAGACTGCAAAATAGCGTCCATCTACGAAGGAACCAACGGCATTCAGGCTCTTGACCTGGTCGGTCGTAAGCTTGGCTACAAACAGGGTCTTTTGTTCAAGAACATAGTCTCGGAAACCGGCAATCTACTTAAACAGGCGAAAAAGAATTATCGTCTTAAAGATGTTACGACGCCCTTCGAGGAAGCCAGAAAACATCTCATCGAAGTGACCAGATACTTCGGGCTCAAGAGTATCACCGAAGATTTTATGACACCGATCCTTTACGCCTCTCCCTATCTTGAACTGTTCGGAGACGTGGCCATCGGCTTCATGCTCCTGTGGCAGGCGGTAATAGCTGATCGCAGACTTGACGAACTCTACAGTGACGCAAAGGCGGACACTCAGGAGAAGAAGGACGAGTTGCTTCGCACAAACAGATCAGCGGCTTTTTATAGAGGGAAAGTAGCGTCGGCGGAATTCTTTGCCAACACTATACTGTCACTGGCGCAAGGCAAGGCCCGGGCAATAATGAGCGGTGAACGTTCGGCCATTGACCTCCCAGAGGAATCGTTCGCTCTAGTTTAATGGAGATTGGAGTTATAAATATGAAAGCAAGAAAAGTAGTATTGGTTGACGCAATCAGGACCGCTTTCGGCAGAGCCGGAGAGAAAGGCGTGTTCTGGAACACAAGAGCAGACGATATGGTCGTAAAGGTAATTCGTGAGCTGATGCGTCGCAATCCGAAACTGAAACCCGAGATGATCGAAGAAAACGCCTGGGGAGTATTCTGCCAGGAAAAAGATCAGGGACTGACACTTGGAAGGACTTCCGTAATATTGGCCGGGTTGCCGGAAACTGTTGCGGGATATTCAATAGACAGGATGTGCGCAGGAGGAATGAGCGCCATTACGGCGGCGGCCTCAGCCATAGCCATGGGCGGCTGCGATGTGGCGATAGCCGGTGGAGTCGAACACATGGGACATCACCCCATGGGCGCCACGGCTGACCCCAACCCCAGGTTCCTTACAGACAAACTGGTGGACCAAAGCGCCATGTCCATGGGCATGACGGCGGAAAATCTCCACGACATGTTCCCCGAGATTACCAAAGAAATGACCGACGAATATTCGTTGCTTTGCCAACAGAAGGCCGCCAAAGCAATAGCCTCGGGAAAAATTGGAGAGATGATTGTTCCGATGACCGTGTACACCAAGGGCGGCTGGGTGGTGGCGGATAAAGATGAGCAGCCCAGACCGGAGACCACTCTAGAGGGGCTTGGGAAGCTCAAGACACCATTCAGGGTCATGGGTAAAGTGACAGCGGGCAATTCTTCCGGTCTCAACGATGGAGCCGCAGGATGCATCCTGATGACGGCCGAGAAAGCGGAAGAACTTGGTCTGGAACCCAAGATGGAATTAAAATCATTCGCATATGCTGGCGTAAAGCCGGAAATCATGGGTATCGGCCCAATCCCGGCCACTCACAGGGCGCTAAAGAACGCCGGGCTGAAGATTGAAGATATTGGTCTGATAGAACTCAACGAGGCCTTCGCTGTTCAGGCCATTGCCTTCATGAACGAATTTGGCCTCAAGTTCCCGGATGACCCTAAAATGAATCAATACGGCGGCGCTATAGCGTTCGGACACCCATTGGCTTCTTCCGGAGTCAGATTGTCCTGCCATCTGATGCATGCGTTCAAGGAACATCCCGAAGTGAAGTACGGGCTCACCACCATGTGTGTCGGATTGGGTCAGGGTGGAACAGTGATCTGGAAGAACCTCCAGCGTGAGGGGAAAAAGGAACACAAGGAAAAGGATTAGTTTTAGAGTTTGACAAATCCTGATCCGAAGCGGAATTTTTACGGCCAATGAAACGACAAACTTTCCTAAACGATTTGACAGATAACTTGCGAAGGAAGCTTTAGAAAGGAATAGCCATGGCTGAAGCGCCCACTTTATTTCTCACTACATATTACAACTCGCGTGTCGGCAAGATCGCGATTGTTACCATGGATAATGGTCAAGATTATAAAAAACCAAACACTTTCGGTGAAGAGGCCCTCGCCTCTCTGCACAAGGCTATCGGCAAAATAGAAGCCGATAAGGACATCAAAGGCATGATGCTTTGCGGCAAACATTATATATTCGCCGCAGGCGCAGATTTAATGCAGGTGCCTTTCATCAACACATTCGAACAGGGCCGTCAGATTGGGGCCGCCGGTCATGCGGCCATGAAAAAAATCATGGACCTTAAGATCCCGACACTGGCCGCCATTAACGGCGCCGCTCTTGGTGGAGGTCTGGAGATTTCCCTGTATTGCGACTATAGAACCGTTTCAAAAGGAGTTCCGGCCATAGCGTTTCCGGAATGCTTCCTTGGATTGGTGCCCGGCTGGGGTGGATCCACCCTTACTCCCAGGCTGATCGGACCTGAAAAAGCCTTGGAGCTTATCGTTTACAATCCACTAAACCAGAACAGGATGATCGATGGAACCAAAGCCTTTCAGCTTGGCCTAGCGGACCGTCTTTTCGAATCAGTCGAGTTTTTTGACCAATCCTTAGCATTGCTCGTCGATATCATCGACGGCAAGGAAAAGATTGAAAGACCGGCGCCTGATTTCTCCAAGGTCAAACAGCATTGCGACGCGGCCAGAAGTTACACCGACATGAGAGTTCACGGCGCCGCTCCAGCGCCTTACAGGGCCATCGACCTTGTGGAAGCGACTTGCGATCTTTCCAGAAGTGTCGAAGAGGGTTTTGCCGCTGAGGACAAGGCTCTCGGGGACCTCATTAAGAGCCGTCAGTGTAAAGCGGGTGTTTACAGCTTTGATCTGGTTCAACGTCGAGCCAAAAAGCCAGCTGGACGTCCCAAAGACGTAAAACCGCGTCCGATCAAAAAGGTCGGCATAGTCGGCGCCGGTCTCATGGCTTCACAGCTTGCGATGCTTTTCTTAAGACGGTACGGCGTTCCCGTTGTCATGAAGGACATCAAGCAGGAATTCCTGGACAAAGGATTGGGCTACATCAAAGGCGAGTTGTCAGCTTTGGTCAGCAAGGGACGCATGACCCAGGCAAAGGCTGATCATCTCTTTCACATAGTGATAGGAACCCTGGACTGGAAGGATTTTGCTGATTGCGATTTCGTGATCGAGGCCGTTTTTGAGGAAATGAACATCAAACAGGATGTGTTCGCTCAGGCGGAGGAAGTGGTTTCCCCGACATGTATCCTGGCGACAAACACTTCCAGTCTTTCGGTTACTGAGATGGCGTCTAAACTCAAGAATCCGGAAAGAGTTGTGGGTTTCCATTTCTTCAACCCGGTGGCTGTCCTGCCTTTGCTGGAAATAATCAAGGGTGAAAAAACCGACGACGTCACATTGGCCTCGGCTTTTGAATGCGCCAAAAAACTACGGAAAACCGCAATATTAGTCAAGGATTCTCCGGCATTTCTGGTAAACCGGCTCCTGACAAAACTCCTCACGGACTGTTTCCAAATGGTAGAAGAAGGAGCTACGTTCGAGCAGGTTGATGAGGCTTGTCTGGCGTTGGGTCTTCCGATGGCTCCGTTTGAACTGCTTGCTTTTGTCGGAACAGCAGTAGCCTACCATGTTGGAGAGACCTGCCACAAAGCCTGGCCGGAGAGATTCCAGCTGAATGACAGGCTCAAGAAGATGGTTGATTCCAGAATACCCAATATTTACAACGGAATGGGACCTGGCAAGCAGGTCAACCCCAAGGTCGCTGAAATTTTTGAAGGCAGGGGTGACAAGGAATTTGTTAAGGAAGAGATCCTGGACAGAATCCTTACCAACCTGACCCTGGAAATAGATCATGTCTTGAAGGAAAAGGTCGTCAAGGATCCGAAGGACATCGACACGGCGATGATTATGGGCGCAGGCTGGCCATTCTTTAATGGTGGAATAACACTTTACCTGGATGTGGTCGGCTATACCCCAAAAGTTCTGCAGAAAGTTTTCTTCACATTCTAACCCCGAGTAAACGGGCATAAAAAAACTGGAGCGTCCTGCGTATAACGAGGACGCTCCAGTCGTTTTCGGGCCTGGAACAGAAAAAGCCTATTCCGGGGCCGATTCCAACGAATTTATGGTCAGGTATATCTTGTTCACATAATCAAAGATGTTGTTGAATGAATCAAGTATCCTGATGTAGAGCGACGAAGCCAGAGGTGAACAAAAGCCTTTTTCAAGACGGTCCCAATGCCCGAATCTGGCATGTTCCACCAGATCGGCCAGTTGAGTCGCCTGGGCCTTGACATGATCCAGAAGGAACTTGTTGTGAGTGACAAATGCGTCACGGAGATTCTGGAGAATGTCCACCGTAAGCTCAAAGATTTCGTTTAATTCTCTGTGGGCCTTGTCTGAAAATGGAACTCCCTCTTTGATTTTGGTTTTCAGGCAGTTCATAAGGACTTCGAGCGTGACTCCGATTCTCTCCAGACGACTGGGAAGTCGGATTGCCACCTTAAAAACATTCTCTCCGAGGACTTCGTATTCTTTGACAAGATCAGTGGTGCAGTGCTTTTCCTGTTCCCTCACCTGTTCAAAAAGGGCCTCACAGTCGCACAGCTTTTCTTCTTTTTCGCTCTTGAATCCGGTCTGGAGAATCTTCGTCATGTCAATCATCAGATTGACCATTTTGACGACTGTCCTTTCCGGTGTGTCACAGTAGACACCCTCTTGCTCCGGACCCTGCTCTATACGCTCAACTTCAGAATCAAGCTTTGGACTAAGTATACGAAGTGGATTCCACACATACCTGTTGTCTTTCACTGCGAACTCCTTTCGCAAACAGAGCGGTCACTACAAAAATTGTAACTCCGAAGCCAAGATATCACGATTAAGAAATCCGTCAAAATCTTTTTATGATTCCTTGGCGCTGGATTCCTGGGCGGCTTTTGCCGCTGCCGCCGCCTTTTTCTGAGCCTGGTCCGCCTTGATTTGCTCAACGGCCTTCATCTGGCGATCAGGATCCATGTATCTGAAGATGAATTGTTTGCTGCATGCCCAGACACCGGATTTGGCCGCTTCTTCATCACATTTTCCGTAGTCTATTTCTATCCGGTCATTGACCATGTTGATGATGTCTTTAGCTTTCCTGGTGCAAGCGCCACAATGGATGCAGCCCGCCTTACACACGTTGGTGACCGCCTTGCCAGAATCCCTGCTGCTGCAAGGAACATAAACAGGTGCGTCCTTGGGAACGAGTTGCAATACCTGTTTCGGGCAATTTTTTACACAAACCCCACAACCGGTGCAGGCGTCAGGGTCTATTACCGGCATGTCATCCTTCATGTGAATTGCGTGGAACGGGCATGCGGCTTCGCAATCACCATACCCTATACAGGCAAAAGTGCACTCATAGGGGCCTCCGAAAGCTATTGCGGCGCCTTGACAGGTGTCGTAACCGATGTAGGAATATTTCTTTGCAACCTGTCCCTCATTTCTTGAGCAACGCAGAACAGAAATAATTGGAGCGGCGGAGCCTGCCGCCTTTCCGGTAATTTCCGCTACTTTTTCTGCCACAGTCTGCTTACCCGGCGCACATTTGCTCGGCGGGCAGTTCGGGTCTGTGACTACAGCTTCAGCGTACGATTCACAACCCGCATACCCACATGCTCCACAGTTGGCTCCCGGGAGGCAGGCTCGCACCGCTTCTATCTTGGGATCGACTTTTACAGCGAATTTCTTTGCGGCTATCGCAAGCGCCAGACCGCAAATTATTCCGAAAACAAGGAAAAACAATATGCCATTAAGAGCTATTGTCCATACACTGTCCATTTTTTAACGCCTCCAAGGAAACGATGAGTCTCCTTTTGATCTCGTTTAAGCCTCTAGAAGATAGTCAAACCTGAAAAGCCCAAAAACGCCAATGCGAAGAGTCCGGCCACAACAAAAGCTATAGGCAAGCCCTTGAAAACCGCCGGAACACGACATAATTCGAGCTTTTCCCTGACACATGACATGAGAAACAGCGCTATCGCAAATCCGATTCCAGCCCCCAGGCCCTCTGTCATACTCTCAAAAAGACCATAACCACTATCCACGTTAATCAACGGAACAGCCAGAATGATACAGTTCGTGACTATCAACACAAGGTAAACGCCCAGCTTCTTGAACAGGTAGGGGTTCACTTTACGGAGTATCGTATCCATGGCCTGGACAAAAATGGCGACGGTGCCGATGAACACGATGATCTGGAGGAACTGTAACTGAAGAGCTTTCAGAATGTAGGTGTAGATAGCCCAGCAGAAAATAGCGCTCAGCACCATTACCACCGTAAATGTAATACCCATTCCAATGGCTGTGTCTTTCTTCTGGGAAACTCCGAAGAAAATACAAAGCCCCAAATACTTTGTAAAAACAAAGTTGTTTATGAGCATGGCGCCCAGAAGGATCGTAAAGAGAATCTGAGCCTGACTTTTCTTAACAGAATATTCAAGTTTGCCAAGTGACTTCCCATCTGAGGTCACATCTTTGGCCTCAACAGTGTATTCTGCAGACATATCCAGAGGATCCTGAAACTTCAGAACCGCCGAGGTCCGTCTGGCATCCAGCGTCACTGACAGCACCGGAATTTTGATGTCCGGATCAGTCTTCTGGAATACGTTGAAGTTTGCCGTGTTCTTGGCCCACGCTTCATCAACCGGAGTCCCGAAGGATACCGCAATCTCGTTGTCTCTGTTAAAAGAACCGCTCAGAGACGCCTCGGAAAAACTCACGGTCATAAGGGTCAGCGCAATGATTGCTCCAATGAGCGCAGTGGCTCGGGATAATCGTGTCTTTTTCATTCTTAGTGCGCTCCTCCCGAGGTTGGTATTTTTCCGGTAATCTTGTATTCAATCCAGTTGAAGGCGGCCATGATGAAACCAATCACGAAGAAACCGCCTGCGGGCAGAATCATGATTAGCAAGGGTCCGGAATCCAGAATTTCAAATCCAAAAATTTTCCCGGTCCCAAAAAATTCCCTGATGGCGCCGGTTACAACCAGACCGAGCAGGAAGCCGAGTCCCATACCCATACCATCGAAAAATGAAGGGACAAGAGGCTCTTTGGATGCGAACAACTCCAGTCGTGAGATGATGATCGCAAAGACGACAATGAGTTTAACAAATAATTCTACCTTCTTATAGACATCAGGTGAGATGACCGGCAAAATCATGTCTATAACCGTCACCCAAAGGGCAATAACTATGACGTAGGCAGGAATACGAATCCTGGGATGAATATACGATCTGAACATAGCCACAGTGCAGCTTGAAAAGACCTGGACAAATATAACCGCCAGTCCCAGCATCAAACCGTTTTCCACGGAAGTCGTAACGGCGACGGCAGGACACATACTCAAGGCCAGTCGAAAAATCGGATTTTCCGGTATTAGGCCATTCCAAAGGAGCTGGATGTTTCTATTCAACATGAACCTCCATTAAAACGCCACGGTCAAGGATTTTTCCTTGATGGCGTCTCTAAGGATATCGAGCCTATATACGAATTTCCTCACGGTATTGACTACACCTACCGTCAAGGCCTTACTGGAAATGGTGGCGCCGGTAAGGGCGTATATATTGTCATTCAGGTGCTGATCTTTGATTTCCTTCACCTGTTGAGCGGTTAGGCCTTTCTTTTTGGCCTTTTCCGGATCAAGAGCAACTGCGTATTCCACTGGCAAAGGATCTTTGGTGACGGTCAGTTTCTTAAGCAGATCTATGGTCTTACCAGTAAACTGGTTTTTGAAGAAATCCTTCTTGATTTCATCGCCGAGTCCAGGGTCTTCTTCCGAGTGAATTACAGCCACACCGGTTACGGTAAACTGTGGATCGAGAGACACCATCAACTTGATGAAAGTCTTGAAACCCTGAGTGGAGCCTGAGACCACATAGCCAAGCCGTTTGTCACCAAGGTCCGCCACATAAAGGGTCTGGGCGTGTTTGATCTTGGTTCCTTTGGGTAAATCGGCGAGAATTGCGGCGTCACGAGTAGTCTTTTCATCGAGTTGGGCAGCGTCCGCTTTGATAACGATCACGGCGCCCGGTTTTCCGTCGAGATCTATTTCAACAAACGAGTATTTGTGATCCTTCAGGGGAACAAGATAACCCAGGACTGTGGAGCCATCAGGTCTGGTGACGACATATCTCTCGATGTGATGAACCTTGAGATCGGCCGGCGCCTTTTTTTCGGGGCCATAACCAAGCAAGGATTGAATCGTCTCCTGGTGGCGTTTTTCTTCAATTTCCTTTTTCCGGTGATCGGTCTGGGCGTAAACAAAACCTAGAATCAAGGCGGCAGCCACGCACACAGCCGTTAAACTTGCTACAATTTTTGCTATCTCTTTCATGGATTCCTCATGAACAACTCATCGAAGAGCTATTTGGAAGCGGCGACCGGCGCAGCTTTTGGTGGAGCAAATCTCTTTGGCTGGAACCAATCGTCCAGCGCTGGAGTCAGGCAGTTCATCAGAAGGATGGCGTAACACACACCCTCGGGGTAGCCGCCCTTGACCCTGATCAAGACCGTGAGAAATCCAACACCCACTCCAAATACTATCTGAGCTGATTTCAGAGTCGGAGAAGTGACATAGTCGGTGCACATGTAGAAAGCGCCCAACATGAGTCCGCCGGACAAAACATGGAATAGCGGATTACCCGTGCCTATTGTCGGTCCGCCTATCAACCACGCCATGAATGCCGCCGAGGCTATTGTGGCTACCGGAATATGCCAGGTGATTATACCTCTGTAGATGAGGAATAACCCGCCCAGAAGTATCAACAGACCTGAGGTCTCGCCAATACAGCCGGGTTTGAACCCCACGAAAAAGTTCCAGTATATGGCGTCAATTGAACCGAATTGTTGAGTGACCGCAGTCATACCGAATTGCTTGAGCACACCCAGCGGGGTAGCCGTGGAAATGGCGTCCACGCTGCCTGGGGCCAAGAATACGGTTATCGGGGCCTTGGCGAGTTGTTCAGGGGGAATCCAGGCTGTGGTAATGGCGACAGGAAAGGCAGCCTGCAGGAATGCCCGACCGACCAAAGCAGGGTTCCACACATTGTAGCCAATTCCGCCCATAAGCTCTTTGGCAAGGAATATGGCTGCAAAAGCTCCAATAACCGGCAAATGGTAAGGAACCCCAGGCGGGATCACCAGAGCCATCAACAGTCCGGTCAGCACTGCGCTTCCATCACTGACGGAAACCTTGCGCCCCATGATTTTCTGACATATTACTTCAACAACTACGCATGAAACGACGCTTATCGCCGTCAGAATCAGGCTGCGTAAACCAAAGTTATAGACGGACAACAGCAGAACAGGCAGCAGGGTAGCGGAGACAGTCCACATGATGCCTGCGGTGGTAGTCCCCTTTCTTATATGCGGAGATACCGAGACTGACCATTCTGGCCTGACGTTCGGATTGGTTTGTTCTCGAGTTTCGATCGTCCGACCCTCCCGTAAAGTTAGTTTTAAGTCTTAGACAGTGTCCCTGACCTTTATGGAAAAACGTGCAACTTGATGATCAAAAATCATCATTTCATTTGAGGCTTTCAGCCATGCTTTTTAACAGCTATCTTGGCAAGTCTGGCAAACTGCACTAATGGTCTTTTTGCCGGACAAACGTAAGCGCAACATCCGCATTCGAAGCAGTCCATGATGCCGAATTTGGTGGTCAGATGCCCCTTCTCAGCCTCTACGTACAGTGCGACTTCCTTGGGGGCCAAGCCCATCGGACAGGCTTGCATGCACCAGCCGCAATGAATGCAGGGACCAAATTCGCCAAGGTCCGTTTCAGTGCTGTCAAGAAACAGCACCCCGGATGTGGTCTTTGTTACGGGGACATCAAGAGCGGAAATGGCAAAACCCATCATCGGACCGCCTGATACTATCTTGATGAGGTCCCTGGTCCCACCGAGGTAATTCACCACGTCCTGAAGCAGCGTTCCAACTTTAACTTTCACGTTGGCAGGCCTGTTAATGGCTTTACCCGAGAAGGTAGCGACTTTTTCATAGAGAGGCTTGTTCATTGCACAGGCCTCATGAACCGCCACTGTCGTGGAGATATTCTGGACAATCACTCCCACGTCAAAAGGCAATCCGCCGCCAGGCACGGCTCGCTTGGTCAGCGAGTAAATTAGCTGCTTTTCTGAGCCCTGGGGATACTTTACTTCCATACCCTGAGCGCTGATCTCAAAATCGTCCTTGTTCGAAGCCTGGGCCAAAGCCTTCGTCATGACGTTTATAGCGTCCGGTTTGTTTAGCTCTATCCCGATGACGCATTTCTTGATCCCCAGAATTTTGAGTATTATCTTGGCGCCCTCGATCACCTGGTTAGTATACTCAAGCATCAGTCGGTGATCTGTAGTAAGGTAAGGCTCACATTCCGCGCCATTTAATATCAGGGTGTCCACTTTGGCTGACGGTGGCGGGGACAGTTTTACGTGCGTTGGAAAACCAGCGCCACCCAAGCCAACTATCCCGGCTTCCTTAACTCTGGCCAGCAAAAGGTCTCCCGGTATCTTCCGCCAGTCTTCCGTTTCGTAGACTCTGGGAGCCGCTTGTGGGTCCCTGTCAATGACAATGGCGTCACAGCGGACCATGGTGGGATGGGGCCTCGCTTCGATGGTCTTAACCACTCCGGTCACACTGCTGTGAATTGTGGCGCCCAGGGCCTTCTCTACTACAGCTATTGGCTCCCCCTCCTGAACTTCCTGTTTCTTCTTGACCAGAGGTTTGGCTGGAGCGCCAAAATGCATGGAAAGAGGGATAACAACCTGATCCGGTGGCGCCATTTCCTCGATTGCCAGATGCTCAGTTAAATCCTTATGTTCATCTGGATGAATACCGCCTTTGGGAAAAGTAAATCCTGACATGTTTCCTCATTCATTGGGCTGCGCCGATGTTAGAGTCCATGAATCGTCATGGAGCGACAAACCTCTCCCGAACATCTTTCACGTCAATATCGACGTGCCCCTTTAAATTTGGTGAATTTGAAAGATGTGTACCCTATACGGAACAACGGAACGCGTTACGTTGTTTCACAAACCTTGTAACACAGTTTAAAATCATAATAGTGTAGCAAGTCAGTGTCAAGATTTATTCCCTGCCTGTTAGGCCAATTGTAGTCTATTTTCAATCAGAACGGCCTGATAAGGAAGTCATGCGCCTTGACAAATGAATCAACTTTACAGCGCATCAAGTGGGCTTCTCACGGTGAGATAAAAGTGTCCCGAATTCATATAAGAGAATTTTTGCACGTTTATGTCTGAGTCTTTTTTGTTACACGAATGAAGGATTGATAGCCTGAACTGAAGCTTCATGAAGCCTGTGAGCCCGAAGAGCATTCTCTATAGTGATTTTTTCGAAGCGCACCGCATCACCTGGCTTCAATTGGGCCAACAAATCCAGGTCAGGATTGATGACGGTGGCTATTTTTGCGTAGCCGCCCATGGTCTGTTCGACCAAAAGTATTATTGGCTGACCATCAGGCGGGGTTTGCACACATCCCTTCAGAGTGGGCTCAGAGATTATTGTCATTCTGTTCGCATCCCTGAATTCCATTTTTGGGCCTTGTAACCTTATTCCCATTCTGTCGGATTTGGGGCCACAGATATATTCGGTTGAAAAGAAAGCGTCTCCATCGCTCTCGAAAAAGTCCTCCTGAGGCCCAGGCACTGCCCTGACCGTGATTCTGCTCTCAAGTCCGGGCCTGTATTCGGGCCGTATCATTACAGGCCTGAATGATCTGTCACTCTCGTGAGCTTGCAATATGTCCCCCGCTACAAGCGCCCTACCCTTATAACCTCCAATGTTTGCGGGCACAAAAGTCGATGCGCTTCCCATCACCGAATCTACGCATATCCCGCCCCCTACCGCCAGATAACCCCTCAGTCCTCTGACAGCCTGCCCCACGCGAACGATGTCACCCTTGGCGAGTTGAACCGATGTCCAGAGTGGCTTGTCATCACCATTAACTCTCAAAGTCATTTGCGCTCCTGCCAAAGCGACAACACAATCGGCAAGAACCTCAAATTCAGGACCTTTAAATGTCAGTTCCAGAACAGGCGTGTCATCGTCATTCCCTACCAGTCTGTTGGAAGCCATGAATGAAAAGGTGTCCAATGCGCCTGACACGGGAATCCCGTATTTTCGGTAGCCAAATCGTCCACGATCCTGAACAGTGGTCATTACGCCCGGATTCAGAATCAGGAAAACATTCCTAATCATTTGTTTGAGCCATTTTCTCGTATTCAGACAGGCTTATCGGCCTGAATACGATGGTGTCTCCGGCCTGATACAGGAAAGGGGGCTTTTCAGCAGGCTTGAACAATCGCAACGGCGTTCTTCCAATCAGGCGCCAACCGCCAGCGCTGGCAATCGGATAGATTCCCGTTTGAGAGTTTGCAATTCCAATGGAACCCGGCTCAACCCTGTCCCTGGGAGCTTCAAGTCTTGGGACTGATATTTTTTCATTCAATCCGCCAAGATATGCGAACCCAGGAGTAAAACCCAGCATGAAGACAGTATAATTGACCGAACTGTGAATTGAGATTACATCTTCAACGCCAATCCCGTTGTGGTTGGCCACAAATTCGATATCAGGGCCAAAATGTCCTCCATAAAATACCGGTATCTCGATTACACGCGATTTCTTGCTTCCATCAGACGCATAAATTGCAGTGTAATCAAGCGCCAACTTCATGCAAGTCCCCCGCGAGACTCTCAGTGGGTCATAATTTATTAGCAGGCTGTTGTAGGCGGGAATCAACTCAATGATACCGGGATGAAGATCAGCTTCCAGTCGGCGCGCCAGATCGTGGACCTTCAAGTTCGATTCCCAATCCATTTCATCGCTAAATCTTACCAGAAGGCCGGTATCCCCAACATCAACGAATTCAGGAAACTCGTAGGTCATGGCAATGACGTGATCTGTACCTCTTCCCGTTCAAGCTCATGTCTTATTCTTTTGACCAGATCGAGAGCGGCATGATTATCTCCGTGGACACACAGAGTTTGAACTTCCATGTCCACCAGGGCTCCGTCTTCTGCGAGGACTTTACAGTCGAGCGCCATCATGAGCGCCCGTTGGGAAACCACTTCCGGTTCCGACAGAGTTGAGTCGGCTCGCCTGCGTGATACCAGGCGGCCATCAGATGTGTACAGTCTGTCCGGAAATCCCTCCCTGCAAACGTTTAGACCATGCGCCGCCGCTATTTCAGCAAGCCTGTCGCCCTGTTTTCCGGCCAGGACAAACATAGACAGAGCTTTGTCCAGCGCAGCCACAGCTTCGCAAACAGCCGTCCCAATCTTTTCATCCTCCATGGCCTTGATGTATAGCGCTCCATGGGGCTTCACATGACGCATTTCCACTGAATGAATCACACAGAATGCGTTCAGGGCGCCCACTTGGTAGGTGATGTAAGACTTTATTTCCTCAAAGCTGCATTCCATATGTCTGCGGCCAAAGCCAACCAGGTCGGGGTAACCCGGGTGAGCGCCGATGGCAACGCCTTGTTCTATCGCCATCTTTACGGTCCTGTTCATGACCACTGAGTCTCCAGCATGCCAACCACAGGCTATATTGGCGGACGAGACATACTTCATCACTTCCGAGTCGAGCCCCAACCGGTAAGCCCCAAAACTTTCGCCAAGGTCACAGTTTATGTCAATGCGTTTTAAACTCATGTTACAAGGAAAGATCATTAAGCTGAAAATGCGCCCTTAAACAGCAGGGGAAGATCCGGGGGCATCCAGCATCGAGAGTAAAGACTCCGCGCCAGGCATTGGATCAGGTCAAGATCCCAACGTTAAATTGATAAATGCGGAGCCTGACAGCGATCAGTTCTGGGAACTGCTTTTTAGGGCCTCGGCTTGAAAGTGGATAATCAACGGATCTATTACGTCGTCGAGTCTGCCTTCCATGACAGCGTCAAGCTTGTATAGAGTCAACCCTACCCTGTGGTCAGTAACCCTGTTTTGCGGAAAATTGTAAGTTCTGATTCTCTCTGAACGATCTCCCGATCCCACCTGATTCTTTCGTTCTTTACTGATTTCCGAGTCTCTTTCCTCTTCCATCTGTTCTAGCAGGCGGGCCTTGAGTATTTTGATAGCCTTGGCCTTGTTTTTGTGCTGAGATTTTTCGTCCTGACATGTGACTACAATATTGGTGGGAAGGTGAGTAACCCTAACCGCCGAGTCGGTTGTATTCACACTTTGACCTCCAGGACCGGAAGATCTGTATACATCAATTTTCAGATCCTTCGGGTCGATGCTCACCTCAACATCATCCGCCTCCGGCAACACCGCTACGGTAATGGCCGAAGTATGAATTCTTCCCTGTGATTCAGTGGATGGAACTCTTTGAACCCTATGAACTCCCCGCTCGTACTTGAGTCGCGAAAAGGCTCCATGGCCCGTGACAAGAACGATTATTTCCTTGAATCCCCCGGATGCGCTGTCTGAAGATGACATCAATTCCACTCGCCATCGACGCGCTTCAGCGTACCTGGAATAAGCCCTGAACAAATCAGCAGCAAACAGGGAAGCCTCTTCACCGCCCGTGCCCGCCCTTATTTCCAGAAACACGTTCTTGTCGTCATTGGGATCTTTGGGCAGAAGCAACACGTTCAGATTGTTTTCAATTTCGACCTGACGTTCCTTCAGAGCAGCCAGATCTTCACGGGCCATCCCCACAAGCTCTGCGTCAGATTCATTCTCAATCATTTCTTCCAGGTCTCTGATCTGGTTCAGCGTGGAGGTCAGGGATCGATAAGCCTTTATAATCTCATCAAGGTCTGACTGCTCCTTGGAAAATTTCCTGAGTTGCAGCGGATCGCCGATCACCTCGGGCTTGGCTAGTTCAATTGACAGCTCTTCGTATCTTTTATTTAATTCCTCTAATTTTCCGTATGCCTGCATATATAAACTCTAAGCCGCTGAGGTCTCATTCTGGGACCAGCGCTCCTCTCTTTCCAAAGTCTTTTTCAGAGCCACTATTGCGACTTCGATCTGGTCATCGGTAGGTTCGCGTGTAGTGAGCTTCTGAAGCCACAATCCAGGCATAAGACAACCCTTGAGCAGCTTGTTGTCATACCTCTCACCCAACCTGATTATCTCATAGGATATACCGGCTATGGGGACCAGTAGAAGCATTTTAAACAGAATGTAGAATGCGTTGGTGGCAATTTTGCTGCCCATTAGTTCTTTTGGGAGTAGCGGAAAGACAGCGGTAAAAAGGAATATGCTCAACATCAACACCAAAAGGATGAAAGCTGTGCCACACCTGGAGTGGAGCGTTGAGTATTTCTTGGCGTTTTCTACCGTCAACTCGTCACCACGCTCATAGGCATGTATGGACTTGTGTTCGGCGCCGTGATACTGGAACACACGTCGAATATCTTTCATCAGTGATATCAGCGCAATGTAGGCCACAAAAATGCTTACCTTGATTACGCCGTCGATGACATGAAACCAAACGCTTCTGACTCCGAGATCAACACCGAACAGCGCCCCGACCCCGATTGTAGCCAAATGAGGCACCACTACGAAGAGCAACATAGCCCCGCCTATAGCGAACGCTATGGTCCCGCCGAGAGCCCATGGGCCCAACTTTTCCTCTTCTTCTCCCAGCGCTTCCTGCGCGGAATACGTCAAAGCCTGTATACCGTTGAAAAGAGCTTCATACAGGACTATGCATCCCCTGAGGAAAGGGCTTTTCAAAATCGGCCATTTCTCCATCGGAGAGCGCCATCGGTCTTCTCTAACAGATAATTGTCCGTCAGGACGTCTGACTACAACAGTAAACGTCTTCGGGGCCCTCATCATGATGCCTTCGATGACTGCTTGCCCCCCGACTTTTATCTGCTTGGTCCCCTGGCTGTTGGCTTCGGAAATTAACATTTATCCTCTTACTTTCCTGTCAGGCGCCGGGGTCCCTCAAGCGAAATATTAGAAACAACGCTTGCCCCGATAAATTACCTGTCCCGGAATTAGGCCTTTTTCGCCGACTTGGCCGACTTGTCTTCCTTCTTGTTCGTCTTGACGGGCTTCTTACCGGTGGATATCTTCGTGTCGGCGTATTTCTTCATGAACCTTTCGACTCGTCCTGCGCTATCGATAAGTTTCTGCTTACCGGTAAAAAACGGATGACAAGAGGAACAGATTTCAATTCTATACTCTTCCTGCAATGAACGTGTAGGCATGTCGGCGCCGCAGGCGCACTTGAATGATGACTCTTGATAGGCTGGGTGAATGCCTTTTTTCATCAGAACCCTCCGAAATTAGTCTTAAACAAAATATGATAGCATGTTTTTGAAATTATCCAAAACGTTTTTTCTGTTAAAATTTCTTCATAACCGGTGATCATTCCTGTGAAAAGAATAATCATTGAACAGCGGGTATCAAGTCATTGGACGCATCCGTCTATTTGTTCATGACCTGCAGAAATTCCCGATTCGAATCTGTCTGCATTATCTTGTCCAGCAGGAACTCCATTGCATCGACCGAGTTCATATCTGCAAGCAATTTTCTAAGCAGCCATATTCTCTGTAGATCCTGCTGACTCAGGAGCAATTCTTCTTTTCTGGTTCCAGAGCGGTTGATGTCGATACAAGGGAAAATTCTTCTCTCGAGCAGTCTTCTGTCGAGATGTATTTCCATGTTACCTGTGCCCTTGAACTCTTCGTAGATGACTTCATCCATTTTGCTTCCGGTGTCGATCAAGGCCGTTGCGATAATAGTCAAACTACCGCCTTCCTCTATGTTACGTGCGGCGCCGAAAAATCTCTTGGGCCTGTGAAGCGCGTTGGAATCAACACCACCGGAAAGGATTTTACCACTGGGAGGCACGACCGTGTTATGGGCTCGCGCAAGACGGGTAATACTATCCAGCAGTATGACGACATCCTTTTTGTGCTCCACCAGCCTCTTGGCCTTCTCTATGACCATATCGGCCACTTGAACATGCCTTTGGGCCGGTTCATCAAATGTGGATGAAATGACTTCACCCTTCACAGACCTCTGCATGTCTGTGACTTCCTCAGGGCGTTCATCTATGAGGAGCACTATGAGGTATATCTCCGGGTGATTTATTGTCAGACTGTTGGCGATCTGCTGCAGCAGCACGGTCTTGCCGGCCTTGGGCGGGCTAACTATCAGAGCGCGCTGACCTTTACCAATGGGGGCCACCAGGTCCATGATTCTCATGGAATAGAGTGTCGGAGAAATTTCCAGCTTGAGTTTTTCATCTGGATAAAGCGGGGTCAGGTTGTCAAACAGGACCTTATCGCGCACCATCTCAGGATCTTCGCCATTTATCTGCTCGACTTTGAGCAATGCGAAATACCGTTCTGTGTCTTTTGGCGGGCGGATATATCCAGCGATCGTGTCGCCGGTCCTCATGTTGAAACGCCTGATCTGGCTGGGCGAGACATAAATGTCGTCTGGCCCCGGCAAATAGTTGTAGTCAGGCGCCCTCAGGAAACCAAAACCGTCAGGCAGCGTTTCCAGCACGCCTTCGCCCCGTATCGGCTGCTCTTTTTCGCTGTGCTGGTGAGCCTGGAGTATTGCGAAAATTAACTCCTGTTTGCGCATACTGCTGGCGCCCTCAATTTCCATTGAGTTGGCAATCGCAAGCAGTTGACTGACTTTTTTCTCTTTGAGTTCTTGAACGTCCATCGTCTCTCCTGGATATTTCTAGTTCAAAATTAAGCAATCGTAAGGAAGATTATGTTACTTGAGGTTTTTTCAGGGGAATGATTACAGATGGGCCAATCAAACACGGAACCGCAACCCTGCGGTCCCCACCCGAATGACATTTTCCTCGGAGGAACTTTAACCCTGGAATTTGGGTCTCTTCAAAAATTAGCCTAAGTTTAATTAATAAACGTGAAGTGGGCTGTCAAGAAAATAATTTATTAAATATCAATTGATCATGACACCATAAGAACATAATATCCCTGCCATGAGACAATTGACTTTTGATCTGGGCGCATTCTCACGAGACGGTCTTGACGGAATAGTAGATCATGGAGGCATTCACGACGCTTTAGTAACACTAAAGAAAGTCGTCAGTCAAGGATGTGTTGGCTGTGCGTCACCAATTCTCATCCACGGAGTCAGCGGATCGGGTAAGACCACCCTTCTGAGATCCCTCGTAATATCCATCAGGATATCAACCCCCTGCCCTGATTCGGAAATAATCCTAATTGAACCTCAACTGGAATCCAGTAGGTTTCCGGACCTGGAACGTCTGGACAAAAGAGACCAAGAATCGGCAACAAGCATCAAGCTCTTGGCGCTGGACGACATTCACAGGCTGTCAGGAGATGATTCATACTGCTTTTGGAACCTATACAACAAGCTGAACCGGGACAACGCCACACTTGTAATGACTTCCAGAGTTCACCCCTCGGAGATGTTTCAGGACAACGAGCATTTGCGCTCGCGCCTTCTGGCCGGTCTTGTAATTGCTGTCTCACCGCCTGATGACCATGAAAGGCTTCTCATACTTGATCGAATGGCTAAGAGGAGGGGCTTCACCCTGAATGCTGAGGTTCAAAAATACATACTTACTAGAAAACCACGTAACCTCAAGGAGCTGGACCGCATAGTAAAACTAATAGACGACCTATCGATAGAGACTAAACGTAGGGTGACCATACCACTGGTAAAAGAACTTGAACAAAAGGGCCTGATTTGAGGGATTCTGTGACTTGAGATCTATAATCCTAAAAAAAAATGACAAAGGCGAAGCAGATGAGTTAGTTACTTTTTTCGCCAGAGACTGCGGCTGGATGACTGGAATAGCCAAGAACTCCAAGAAGAGCCGCGTGCGCTTTGGCGGAAATCTGGAACCTTTTGCAGTAGTTGAACTGAATTTGCGGCGCAGAAAACGTGACGACTTTGTCTGGATAGATGACGCCACTATAGTCAGGGCCTTCAACAAGGTGAGACTGGACGTTAGGGCTTTTGCCCTGGCCTCGTACTTCCTTGAGTTAGCCTCTATCTTTTCCGCCGAGTCTCAGCCTGACGAGAGGCTCTTTGATTTTGTTGAAGAGATTCTGGCTCAATTGGACATGTCCACGCTTAATCCATCTCTGATGATGTTACAGGAACTAGAACTGCTCGGGCTCTTGGGTTACTCTCCAACGCTGAATGTTTGTCCGGTTTGCTCGGTAGAGTTCAAGAGCAACGAGGGAGGGGTGTTCAGCATGGAAATGGGTGGCGTTTGTCATGCGGCATGTCCTTCGGGTAGTTTTGACCAGAGGATTCATTTTTCCCCGGACACCCTCACACTTATTCGCAAGGCCTCTGATATAGACAGCAGCCTAAGAAGCAGGCTAAGGCTTAATTCAAAGGGGCAGATTGAATTGAGAAGGGCTCTTTCAAGTTTTGTTCGTTGGTTGAGAGGCGCAGATGTGAAGTCTCTGCGCTTCATGGAAGACATGGGACTTGTTAGTAGTCCGGAGAACCAATCCGATTCCTGATGAAGATTGCCGGGCTCACCTGGCGATTATCTGTTGAGGGTTTCCAGAGAAAGTTCCACTCATTATCCTGTCGAGGCTTGTTACAAAGTTCTCGCTGTCCACTCCTGCCGCTCTCTCCACGGCGTAAAGCTTGTTAGCCAGATTGGCAGAGTGAGCCTTCAGTCTCTCTATCTCCGTGCTGGACAACAGGTTTTCGTTGGTCAGTTTTTCCAGCTGGGCAGTGGTGGAGTCCAGTCGTTCCCGGGCCTGTTCCAGTTCGGCCTTGAAGAATGTGGCTTCCTCTGATCCTCTCTCAGCGGCTTCTTTGTAGGTCGACGATTGCCTGGTTATGGTTTCCAGTTCCGTTCTTAGCCTGGACACATCCGATTCTGCTGCAGTCTTCAACTGAGTGGCGTCTGACCAGGCTTTTTTCAGTGTCACCAACAATTCGTCTTTTTCGGAAACGTCCTGCCTGAGGTCAGCGACTTGTTGAGTCAAATTCTTGAGTTCCAGCCCCATTTGATTGATTTGAGCGGCCTTTTCTGCGACAACACTGTCAAATTCATCAGCTTTTTGCTGGAGCGAGTTCTTAATTTGGGTGATTTCCTCAGACAACGATTCCGATTTTTCCATTGATTTAGCTAGTTCAGCTTCTTTAGTCAGGCTCTCTTTGGACAGTTTTTCAAGTTTAGCGCTCAATTGCTCGGCTTTGAATTCAGCCAAAGCCTTGGCTCCCATTAGCGCAACCCTACTTTGACTGTCCAGCGCTCCTAACGAACTTACCGCCTGGGAATCTGCAGTAGAAGCGTTCTGAGGAGCCTGTTTCTCAATTTCATCCAGCTTGCCGGTTAAAGATTGAACCTGGTCATCAAGGCTCCGGTTCAACTCAACCTGGGCTTCCAGCTCTTTGCGCGCCTGCTCCAGCTCCGAACGCAGGCCGGTTACCAGTTGTTGCGTTTGTTCTGTGGCAGACCCTTGTTTTCCACTTGATCCGCATCCGTAAATTATCGGAGATACCATCAATACTATTGCCAACAGGTAGTTGAAACGGATCATGGCCATCTCTCCTTTAGCGCTTCCTGCTTGGTAACAAAAAAACCATACCATTCAATTACAAATGAATATGCTATATTATAGGTATATTAACGCTATTAAGTCAATCTAATTGTTAATAATACATCTAACATTTTATAACTACGGGAAGGTTGAACAACGTCTAGGGCATCAAACCGCCGGTTCACCCGAGTGAACGCGCAATCCTTTTTTAAATCTCATGCCGGCGGTTCAGCTTGACAATGACTCGCAAACTTTGTTATCTGATATTGTCCACATAGGTTCAGTCTTTCCACATTTTGAGTCATTGAAATAAATCGCAGTATGAGAAACCGTGTCACGATCATCATTTTTGATGTTCAAGCGCTTTAGGCAATCGTTCCGGTCGGACTCTGACAGTTAGGCACAAAGGACTGTCAAATCCGGATCAGGTTCTCCGCTATGAATTTTTTTCACCACTTCTAACTCAAGGGGGTTGAGTATGTCCTTGAATTTTGATCTTCCCAAAGATGCGGAACTCACACGTAAGGTTGTCAGAGAATTTGCAGAGAAAGAGATAGCTCCGATAGCCCAGGAGCTTGATGACAAGGAAGAATTCTCGTACAACCTGACTCGCAAGATGGGCGAACTGGACTTTTTTGGGCCCTTTGTTCCTGAAGAATATGGCGGCAGTGACGTTGGTTACCTCAACTACATCATAATGGTGGAGGAGATTGCCAGAATAGACGGCTCTCAGGCGGCGACGATAGCGGCGGGGAACTCATTGGGAATTTTCCCGATCTACGCATTTGGAACGGAAGAGCAAAAGACCAAGTGGTTACCGGACTTGTGCAAGGGCAAGATAATGGCGTCATTCGGACTGACAGAACCCGACGCCGGTTCTGACGCAGGGGCATCGCAGACTACGGCTGTGCTTGACGGCAATGAATGGGTAATAAACGGAAGCAAGATTTTCATAACAAACTCGACCACCGACATCAGCGCAGTGTGCGTGGTTCAATGCATAACTGACGCGTCGGATCCGAAAAAACCCGAAGTTAGCTGCATATTGGTCGAAAACGGGACGAAAGGGTTCACAGCAGAGACGATGCACGGCAAGATGTGCTGGCGTTCTTCCAACACCGGACAACTGACATTTCAGGATTGTCGTGTTCCCAAGGGCAATTTATTAGGGGCTAGAGGAGAAGGATTCCATCAAATGCTCAAGACCCTTGACGGGGGTAGATTGTCCATAGGGGCCATGGGATTGGGAGGGGCTCAAGGAGCTTTTGAACTGGCTCTGGATTATTCTAAGAAGCGCAAACAGTTTGGCAGACCAATAGGCTCGTTTCAGGTGAATGCCTTCAAACTTGCCGACATGGCCACGGAAATCGAGATGGCGCGCCTGCTTCTTTACAAAGCCTGCTGGATGAAAGACAACAACAAACTGACACCCAAATATGGGGCAATGGCCAAGCTGGTTTGTTCCGAGACATACTACAGGGCCGCTAATCACGCCGTTCAGATGCATGGCGGCTATGGACTCATGAAAGACTATGCGGTAGAGCGACATTACAGAAATCAGAAATTGCTGGACATCGGTGAAGGGACATCCGAGGTTCAAAGGATTGTCATAGCCCGTAACATTGGAGCGCCGGGCAGGTCAATGTAAACTCTCTGGAACTAAAGCCTCAATTGTATACTTGCTATTTTCTTGCAGAAAGAGGATGACCCATGGAATCGGATCGAACAGACGCATCTTACACTTCTTTCAGGGAAACCGTTGACGAATACGGAGAGGACAGGGGCCATGATCTTTTAACCGATCCCCATGCTGTGGCCGAATCGACGCAGAAAGCGCAAAAAGATCAATCAATGTCGCATGGGGTTAAACTGAAGGAGATAAGGGAATCCAAAGGTTTCACTGTGGAGGAGTTATCGCGAAAAACAGGCCTGGACGCCGACTCACTCAAACAGATGGAAGCCGGAGAGGCTCTCTTGCCCCTGGGGCAACTGATAAAATTGAGTAAAGCCCTCTCACTGAAGATGTCTGATGTAATTTCTACCGGAACGGAAGCCTTCACTATAGTGAGAGCGGGTGAGAGGCAGACCTTCAGCAGGCTTGGCGCTTCCAAACAGGCGCGCAGAGGGTATGAGTACGAATCTCTGGCGCCCGACAAGAAAGATCGCCTGATTGAGCCTTTTATCGTTACTCTTCATCCTTCGGACGATGACGAAAAATCCAGCCATGACGGCCAGGAGTTCATTTACATCCTGGAGGGAGAGATGGAGGCCTTTGTGGATGAACACAGGGCCGTGTTGAAGGCTGGAGACGCGATCTATTACGATTCTACGAGTGTGCATCTCGTCAGAGCCTATGGTGACAAACCGGCCCGTATTCTGGCCATTATCATAAGCTAGAAATGTATCATTTTTTCAGGACAGTTCGGCGTATTTCCAGCGGGGCAACCGGATCATTCTTCGGGGAGATCGGAATCTCAGGTTGTCCGCTGGAATTTTCGCGTCTTTCGTACGTGTTTTATTTTCTGTGACTGGGTATAGAGGAATAGTGTCATGACAATTCTTGAGCCGGCAAATGTTCAGATCATTGGAGTTCCAGCGCCGACAGCAGCATTAACTATTCTCTTGGCCGCACTGGCTTTCTTCACCTATGTGATGTGGAAGCGCTTGGACTTACTGAAAAAATGCGCTCCTGACCCTCGTTTCTCAAATGTTTCCGAGCGTATCAGGATGATGGTCCTTTATGGATTCGGTCAATTACGGCAGCCACGCTACTTGGGGGCCGGCATTCTGCACATTCTCCTTTTTGCCGGCTTTATGATCCTTTCCTTACGATCATTGACCTTAATAGGCAGGGGCTTTTCCGCCGACTTCCATCTTCCACTGATGACAGGTCCAATTGCATTTGGGTACGACGTCATCAAAGATTACACCGTGTTGGTCGTGCTCGGTGTATGTCTTGTGGCGATTGCGCGCCGAGCCATCTGGCAACCGGCGCGATATGCGCATCCGGGAAGCCACGGGCATGAAGGCGAGGCATATATCATTTTGGGTCTGGTTAGCGCCCTTATGCTCACGGATATGATTTATGACGGCAGCGCATTCATGGCCGAAGAAACTCGTCCGCCCTCCTATTTCTTCCCTGCCTCAGCCATTGCTGCGGCTTTCATGAAATCAGCAACCCCCGACATGCTCAACCAGTTGCACATCATGGGCTATTGGGCCCATATTCTGGTGTTCTTCGGACTGCTGAACTATCTCCCTATATCAAAACATTTTCACGTCCTTACCGCCATTCCGAATGTGTATTTCGCAAACCTTAATCATGGCGCCATCAAACCGGTTAAGTATGGGGTCAAGGACTGGATGGAGCTTGAGCAATGCGGCGTGAATGACCTGACCGGATTCACATGGAAACATGTACTGGATTTCTATTCCTGCGCCGATTGTGGCAGATGTACGGACAACTGCCCTGCTAATGCAGTAGGGCGCGCCCTGTCTCCCAAGATGATCAGTATCAAGGCCAGAGATTACGCTTACGAAAAATACCCCATCTTTGGAAGTCCCAGAAACTTTGGAGACAAAAAACTGGTTGGCGACATTATCACAGAGGATGAGATATGGGCCTGCACCACATGCGGGGCATGTGAACAGGAATGTCCTATCTTCATAGAATACATAGATAAAATAGTGGACATGAGACGGTACCTGATCGAACAGGGGGCCCTACCCCAATCTCTGCAAAAGCCATTGCAGCAAATCAAGAAGAAGGGCAACGCTTATGGGGCAGTCAAAGGCAAACGTTCAGCCTGGGCCAAGGATGTTGAAGGTGCGGAAGTCCGTGAACTGAAAAAAGGTGACTCCGCTGATCTGCTCTTTTTTGTGGATAGCTGCGGCTCTTTCGATCCAAGAATTCAGGAGATTTCAAAAAGTTTTTCAAGGATACTGAGCAAAGCGTCGTGTGATTATGGAATACTAGGACAGGATGAAAACGATTCCGGCAATGAGGTTAGGAGAATCGGTGAGGAAGGATTGTTCGAGCAGGTATGCGAGAAAAACATCGAGGCTTTCGAATCTCGCAGTTTCAGGCAGATCGTGACCTACGATCCGCATGCCTTCAATGTGATCAGGAACGATTATCCGAAAAAATTCCCCATAACGCATTCAAGTCAACTCATAGCGAAACTCATAAAGAACAACAGGATAAAATTGTCTGGCGATTACATACGGGGACGCCGTGTGACCTATCATGACCCCTGTTACCTGGGACGCCACAACAACATTTATGAAGACCCACGTTTTGTCATAAAAAGTGTCCCAAGGATACATTTTCGTGATATGGAACGCTCTCATACGAGGAGTTTCTGCTGCAGCGGCGGTGGAATAATGTTGTGGTATGAAAACGAGCAGGAAAAGGAAAGGATGGGAGAGAAGCGGGTTCGAATGGCGGCCGACATAGGCTCTCAGGTCATAGTCACTGCCTGCCCGTTCTGCCTGATCAATATCGAGGACGCCATAAAGACTACGGGCAATGAAGGAAAAATTGAGGTGTTGGACCTCGTCGAACTGGTAGATCGCTCTATGTCCTGAACAACTTCGACAACGAAAAGTTTCAGGACCAGCTTCTGAATAAACCAATCGGAGGATTCATGAAGATTATCGCATGTATGAAGTGGATACCCGACACGTCGGAGGCCGAACTGTCAATAGCCTCGAGTGGTATGGACATCAAAAAAGATGACCTCGACTATGATCTCAATGACTGGGATCGTTTCGCAATTGAAGAGGCGGTCCAACTCAAGGAGAAATATGAGGGAGATGTCACGGTGGTCAGCGTGGCCCCCGAAGATTCGGAAGAAATGCTGAGAGAATGCCTAGCAAGAGGCGCAGACGAAGCTTTCCAGGTGTGGAATGACGCATTCGAAGGGTCCGACGGCTACGTGATAGCCAAGGCTTTGGCGCAGTTTGCGGGGAAGAGACCTTTCGACCTGATACTTACGGGCACCCTTGCGGAGGATGACGGAGGGGGACAGGTCGGAGGTATGCTGGCCGCAATGCTTGGAATTCCTTCCGCCAATCTTGTTTCCCATATTGAAATTGTCGATGGCAAGGCAAAATTCAGGAGAGAGCTTGAAGGCGGTCTCTACGAAAATATAGAGATGGATTTACCGGCGGTAATCTCCGTCGCCACCGGTTTGAACGAGCCTCGTTTCGTATCAATCCGCGCAGTCAGGAAGGTCGCTTCTATAGACATTCCCACAGTGGACCTTGATGAACTGGGACTCGACGAGGATCAGGTCGGGGCCTCCGGCTCCAGAATCACTATCGAAAAAGTTTTTCTCCCACCGGAAGGTGAAGGAGCCGAAATTATTAAAGGCTCAACAGAAGAAGCGGCGGCCAGGTTGGCTGAGATACTAAAGGAAAAGGGGGTTCTATAACGATGAAGAATATATTTGTTTTAGCCGAGCATCGGAATGGAACTCTCAGGGACACCACTTGGGAGGCGTTAGCGGCGGCTCGAAGTGTTTCATCGGGTCTTGGAGCCGATATTTCCTGTCTATTGTTGGGCAGTGACACTTCAGCCATTGCAGAAAAACTCGTCCAGGAATTTCCAAAAGTCATCGTGGTTGATGACCCGTCTCTCAAAGTGTTCAACTCTGACGCATACATGAGATGCATCAAGGCCATTTTGCAGAACAGCTCAGATTATCTTCTGCTAATGGGCGCATCCAATTCAATCATAGATTTGGCGCCGGGTCTGTCGATAGAGCTTGACGCAGCCTTAGCCACCGACTGTTTCGGACTTGAAGTCACTGACGGTAAATTGTTCGCGTTGAGACAGATATACAGCTATAAGGTCAACGCTTTGGTTTCGTTCAAGGACGCGTCAAAAATAGTGCTTACTCTGAGGAGCGGTAGCTTCCCGTTCGCTGCCGGCGCTCAATCGGGAGGCGCAGTGGAAAAGATGGATTCACCACCGGCTTCCGAGAAATTGCGCAAGACCTTCATTTCTTATGAAGAAGCCGAAAAAGGCGATGTGGACATCTCTACGGCAGATGTTATCGTCTCGGTGGGTAGAGGAATCGGGGATGAACCTGACATGGATGTTTATCAATCGCTGGCGGACACCATAGGCGGTGTCCTGGCCTGCTCCAGACCGATAGTGGACAAAAACCTTTTGCCCAAATATCACCAGGTAGGGACATCCGGGGTGGAGGTCAAACCGAAAGTTTACATAGCGCTGGGTATAAGCGGCGCTTTCCAGCATGTTGGCGGCATAAAGGGTTCACCATTAATTATCGCAGTGAACAAAGACCCGAGAGCGCCTATTTTCAGAGTGGCCCAGTATGGAGTGGTCGCAGACTTAAACGAACTGGCGCCCGCCCTAGATGAGAAAATAAAGGAACTCAAAGGATAGAACAAAGCTAGGGCTGAATTAAGTCTACGAGCCTCATAACTATTCTGAAACTGGCGTGTTACACGAACACGCCTGTTTCAGCTTCAGCGGAAGCCACCACGGCGCGGTTCTTTTGGATCAGACTTTGGATCAAGTATCAGTGAATAAACTTTCCAGATCACCCAAAAGAAAAACACCAGGATGAGGAAACTCGACACGTCCATAACTTCCTCCTAATCAAGCGACCATATTAAAATGCCTCGATGATATTGCCATCGGGGCTTTTTTTAACAATAATACACGGCAAAGCAAATTGAAATAGTTCCGACAGACTTTTGACCGGTGTTACCATAAAATCACCACCAGCATTCAGGGGGCGTCATGCCTTTGAGATATGAAAATGTTGTTAAAGCGGCTGAATTCCTTCAGTCGAAAATAAAAACATCGCCACGAGTTTCCCTGGTGCTCGGCACAGGACTGGGGGCAGTGGCTGAAAGGGTAGATCCTGAATTAGTGGTCCCATATGGAGAGATTCCAGATTTTCCAACGACTACGGTAAGCGGTCATCAAGGCAGACTTGTTTTCGGCTCACTGTCTGGGCAATCGGTGGTGGTTATGCAGGGACGATTCCACTACTACGAGGGCTACACCCTGGATCAAGTGACTTTTCCGATTAGAGTCATGAAGCTACTTGGCGCCGAAATCCTGATGATAAACAGCGCCGCCGGAGGCTTGCGTCCCTCGTACGCTTCCGGTGACGTCATGATCATAGAAGACCACATCAACCTTTTGGGGCAAAACCCCTTGAGGGGACTCACTGACGACCGTTTTGGCGACAGGTTCCCTGACATGAGTCGACCATATTGCTCCCGACTGATGGAACTGGCGGAATCTGCAGCCATGGCTCAGGGGATCAGATTACACCGCGGAGTCTATGCAGGTGTTTCAGGCCCTAGCCTGGAAACCAGGTCCGAGACGCGGATGTTAAAATTGCTGGGCGCAGACTGCGTAGGAATGAGCACTGTTCCAGAAGCCATTACCGCCGTGCAGGTTGGGCTTCGTACAATGGCCTTGGCTGCGATCACCAATGTCAACATACCCGACTGCATGGAGACGATCTCGCTCGAACAGGTGCTGAATAACGCCAAGATTGCTGAAGGCAAAATATCCGGAATAATAACGGAGGTGATTGCCAAACTTGACTAACACCCTCTCATCATCTAGATCAGGATATGCAAGAGCAAGAAACAGAACAATACTCAAGAATGGCCTCATTTTGAGACAACCGGGTCATTCCGGAATTGAACAACATGAATTTACCGTATTCGAGGATCATCTGATATGTGAAGTAAATTCAGGTTCAGTTTCGGAGAGCGAGTCTGACCACATTATAGACTGTTCCGACTGCCTGATCATGCCTGGACTGGTAAACTGCCATAACCATACTCCCATGAGTTTGCTACGCGGCCTTTCGGATGATCTGCCACTGGACAAATGGCTCTCTGAATATATCTTTCCTACCGAAGCAAAGTTCGTATCTCCGGATTTCGTTTATACGGGCGCACTACTGTCCATGGCCGAAATGCTTCTGTCTGGAACAACAACCGTGACTGACGCTTATTTTTTCATGGAAAAGAGCGCTGAGGCTGCTATAGAAACCGGAATAAGGGCTGTTGTGTGCCAGGGCGTATTGGACCTCCCTACCCCCGATTGCCACAACCCAAACTCCAACATGGACCGGCTCCAAAGTTTCCTTGACGGCTTCCCGCACAGCCATCTGACAAGACCTGCCATATTCTGCCACTCACCATATCTTTGCGGTGAAAATACTTTTCTGAAATCCGGGAACATAGCGCAAAAAAACAACATCAGACTCTTCTCACATGTGTCGGAGACTCACGCTGAGGTCATCAAATCAAAGCAGGACACTGGGTTTACTCCTGTGGAACTCCTTTGTGACTGGGGAGTCATGGATGACAATTTTGTGGCCGTTCATGCAGTCCATGTCGATGAAAGAGAGGCGCTACTGTTTAGAGATCACGGAACAGGCGTCATTCATTGCCCTCGCAGCAACATGAAATTGTCATCGGGATTGGCTCGTGTTAAAAACTTATTGAACAATTCCGTGAATGTCGGTTTGGGCACGGATGGACCGGCAAGCAACAACAACCTGGACATGTTCGAAGAACTGAGGTCAGCTGCTTTCGTCTCCAAGGTCTTCGGATCGGGGGCCGAGTCTCTGGGAACTGACGAGGCGCTCTACATGGCGACCCAAGGCGGCGCCAAGGTGTTGGGCATGGAAAAACTTGTCGGTTCTATCGAGGCTGGAAAATATGCGGACGTAATCACACTCGACCTTAACTCTGCGCATCTTCAGCCAAACTATAATCCAAAATCGCAGGCCGTATACTCCGCAAAAGGCTCGGATGTAAGGGATGTTTTCGTTCACGGAAAATGTGTTGTTCGAGACAAACGAATACAAACCCTGGATATGGAACGCCTACTGGCAAAAGTGAATAGCATTGCGACCAAAATCTCGAAGAACTCTGGAATCGTTTTTTGGGGAAAGTATTAAATAATGTCAAAAAAGATTACATACAAAGACGCCGGCGTAGACGTGGATCTGGCCGACAAGACAATTAGCTCGTTGTCCGGGAGGATAAAGGACACCTTCCGCCCGGAGGTCATAGGTGGCATTGGGGGGTTTGCAGCCCAATTCAGACCTAACTGGAAACAATATTCCGATCCGGTATTAGTCTCTGCCACTGATGGAGTCGGGACCAAGCTGAAACTGGCGTTCATGACAGGCATTCATGACACCGTCGGAATCGATCTCGTCGCCATGAACGTGAATGATCTCGTCGTAGTCGGAGCCGAACCGCTCTTCTTTCTGGATTACTTCGCCACGGGAAAGCTTGAGCCCAGTATTTTTGAAGCTGTTGTAAGAGGTATAGCCTCGGGTTGCGAGCAGGCGGGATGTTCTCTCATCGGAGGAGAAACTGCAGAGATGCCCGATTTTTACTCCCCCGGAGAGTATGATCTGGCGGGCTTCTGCGTGGGAATGGTTGACAAGGCCAAAGCCATCGATGGCTCCAGGATCAAAACCGGTGATGTTGTGATCGGAATGGCTTCCTCGGGACTTCACAGCAACGGCTACAGCCTAGTCAGGAAACTAGTTTTTGGCCAAGGCAAGTATTCCATCGACACTATCCCTGAAGGATTTGAGAGGCCATTGGGGCAGGAATTGCTGACCCCCACCCGAATCTACGTCAAACCTGTCCTGAATCTGACGAAAATCGTAGAAATCAAGGGACTGGCCCACATTACCGGAGGAGGATTCACCGGCAACATTCCCAGAATTCTACCTCCTGAAACAACTGTTCGAATACATTTGAACTCCTGGCCTATCCCTGATGTTTTCAACTTCATGGGCAGACTCGGCTCCCTGGAGACTTTAGATATGTTTGAGACCTTTAATATGGGTATAGGAATGATTGCAGTAGTGGATCCCTCCGATGCGTCTAAAACAGTTGCCTTGCTGGAGGAACACGGCGTCCCTGCATGGATCATCGGAGATGTGCGCCCAGCCGACAATAACGATAGAGTCTTTTTTGTTTCATGATCTCATGAGGATAGCTTTACCTGTAACATGCCGGACCAATTGATAAAGAACCTGGTGAGCCGTGGTTGTCCCAAGCTGAATGAATTGATCTCTGAAGTGGACACCACTATAATTGAATCCGTTTTCAATGTGATTGCGGAACTGCCTAACCCCTCAGTTATGCTCAACCGCCTTGAAGATGCAGTCTCTGATGACACACATGATCAAATCATTAAAATAGTTTCCGACCCGGAACTGTGGGATGTTTTTGCAAAAACGCTCATCGGATCCAGTTTTCTCGCTTCAATAATTCGCAGGGGTCCACATCTGCTTGAAGAAGTTTTCCTGAATCGTAGCTGTTTTACGAGGAAAAACCGTGTCGAGAAAGAGCTGGATTTGAGGTCTGAATTCCATCTAGTGGACAGGTCTTCCGATCTGGATCGAATCCTGCGACTATACAAGGAAAGGGATTACCTCAGGATTGGGGCGAGAGATCTGGCCGAACTGGCTGACGTGGTCGAGATCATGCATGAACTCTCAGATCTCGCTTGCGCAACAATTCAGACGGCATTGGAATACCATTTTGAGAGACTTCTCGTAAAACACGGACGGCCGGAGGGGGTGGAAGAAGGCATAGGCATGGTCGTGCTGGCGATGGGCAAGTTGTCCGGCTCAGAGCTTAACTTTTCTTCGGACATTGACCTCATTTTTTTAAGGCAACCGGAAGAAGGATGGACAAAAGGTAGTTCAAGGGTTTCAGTCAGCAAGTTCTACGAGTCGCTTGCCAGATCGGTTTCAAAATCACTTTCAGAAGTTACGGAAGACGGATTCGTATTCCGGGTTGATTTACGTCTTCGTCCGGAAGGCGAAAAAGGAGAACTTGTCCCATCTGTAGCAAATGCCACAGATTATTATCTTGCCTGGGGCAGGACATGGGAAAGAGCCGCCCTTATGAAAGCCGCTCCGGTAGCAGGGGACAAAGACTTGGGAACAGAATTTCTCAAAGATCTGGAACCTTTCATTTATAGAAAACACCTGGATTATTCGACGCTGGACGACATTCGCGACATGAAATCTCGCATAGAGAATCAGCTAAAATCAAAACCGGGGGTGAACATCAAACTCGGGCAAGGAGGGATCCGTGAGATAGAGTTCTTTGTTCAGGCGCTTCAGTTGATCAACGCCGGAAGAACCCCACGGGTCAGATCAAGGTCAACCCTCGTGTCACTTGATCTACTGCAAGACACAGGCTTGCTGGAAAAATCTACTTCAGACCTGCTCAGAGAGGCATATCTCTATTTCAGGAAAACAGAACACAGAATACAGATTGACAAACAGCGGCAAACACACGAATTACCAAAATGCAAAGAAGACCTCGAAGAATTGGCCTTCAGGATGGGCTACAGAACCAGGCCACTAGAGAAATTCATGTTTGATCTCGATAACCACAGAAGGGTTGTTGAAGAATTGTTCTCGGGGTTTCTAAGGGGGTCAGGTGAAACTTCAGATGATGGGGCAACCTCCCCAGGTCGAAAAATCGTGGAGCTGGTTGACAATGAGGACCAGTGCGCCCTGTTAATGAGTGAATTGGGTTTTAACAATGTATCCAGGTCCTTTGGTATTGTGACCAAGCTTGTGCGTCAGTCATCCCATTCACCTGTCCTTGACAAGAGCAGATCATTGATGGAGCGCCTCGCCCCTGTCTTCATCGATGAGATTCTAAAATCTCCTGAGCCTGACAGGACCCTGGTTGCGTTGGACAACTTCGTAAGCTCGCTCAAAGCGGGTCCGGCCTATTATTCGACATTCCTGGAAAATCCTGCCACGGCCCGTTTCCTTGTGAAAATTCTCGGTGAAAGCAAATTATTTACCGATCTGCTCATTAGGCACCCGCAAGCTATAGACTCTCTCATTGCCAAAGGAGTAGATGAGGGACACAAAACTAAAAACGAACTTCAATCGTCCTTTTTTGAACGCCTGGCATATTCCGATGACTTCGAAGATCAGCTTAACCTCCTACGATCTTTCAAGAATGAGCAAATGCTACTGATCGGTGTGCGGCATTTGATTGAGGAGGCAAACTCTACCAGCATTAGAAGGGAAATTTCAGATCTTGCTGAGGTCTGCCTTTCTGGAGCTTCTGTTATCGCCAGCAGAGAGATGGCTAGGAAATTTGGTTCAGCAGACTCCATCGAGTCTTTGCCTTTCGTGATCATAGGGATGGGCAAGCTCGGTGGACAGGAAATGACCTATCTATCTGACCTCGATATAATCTTTGTTTATGAAACACAATCTTCTCAAATGGGCAAACTGGCTTCTCATGACTGGTTCAGCAGATATGCCGGTAGGATCATTTCCGTACTGAACATGCATACCTCTGAAGGAATCGTCTTTCAAATTGACACCAGATTAAGGCCGTCAGGGAACAAGGGGGCGCTAGTCACTTCACTGGAGTCCTATGCGGATTATCACCGCCAGGCATCCGCTCTTTGGGAGAAACAGGCCCTGATTAGAGCCAGACCCGTTTTCGGACCCGAGTCGTTATCTGCCAAAGTGCTTGACATAACTAGGGAATGTATCATGAGAACCCCCATTTCCTGGTCTGATCTTGCGGAAATAGACCGGCTACGCAAAAGAATGCAACGTGAACTAGCGTTGGAAGACTCAACAAATGTAGACCTGAAAACCGGCGAAGGCGGACTTGTGGATATAGAATTCTTTGTGCAGGCCAATATATTGATGCACAGCCATGACAAGCCCGAAATCATCAGGAACAACACCCTTGACGCCCTGTCCCAGCTTGAGAAAAGCCGCATAATAGACTACCGGACATTTGAAACACTAGATAGCGGCTACAGGTTTTTGAGTGATCTCGAGGACAGAATAAGGATCATGGAAGAAAAAAGTGTAGATAGAATGCCGTTAACCGGTGAAAAGTTGAAAGGCCTGGCCACAAGACTGGGCTATGGTCTGGGGAGCCAGGAAAGCCTGGTTCAGAAATATTTCAAAGTCTCCTATGAAATCAGGAAAATATATAATTCTCTCTTCGAACTCTCTTGATAATAACCACAGCATGAGGTTTCGCAAACCATGAATCGGTAAAAACATGGTTAGGGGGTTGTTTTGAACAAGTTGATCGAGGCGTTAGGGAATAGTTGCACGCAACACCCCCTGGCCGAAAAATACCTTATATGCCCCTCGTTGAGGACAGGTCAGATATGGTTGGATCGAACAGCCAGTAGCGGTCGATCGCCCATCAATGTCAGATTAAAAACCATCAAGGGTATGGCATTTGAGCTGACTGACACATATCTGAGAACAAACGGCCTGAAACCTGTTAGCCAGTACCAATCCCTCATAATTTTACATCAGATATTCACACATCTGATTCGGGAAGGCTCTTC
Source organism: uncultured Syntrophaceae bacterium (assembly GCA_964628605.1). Taxonomy (GTDB): domain Bacteria; phylum Desulfobacterota; class Desulfomonilia; order Desulfomonilales; family Desulfomonilaceae; genus CAITZA01. The sequence continues at coordinate 41,729 of CAZVOU010000331.1, forward strand.
ATATTTTAATGAGACCAGAATCAGCATGAGTCTGTTGTCCGGAATTCTCAACACCATCAACACACTCAGAATGGCCGGTTTAACAGCGGACCAAATCGAACTCAATTCATTTGAGGCCCAATTAAAGGGACTCAACATCAGAAACATTCTTGAAGAGTACAAGAATGCTCTTGTAGTCCGTAACCTGGTTGATTACAGCGATGTCCTGCTGTTTGCAGCGTCTGTTGTAGGTGAAAGATTTGCAGAATCTCGAAACGTCTTTGTAATGATCCCAGAGGACATCCACTTTCTTAAACTCGAGCAGGAAATGCTCAAAGGCATACCCACCGGCTCACTAATTCCCCTCATCACTGACAGTCCATCAAGCAGAATTCAGCTCACTCCGAGACATGACAGCGACCTGTTGGTCCAATTCTCGGACCCATCGGGAGCGCCTGAAGCCACTGGAGATGGTTCAGCTCTGATTTTCAGAGCGCTGGGACCATCAAACGAAATAAGGGAAGTGTTGCGAAGAATCATCGGATCAAAGGGATTAGGCCCGGACTCAAAACCCTTGGTGTTTGATCATGTTGAAATTCTTCACACTGATTACGACACATATGTTCCAGTGATTTATGAGACACTCCAATCGTTCATGATGTCCTTGAGCCAAGATTTCGGGTCCTTACCCGTGACATTTGCTGAGGGAGTTCCCGTAAAATATTCGCGTCCGGCCCGCGCTTTGAACTCATGGCTAAAATGGGAGAATGACGATCATCCCCAAAACCTGCTCATAGAAATGATAGCCGATGGGCTTCTCAGGCGTGAGCCAGATGATGAATTACCGGGCAATAGGGCTCTCGTACAAACGCTCAGAAAACTAAGAATAATATCGGGACTCCAACGCACCGGGCAAATTCTGCGAGACCGGCGCAGTGACCTCCTGGAAGCTCAACAGTCCGGATCGAGCCTCGCTGATGCCAAAAGTGCTGTCCATGATCAGGACTACAGAAGCTCAAGAGATGAGATCAGATGCCTCGAGTCATTAGTTAGCATAGTGGACAGGCTGGGGGTGTGCTCCAATCTTGCTAGATCCCAAGGCGCTCACGGTTATCTGGCCGGCGCTGTCACTTTTCTGGAGATGTGCGCCAGATCTGCCGATGAAATGGACAATTATGCCCTCGTCACGCTGTTGGAGAACCTCCGGCAGATGCGAGAAGCCATAGAACCGGGGGCCGTTCTTCATGACTTCGATTTTCCTCGCTGGATAAGCGGCCTCACGCAAAAACTCCGAATAATGGGCTCCGGTCCACGCCCCGGAATGCTCCATGTGGACAATATCCATTCCGGGGGACATACAGGTAGGGCGCACACCTTTATCGTAGGGATGGATGACGACAGATTTCCCGGAACAGGAGCGCACGATCCTCTGCTCATGGACACCGAACGGGAAAAGCTTTCCGGGGATCTGCCCCAATCAAGGTTCGAACCAGGCAAAAGGATTCAGAATTTTGGATATTTACTGGCCAGATTGAGAGGGAACATTTGCATGAGCTATTCATGTCTGGATGTTAATGCCGACAGATCAAGCTTCCCTAGCGCAGTGCTCTTTTCTGCGTATCGCATCCTCTCAAATCAGCGAGATTCGGATCAAACCGGAATGCTGGAGTGGCTTGGTCTGCCTGCCTCTTTCGCTGCCCAGGAAAAAGAAAATGCGTTGACACTCAATGAGTGGCTTCTCAGCGCATTTTGTTCAGCGAATGTGTCCAACAAGACAGAAATACTGACACAACTCAAACCTGATATCATGAATGGACTTAAAGCGCGAGGATTCAGGCTCTCCGATGAATTCACATCGTATGACGGACACATAGGCGCACTGGCGCAGTCCCATGACCCGACTAATCCAATGGGGCCTGTCATGTCCAGCGCCTCTCTGGAGACAATAGGCTCCTGTCCGTTAAAATATTTTTTCAAGTACGTTCTGAAGATCAGGCCATTGGATTCCATTGAGCGTGACCATTCGAAATGGCTCGACAATCTGCAGTTGGGGTCATTGCTGCATGACACATTTTACCACTTCATGACTGAAATGGTCATAGAAGGCCGGCATCCAAACACTCAGAGAGACAAGTCCAAACTTTTCAAATTGCTTGACGGACAACTCGACGCACAGGCTGCCACCACTCCCCCTCCCAACAAAAGTTCCATGAGGAGACAGGTGATCTGGCTGGAGAAGTCATCCCTGGTCTTTTTGGTAGAAGAGGAAATAGCGTCCAGAGAGTGGTCTCCAATGCTGCTTGAAGCATCCATAGGCCTCAAGAACAAAACGGGGCCTGGATCGTTGGAACGCTGTGACCCAGTCAGGCTGGACCTGAACAAGACGGCTTCCATAAGAATAGGTGGAAAAATAGATAGGGTGGATCAACGTCTTCGTGAATCCGGCGGTGAGTTCAGAATTATCGACTACAAAACCGGTAATCCGAAAAATTATCAGGATCCAAAGTACTACTCTCGGGGGAAAATAGTCCAGCACGCCATATATCTCCACATGGCTGAGGCGTTTCTAAGGAGCAGGGCGCGGCAAAAAAACGCCACATTTGATTTTGCGTTCTTTTTTCCAACAGTAAAGGCCCATGGCCTTAGAATACTGAAAAATGAGCAAGAGTGCCGCCTTGGGACTTCAGTAGTCAGAACTCTGTGTGACATTATCGCCAATGGGACATTCCTGTCCACAGTTGACGCAACTACCTGCTCATACTGTGATTACAGCCTAATCTGTGGGAATCCCGCCATCACCTCGGCCTGTTCCAGAAACAAGCTGGATAACCCTTCCAATATTAAACTTGAATCGTTCAGAAAGATTTTGCCAGATGCGTGAAACCCTACCTCCTCCGCCGGACCAGGAACAAAGAGACATCATTTTACATGATCTGGACACGACCATTCTGGTTGAGGCCGCTGCCGGAACCGGAAAAACAACCAGCATGGTGGGACGCATGGTGAACCTTCTGGCCTATGGAAAGACAACAATTGACTGCATGGCCGCTGTTACGTTCACCAGAAAAGCCGCAGCCGAACTGAGGTCTCGATTTCAGCTCCATCTGGAACATTCAATGAAAACATCTCAAGACAGTCTGAAAAGAATCCGACTGAAGGAATCAATCGATCACCTGGAACGATGCTTCATTGGAACCATTCATTCTTTCTGCGGCCAGATGTTACGTGAGAGACCTATTGAAGCCGGTGTCGATATTCAATTTGTCGAAATAGATGAGGACGAAGATAAGGAGTTACGTCAGAAGGCGTGGCGTGGTTACATATCTGATCTTTACAAGACAGACTCTGATGTCTTGGCGGAGTTGGAATCCTTTGGGGTTGAGATAGGGGAACTGGAACCGTCTTTCATGACAATCTGCGATTATCCGGACGTGGAAAACTGGCCGGTAATTGCAGAAGGTCCGCCTGATATTGATAAAAGCCTAGCCCTGCTTGAAAATTATTGCTCCCACATGGAGGCTGTCGCAGCTAATCTGCCACACGAGACGGGAAATGACTTACTTATCCCGAAATATCGCAAAATTCCCCTGATGTTGCGACAGGCCCTGCACCGTAGCGAAGCACACGACTTTGTTGCCGTATTCGAAGAGTTTCTTGCCAATGCCAAGCCATTGCAAAAATTTTGGAAAGCCGCAGGGATCAAGTTGGATGACGAGCTTGAAAAATGGAATCATTTCAGAGACAACATTTCAGGACCATTGGTTAAGCAATGGAAGGAATATCTTTACGGACCTTTGCTGCGTGCAGTCATGGGTGGAGTTGTCTATTACGACCATCTCAGGGCACAGTCCGGAAAACTGAATTTCCAGGATTTGCTCTTGAACGCTTCTAAACTGCTTCGCAATCATGCAGAAATTCGTCGTCACTTCAGGAATACCTATTCACACATACTTGTGGATGAATTTCAGGATACAGACCCGATTCAGGCTGAAGTCATGCTTTATTTGACTTCGGAGGATTTTGAGGAAAAGGACTGGAAAAAACTGAAGCCGTCCCAAGGTTCACTGTTCGTAGTGGGAGACCCAAAACAGTCAATTTACAGGTTCCGAAGGGCGGACATAATTACTTACAATCGGGTGAAAGAAATCATCCACTCCAGCGGAGGCCGAATAGCGCATCTTTCGAGCAATTTTCGGACTGTTGGCAAAATAATTGACTGGATCAACGACTCATTTAATGATGAATTCAGGCGTTACCCCCATTACGCGTCCCCGGATTACATTCCTCTTCTCAAGGGACGACCATCCACAGAGGAAGCTCAACTACAGGGCATATGGCAATTACCGATACCGAAACAGCAGTCAAAAACCGAAAAAATTGTGAAATACGACGCAGAAATGATAGCTGAGCTCATAAATCACGGGATATCTAATGGACTGTCGGTGAACAGAACTCCTGGTGAACTTCAGTCAGGTCTTTCGAACATTGCCCGTGCGGAAGATTTCCTGATCATCACCCCTACCATGAAGAATATCGCCACCTACAATGAAAGACTCAACAGATTGGGAATACCGACTGAAGTGACTGGAGGCGGGTCTTTGAATTCTGTGCCGGAACTCTTTCACTTTTATACCTTGCTCAAGGCCGTCACGGAGCCTTACAACCCTATAGCTCTGGTCGCAGCGTTGCGTGGACCACTTTTCGGGGCAAGCGACAGGGATTTGTACGATTTCGTAGTGTCGGGAGGAGAATTTAATTTCAGGCAGAAAATCCCTGCCGAGGTAGAACCGACATTTAGCGATAGGCTGACTGGTTTTCTGGAAAGACTCAACAATTACTCAAAGCTGTTGACCAGCAGACCGGTAATTCCTGCATTGGAATTTATTATTGCTGACAGTGGTCTCCAGTTGCTCGCATCAGCAGGCTCGAGCCCCAGTATTTCGGCCGGGGCTTTGAGCAAGACCATTGAAATCCTGAGAGACACAGAGACATCGCTGTGGAACGTAGGGGATTACGTTAAGATAATCGAGGACTTGGCTATCGGGAGACACAAAAGTGATTCCATGCCGGTCATGCCAAGGACCGAATCCGCAGTGCGTATCATGAACCTTCACAAAGCCAAGGGATTGGAAGCTCCTGTGGTTTTCCTGGCAGACCCTACCGGAAAGAGTGACATAAAACCCTCCTTGCGGATCGACAGATCCCAGAATGAAACTCGCGGATACATACTCATATCTGCCAATATTCAGGGCTCATCACAACAAAAGGTTCTGGCTGCGCCAAAAGATTGGGACTTGTTATCCAAGGAAGAGCAGGTGTTCCAGACGGCTGAAGAACTACGTCTGAAATATGTTGCGGCCACGAGGGCGGGCTCCATGATGGTCGTCTCAAACCGTCCTCAACATGCCAACAAAAATCCATGGGCATTTTTCAACCCCAGAATCCAAAATGCCGGGCAAATTCAACATCAGGGGTTTGGAGAAGTTACACAAACTCCCTCTGTTTCAATTGATGAACATGAAATGTCATCCTTCCAGCAAAAAATACTTACACGTTTTTCAACTGCCTCCGAACCATCGTATGAAATCGGTCCGGTAAAATCCTTTTTTACCGGTCCGGAAAAAGTCTCCTATGCCACGAGCGAATATGGCGCTCAATGGGGTATAGCCGTCCACAATATGTTGGAGGCGATGATGACCACCCCCAACATTACCAATGAACAATTTATGACGGTCACACTGCCAACTACGGATTTGCCGCCTCACTTGTGGCAAGAAGCCATTGACACAGTCCAGAGGGTTTCACACTCCACCATTTGGAAACGAGCGCTGGCTTCAAAAGAGAAATTTGTCGAGTTGCCTTTCGTTCTGTGTAAGAACAACGACTCCGACGGATCCATAAAAAGGGTTATTCGAGGCGTTATTGATCTTGTTTTTCGGGACCCGTCAGGATGGGTGATAGTCGATTACAAAAGCGACAGATTCCCCGAATCGCGTCTGGACTACATGGTCCGAATGTATGAGCCTCAGATTAAAGGCTATTGTGTATCATGGACCGAGATGACGGGAGAACCGGTAGCTGAAGCGGGATTATATTTTACCAACCTTGACAGGTATGTCGTTGTAGAGGTTTCCTGATTCAACAACCTGACATTTGACCTGAGACCATGTTTCGTGTAAACGACACTCTTCGCTTTGACGCGAGAATTTGACCAATCTCAACGACAATTTACTCCAGGAACCATGCAGCAAAGTTCGAACCAACTGATGTCCGAGGCTGATCAAATACAGAATATGACCAAAGATTTGGAAACCGTTCAAATAGTGTTTCAGTTGCCTCTGCACGGGGTTTTCTCATACCATGTCCCCAAAGCGGACGTCGGGAAACTGGAAATTGGCTCCAGAGTGCTGACATCCTTCGTCAATAAGGTTCGAGCGGGCTTCGTTGTTGGTTTTGGAGCTGTGGAAGGTCAGCCTGATGACCTCAAGGAAATATCACAGATACTGGATGAATCTCCCTACTTTGATGAACGCCTTTGGCGTCTGCTGAATTGGGCGGCAGACTATTACATGGCCCCCATAGGCCTTGTCGTTAAGACAGCCCTCCCGCCGGGATCTGACAAAAAATCCAAACCTTGGGCTATACTCACTCCATCGGGACGAGACTACCTACAACAATGGCCTGAAACCTCCAGTTTTCCATTCCTAGAAAAACTTCTTAAAACGGGCGCTGTGAGTATCTCCGATCTCACCTCAAAAACCGACAAAAAGTTCCTGAAGAAAGCATCATCTAACGGATGGTTCATCATAGAGGAGAGAATATCAGCCCCGCAAAACCGTGTCGGGAAAACGAGCGTTGCCGAATCGCTTCAATCTGGTTGCCTGACAAATGGAAACAAGGACAAATTCAATCTTACCGAAGCTCAACAATCTTGCGTAGAGAAAATAAACCTGGCCATTGGAAAAGGTGGCCATGAACCATTTCTCCTCCACGGGGTAACCGGTTCAGGCAAGACAGAGGTTTATTTAAAAGCAATTGAAAAAACGCTGAGTATGGGCAAGAGGGCGCTGACGCTGGTTCCTGAGATCGCGCTTACGCCACAAACTGCCCGCACGTTCATTTCCAGGTTTGGCAACGGGGTAGCCCTTTACCACAGTGGTCTTACCGACTCTCAGCGCCTGGACGAATGGCGTAGAATAGTCTCAGGAAACGCAATGGTAGTCATTGCCGCACGTTCAGGCATATTCCTACCAATCCCTGATCTCGGGCTTATCGTGGTTGATGAGGAACACGATAGCTCTTACAAGCAGGATGACTCGTTCCCATACAATGCCAGAGATCTGGCGCTGGTCAGGGGAAAACTTGAAAACCTATGCGTAATCCTGGGGAGCGCTACACCTTCACTCGAGACTTATGTCAACGCGGCCAGAGGGAAAATTGTAAAATTGGACATGCCTTTCAGGCCTCACGGCGGACCGTTACCTCAAACTGAGGTGCTCGATTTAAAAACGGTTTTCCCCATAAAGAAGAGAAAGAGTTTTCTCACACCGAGCCTCATCGAGGCCATTTCCAGGACCCTTGAAGACAAGGGACAAGTAGCGCTATTCCTCAATCGACGCGGATTTGACACACTTGCTCAATGTTCATCGTGTGGAACCGTCATGAGATGCCCCAATTGCGACATAAGCCTCACACATCATAAAAAAAATCATGACCTGCGCTGTCACATGTGTGGATTTTCAAGGATGGCGCCGCCGACCTGCCCCTCCTGTTCCAGTGAAAAACTAGTCTTCTCTGGCGTCGGGACTCAAAAAGTGGAAGAGTCTCTGGCTGGAATATTTCCAGATGCCAAAATTGAGCGGCTCGACCGTGACTCGACTCAAAAACGTGACAGTTTGAATGATATTCTCCGGAGATTTCAAAACAAGGAGATTGACATACTCACCGGCACCCAGATGATCGTCAAGGGACATGATTTTCCGGGAATATCCCTGGTTGGGATTCTTTGCGGAGATAGTTCTCTACATTTTCCAGATTTCAGGGCATCAGAGAGAACATTTCAGACTCTTGTGCAGGTTTCCGGTCGGACAGGTAGGGAATCAGAGGCAGGCAAGGTTTTGCTGCAGACCTTTGACCCGGATCACTATGCCATTCAAATGGCCGCCAGGCATGATTACAGCGCATTTTTCGAGTTAGACTCCAGCATGCGTCGCGAATTGTCCTACCCGCCGTACGGTCATCTCATTCTGATAAAAATAGAGGGGTCAAATTCAAAAAAAGTAGAACAAAAAGCCATTTCGATTGGGGCGCATTGCAGACGATTAAAAATCTCCGAGGAACCGGTTTCCATTCTTGGACCTGCCCCTGCGCCTAGGAAAAAGGCTATTGGAAAACACCGCTGGCAAATTATCCTAAAAAGTCAAAATCGAACTTTTGTCAGAAACCTTGCCCGGAAACTGCTGTCCGAAGATTTGTTAAAAGCCGGTGGAATGACCATTTCAATTGACGTCGATCCAGTAAATCTTGTCTGATGATTGTTTGTTTTGGACATTTACGAATGGAAATAATGTGTTCGGTGTCGAAAAAATACATGGCTGTCTATTTGAGGTCTGAAAAAAATGGGTAAAATTGTATTATCGACTCCAAAATCGTAAGATGGTTATCTGTCGGGTTTAGAAGGCCATATGCAAAAGTTTTGATGATTTGAGATCGCAAATAATTGTATATCTGAATACAATTACTGATATCGGAAAACCTCTGTCGGAGGAGAGATGAGAAAATCCCAAATAGTAGCATTGTCTGTGGCGATATTCGTCATCATAGGCGCTTCAATTGTTCTTTGGTCGCTTCATAAGGGTGGAACTCCTATTCCCATTCTTAGTTCTATCGTGTCGAAACCTGAACCTCAGAAAACTGCAAAACATGTCAAGAACATCACTGATGAGACTTTCGAACAGGAAGTTATGGAAGCCTCCAAGAATAAACCTGTTTTGGTAGACTTTCACGCAGACTGGTGCTTTCCGTGTCGAATGCTTGATCCAATATTGGAGGAACTGGCTGAAGAACTAAAGGGTAGAGCGGTAATAGGAAGAATTGATACAGACAAGAATCTTATAGCGCGTAGATTTGGTATTACGAAAATTCCGGCCATTTTCGTGATCAAGGACGGTGAAGTCAAAGGCTCTTTTTTTGGCGTAGTCCCTAAAGAAACTCTCGCCAAGGTAATGAGAGAGTTTGGCGCTTGAAAACTTCGGACTGGACCCTGCCTTAATGTCTGATCTGGTCATACTTATTCGAGGCGCCGGGGAAATCGCCAGCGCCATCGCTCACCGTCTTTGGCGCTGCGGTCTTTCAAGAATAGTGATGACAGAAACGCACTCTCCCTTGGCAGTGCGACGAATGGTTTCTTTCAGCGAGGCCGTTTTTAATGGGAACGCCTCAGTGGAATCTGTGGGGGCTGTCATGGCAAACACCGCCGGAGATTTCTCCAGAATATGGAAAGATTCAAAAATAGCGGTAATCGTTGATCCCGGATGCGCCCTTCTTCATGAAATCCAACCTGACATACTTATAGACGCGGTTCTTGCCAAAAGGAACACCGGGACAAAAATTGATGACGCCGGGCTGGTAATAGCTCTGGGACCAGGTTTCGAGGCAGGGGTGGATTGTCACAGGCTTGTAGAAACCGACAGGGGACACGATCTGGGTCGCATCATATACAATGGGCCGACCTCATCCAACACAGGAGAACCGGGCAACATAATGGGACAGACCCACAGCAGGGTCTTGCGTGCCCCCATAGACGGACTCCTGAAAACATTTTTCGATATCGGGGATCAAATCAGAAAAGGCAGTCTGGTGGCCTCCATCAAAGATGTGCCTATTGAGGCTCAGGTTTCGGGGGTCTTGAGGGGAATCCTGAGGTCAGGATCTCTCGTGGCCACATACACTAAAGTTGGGGACATTGATCCCCGGTCACAGATTCCCCATTGCTTCACCATATCAGATAAAGCCAGGACAATCTCCGGAAGCGTGCTGGAAATCATTTTGGCCTCCAAAAACAGTCTGCTCCTGCCAGCGTGACAACATCACAAAGGCGCCACATCAATGATCTTTCCAGCAGTTTTGTCAACTAATACCATCAACGTCTGGAAACTGATGTAGCCTTTGATATTGTCAAAACAAGTGTTTAGACTCCCTTGAAATAACCTGTTTATATGTCTTTTTTCAGGATGTTGACACTATTGAACTTAGCATGAAGTAGTCCAATTAGGAGCATTTAACATTGAAAAATATCTCTATTTGTTGTATCATACAAAGAAATATAGCAATTTTGCATTTGTAGTACATTTAATCCTTATTTCAGAGGGTGGTTAATTTGTTGAGAAAACATGTTGGATTTATAGCCACAATTACCTGTATTTACTGCATTATATCTGGACCAGCTTTTTCTGCCAATTCACTGGAGTTTAAGCAATCCGGACAGGAAACACAGCTTCTGGCCCAAGCTGGGCCAAAATCGACTTCTTCCGGGGTTGGTTCAGTGGGCAGAGGGGTCAGGAACAACAACCAGTCTGGGGTAGATAACGCACCGGCTGGACCTGTCGGGAGCTTACCGTCCGACACCGTCATACTACCTGAGAGAGGCGAGTTCAATCTCCTGACCAGAGACCCTCTCAACATGCTTCGCCTGGATAACATAAAGCCGCTCTACACCTCTCCGGCATTGCAGGGTGAAGGGGTCTGGGAATCGTCTGGATCGCCGCGCGACAACCAGGGACGGCCCATCATTTACAAGACATTTTACAGGCCAAGTGTAGATTTCCCAAACGCTGTGGTCTACATGATGGTTATAGACATGAATCTCACCTTCATGCGCTACTACGTGGGGTCGCAGGAACCGGCGGCTTCGAAAGGGAATTCCGAAGTTGAGAATGATCTTCGTTCCAAGATTCTGGCTGTTACAAACGCAATGTGGATGCAAAGACACTCTAGAGGCGCCGGCGCGATTTTCAGAGGACGGCCTGTTTATTCGATGATCGATGGCATGGCTTCCCTCATTGTATACAAGGATGGCTCAGTTGACGTCCGGGAATGGACTGAAGACATTCCGACGCCTTTAATCCAGGATGCCAGGCAACTTAGCTACCTGATCGTAAAAGACGGGATGGTTGTTCAGTCTGTTATGAGACGTGGCCGTGTTGAAGACTCCGAAATCGGCTTGGGTTTTCTACTCGGTGGAGGAGGAAAAGATCAGGACGGCAAACATTTCTGGTACGTAGCCCACAGAAGCGCATTTGGCATAAGGAAAGATGGCAATCTCGTTTTTGCGATTGGCCATCACATTGGCAGCAAGGATCTGGCAAAGGCGCTTGTCCTTGCAGGCTGCGATCGTGGCATGCATGCGGACGCCAATCCTGACAACATTGTGGCCAACCTCTATATTCGGGACACTTTTGGAAACATGGTCAGAAAAGCGAAACTGTCACCTGAGCAGGCCAACTATACACTCAACCGGTATGACGACAGTTACACTAAAGACTTCTTCGGTTTTTTCCTGAAGGACGCTGCTCCATCAGCGGGCTCCACGCTTACACGAGCCAATAATGATACCCCGACAGGTCGTTAAACAAGATGAATGCTAAAATTGTAGCGTTATTATTGGTAGTCTCATTTCTATTACCCCTACCAGGGGCAGGCTTCGCCGCTCCAAGCTCTAAAAAGGGGCCTTCGCAGTCAGACGATCAAAAGTCCACAGAACTGGGCATGGCCGGAATCCAGAAGGCCAACATGGGCCAGTACGATCAGGCTTTGACATACCTGGACGCTTCCATCAAGGCTTCTCCCAAGAATTCAAATGCGTTGTTAAATCGTGCCAGGGTCTATTTGATTCAGGGGAAATACGACAAGGCTGTCTCAGATCTGGATAAGGCCCTAAAACTTGATCCAAATCAGGACGAATCGTATACGACCCGCGGTATGGCTTACAGACTCATTGGAGATTTTCCACGCGCTGTTAAGGATTTTACCAAGGCCGTCAATCTCGATGGTTCCAACACTCAGGCTCTAATCAACAGGGCGGCAGTCTTTTTCGACACCGGAGAGCACGAAAACGCGCTGCAGGATCTTGATCGCATCATCGAACTTAACCCAAGGATGATCAGCGCACTGGGCAACAGAGCCTTCATTTATGAGCAACTCGGTCGCTACGATGAAGCTATCAAGGATCTTGGAACCATAATGGCGCAGGATTCAAACAATTTGATGGCCATAAAACATCTGGGCTTTATATCTCGCAGAAAAGGAGACCTGTCCAAATCGCTGCGTTGGTACAAAATGGCCCTGCCGCTGGAAACAGACGCCGGTTTGAAAAAAAAGATACAGGAAGAAATCAGCGAAATTGAGAGGAAGATGGCAGCCAAATAAACTTTCTTGACCACTTTTTTTGTAGCGCCGAGCAGACTTAAGACGTCCTTCAAATCTGAGCGGCGTTTTTTATTATCAGTCCAGGGGCCAAATAGATTGACAATCTAATCAATTTTTTTAAAAACAAAATAGTCAAGGTTAGCGAGATGTTATATAATTGATTTTTGAATTGACGATCCGTTGATTAATTACCCGAAAATAAACTTTAGGGATCAAGCGTTCGTTCAATTTTCTGACAGCCCGAGGGGATGGTCAAGTCATGCCGGAATACTTGCTCTAATCCCTCCTGTTTACAGAATCTTTTTATAAGCCTGTTTTTTCAGGATACTTTTGGAAAGGAGATTTTACAGTGAAATCTTTGGTGTGTTTGAAACAGGTTCCTGACACAGAAACCCAAATCAAGGTAGCGGCCGACGGGTCAGGAATTGTGACGGATGGAATTAAATATGTGATCAATCCCTACGACGAATTTAGCGTAGAAGAGGCGCTTCGTATCAAAGAGAAATTCAAAGCTGGAGACGTCACGATAATTGGATTGGGGCCGGACCGCGTAGTTGAGGCCATTAGAACAGCTTTAGCCATGGGCGCGGACAAGGGCGTTCAGGTGAGTGACGATGGGCTAAATCAGGCAGACCCGTATTGCATCGCACAGACGCTCGCAGCAGTAGCCAAACAGGTCGAATTCGACATAATTTTCTGCGGGCACAGGGCAATTGATGACGACCTTGGGGAAACCGGAGCCATTCTAGCTGAATTACTACAGATTCCTCAGATCACACTTGTGACAAAAATCGAAGTATCCGCTGATAAGAAATCAGTCGTCTGTGAGAGAGATGTTGAAGGTGGCAAGGAAGTGGTTGAATCCCCCCTGCCCTGCGTAGTCACCTCACAGAAGGGTCTCAATGAGCCTCGTTACGCATCTTTACCGGGCATCATGAAGGCCAAGAAGAAACCGGTGGACAAGAAATCCCTTGCGGACTTGGGCGTAACTCTGGAGCCTAAACTGAAATGTGCGAATTTTACCATGCCGCCTGAGAGGAAAGCAGGACAGAAATTTGAGGGAATGGAACCGGCGGATGTGGCCAAGACAGTTGCAGGCTTGTTGAGAACCGAAGCCAAGGTTATCTGATAAAATAAATGCTTAGTTTTCTACCATGGAGGCTTTTTACCAATGAGTAAGGTTTTGATATACGGCGAAATTAAATCTGGCAAACTAAAAAAATCAGCGTTTGAACTGGCTAGTGAGGCCAGAAGAATAGCTGACGCTTTGGGCGGAGAAGTGGCGGCAGTTTTGATAGGCCCGGATACTGAGAAATTTGCTGCAGATCTCGGAAAATTCGGTGTGGACAAAGTCTACCTGGTCGATGGACCGAAGCTCGAAACCTACAATTCCGAGTATTTTGCCCAGGCGATGTCGGGAGTGATCAAGGATAAAGGCTCTGAGATAGTCCTTTTCAGCCACTCAATGCAGGGCAAGGACCTCGCTCCGCGCACAGCGGCCAAACTTGGAACGGCCGTCATAGCCGACTGCGTATCTTTCAGACTGGATGGGACCACCTTGGTCGGCAAACGACCGATGTATGCCGGTAAATGCTTTTCCGAATGGAGCGCCACTTCAAACCCGCAGATTGCCTCAGCAAGACCAAACGTGCTTGAAACCGCAGAAGTAGCTAAAGCAGGGGCCGTCGAGAAAATTACCGTTGAAATCGACGCGGACCGCGCCACTTACGCTACCAAGGAACTCAACCTTGACACCAGTGGCAAAGTGGACCTTACCGAAGCCGAAATAATAGTTTCCGGCGGACGCGGGATGGGCGGGAACGACTATACTCTTCTCGAAGAGATGGTTTCCATTCTTGGTCCGACGGCCACAGTCGGAGCCTCGAGAGCGGCAGTTGACGCAGGCTGGAGAGTTCACTCTGATCAGGTCGGACAAACCGGAAAAACTGTCACACCCAACCTTTACATTGCATGCGGAATCTCAGGTTCTATTCAGCACCTGGCAGGTATGGGCTCTTCGAAGGTTATCGTAGCAATTAACAAGGATACGGAAGCGCCGATTTTTACCAAGGCGGATTACGGAATCGTGGGTGACCTGTTCAAGATCGTTCCAGAGTTCAACAAAGAACTTAAGGCATTGCTTTCGGAATAATAGCCAGGAGGGGGGTAATCCCCTCCTCCACCCCATACTTACCGGGGGATCGCTACAGAAATGATTATCGGGTCTCACATTTTCAAGAACTTACTTGATATGATTCAAAAAAATTTCCGGGGCGCTCCTTTGGCATCCATCAATATCCTTTCAATCTAAATTGTCTCCCGTCAAGGTTCTCGGACAAATTCATGTCGCATTTAAATAGTTTGCTAATCCTTGGGTTTTTCCTGGCCTTAAGTTTCAGCGCAGCCACTCTGGGGGGATACTTCACCAGTTGGAATGTTCAGGGCTGGTATCAAACTGAACTCGTGAAGCCAGCGTGGACCCCTTCAGGACGACTAATCAGTGCCGTATGGATAGTGCTCTACACAGCTATGGCTTTTTCGGCATGGCTTGTGGCCAGGAACAGAAAACTCCATGAAATCCGAATTCCACTGGCAGTATTCCTCGGACAGCTGTTTTTCAATGTGTTATGGTCTTTCCTCTTCTTTGGCATCAAAAGCCCGGGGTTGGCTTTACTGGAACTACCAATGTTGCTGCTTGCCGTTGGAACAACCATACGGATGTTTTTGCCATTTTCAAAACTGGCCTCATTTCTGTTGGTTCCCTATTTTTTATGGGTGTTATTCGCAGGGCTGTTAAATTTCCAGATATGGCGACTCAATCTGTAGTCTGGTAGTGGCTTTCAAACAAAGGGGTTGTCCTGAACACACCCGGAAAAAACGTGCCGGCCACGCTTTGCTTTTAAATCTCTCAAGACCCGGGGTTCTCGCCGGCACAAACCCGGAAACAGGAACGTAGAAAAACACTGGATGAAATACAGGCAGTTAACGACAAATTTGGAAACGAACCAGATGAAAAATTGTCTGATTTCATAACATGAGAACTGTGCTAAGATTGTTTCTTTCGGGAGACTGCGCAACATCGAGTCGATTAAGGGCGGTCTAAAAATGGCTAAACGTCCCACCGTGGAAATGGGTGACAAATATTCTGAGAATGGAATGACAGACTGGTGCTCTATTGCAAAGAATTATGTGTCCGAATCCAATGTATGTCGCGTCTTCAGAATTCTCGAGGATACCACCGACTTCTACGACGTCAACTACGGTGATGTGATCCTGCTTGATGACGTTGGCTACCTTGTAAGAGGAACCGAAACAGAGAAGAAATTCGGATTGGAAGGGGAGCCAAAGCCTTGGGTAAAGAGCTGCGTTGAACTGACGACAGGCGAAAGAAAAATTATCAAGATTCCTTTCTACGAGGAATTTCAATGTAGAATCGAGGGTATAAAATCAACTTGTCTGAGAAACCCCGAAAAAGAGGCGAGAATTCTTTCAAAGGTTCTTGGGCATCCAGGGTTCATGCAAGGCTTCAGTCGTCTGGACTCAAACTCCAACAATGTCAGGGTGATTGAACGTATAGTCGGCATGAGCCTGGATAATATAGTTCGCTCCATTACCATGGATCATTACAATTATTACTTTCAGGCCCTTCCTACGCTGTTGGCGGGCTTGATTGAGGCATACAGGTCCATGGCCTATCTGCACGATATGAACGAAATTCATGGAGACATATCTCCGGACCACATTTATGTGGAGAGGGCAACGGGATCGTTTATTTGGATTGACTTTGACTATGATTACAGTGTCAAGGAAGACCTTATTTCTCGAGATATTTTCGAAATGGGCACCGTTCTCAGTTTTCTTGTCGGCAAGGATTACCTGTCTTATGCCGAAGTAAAACAACGACTCCCCCAGGTAGCGGAAGAATTGACTGTCGAGGACATGCAGTTGGTTTTTCCAAATCAGGTTGCAAATCTACGACTGGTTTATCCCTACATTCATGAAGAACTCAACGCCATAACCATGAGATTTTCCACTTGCGCTTCGGACAGGTACAGCGGAGCTTTGGAACTCGCCAACGACATACAGCAAGCTTTGGAATTATTTGACTGATTGCATGCGCGTCTCTTTCAGTAATATCAACAAATTCTCACGGTATCTCGTTCAAAAAAAGCCCAAATGACCAATTAGGAACAAAATAATTATATTTAGTTATTTAGATATTGAAATGTATGAATCGCGGTTGTATTATAGCTTATATTCTTTTGGTTTTATTGACCTGACATTTAGTCGAGAGAGAAGATTTTGCAGATTCCGGTTGAATGAATCAGCAACCAATCCAAGAAAGGAGAGCGGTATGTATCGAAGGTCACTTTTTGTGATCAGCGCGTTCATTGTTTCGCTGGTGAGCGTTTCATGTCTGATCAGTTCTGTGGCGATTGCGGATGAGAAAATTCCCTCCAAAGTCGATCAGAGTTGTTTAAAGTGTCATGAATATGACAAACAGGCCCATGACCTGTTTGCCGGCAAATTCAAGAGCGCATCAGTAAAAGCCAATTGCTTGCAGGTCCAGATTGACAAGGGTTTGGAAGTAATTACCTTTGACGACGAAACGGTTCTGAAGAACGCCCCTTCCATTCCTGAGATCCCGAAGGAAGAGTCGATTCGGGTTACCGTTGCTAAAAAAGACGGCAAGACGTATGCAAAAGAAATAGAAGTCAAAAAAGGGCTCGCAGTTCCTGCGGAGCAACTGATCACTACTGAGCAGGTGGCCGAACTTGTAGCAAAGGGACCGGAAAAAGGAAAATACATCCTTCTCGATAGCCGTCCTATGGAGCGTTACAACGAAGGTCACATACCGACCGCTGTAGGAATGCCATTTTTCGCATTCGACAAACTTGCGGAAAAACTTCTCAAAGACAAAGAAGTTACTCAAATTTACTACTGCGCAGGTTTTTCCTGAGTGTTGAGTCCATTAGCCGCCAGGAAGGCGGAAAAGCTTGGATTCAAGAACGTCAAGGTCTATCACGCAGGATTGCCCGACTGGAGAAAAGCCGGTCATTTGGTAGTGTCTAACAATGCTGCCATACAGGAATACAAAAAGGTTGACGCCTCCTTCATAGTTATTGATGTGCGTCCAGCGGATCAGATTGCCAAAGGTCACATTCCCAATTCAGTGGCGATTCCAAAAGATGGTCTGGATTCTCTCAAAGATCAGTTTCCAAAATTTATGGGGGCCGTGATCATAGTCGTAGATGAGACCGGTGTGTCTGAGGCTTCCCAAAAAGCATTCAAAACAATTTCCGATTGGGGTTACAAACAGACAAGCATTCTTGACCAGGGGTTCAAGGGTTGGCAGACGGCCGGCAACGCCATAGCAACGGGCCCGGCGGCTTCCACTATCAACTACGTCAGGAAACTGTTGCCCGGCGAAATAGACTTGGCTGTTTTCAAGACATTGCTCGATAAACCGTCGCCAGATACTATAGTTCTGGATGTTAGAGCTGCTTCTGAAGTTGCCGAAGGCAAGTTACCCAACACCATGCAACTGCCTTTGGATGAACTTGAGATCAGAATTGGCGAGCTGCCGAAAGACAAGAGAATAATAGTTCACTGCGCAACAGGAGCGCGGGCTGAGATGGCCTACAACGTACTGAAGAACGCCGGTTTCAATACCGGATATGTTAGAGCCACCCTCAGTTTCGATAAAGACAAGCCCGGGACCTTTGTTCTGGAAGAATAATCCTGTCCTACAGTGGAGAGTTTCAATTGAGGCTCTCCACTTTGTTCATTCGTTTCAATTCTCCTTTCCATGTAAACGCAGTCCCAGAAAATTCCTTCTGAGTAAATCCAGCGCCTGCATGGCTGCCAGGGTCTTCACCCATTCCCTTTTCCCCGGCATCAAATAACGACGACTCACCAAATGATCGTTTGTTGAAATCCCGATAAAAAAGGTCCCTACCGGTTTCTCGAGTGAGCCACCGTCAGGACCGGCTATTCCCGTTACCGACAGGCCAATGTTGGAACCACCGGCCAACCTGGCGCCCTCCGCCATTGATCTGGCGCATTCATGAGAGACAGCTCCGTGATGAGCTATAATGTCCGGAGAAACTTTTAACAGATCAGTCTTCAATCCGTTTGAATAGCTAACTATGGACCCCATAAACGTTTTGGACGATCCGGGGACTCTGGTGAGCATTTCTCCTATCAATCCTCCGGTTATGGATTCGGCAAGGGTCAAGGTAATGTTCCTCTCTTCGAGCATTCTTACAATGACCTCTTCAATCATAAATCCATCCTCGCTGATTATATTCTCGGTGATTCTGGCCCTAATCTGCTGCTGTTTTTCCCTGATTATGTCGCAGGTGTCACTTTCTGTCAGGCCGACAGCATCAATTCTCAACCTTATTACAGGGAACCTCGGCAAAAAAGCCAGGTGACAGTTATCCGTGTCAATTGCAATGTCCGATAGTATTTCACCCAGACGTGACTCTGAAAGTCCGTAGACAATCGTCGTTTTATTCTTGAAGACTTTTCCGCTTGATCCCAGTAATTTCCATACCAACGGTAGCCCCTGTTCTCTGAGCATAGGTAGAAGTTCAGCTGGAATTCCTGGAAAAAATAACCCATAGCGTCCATTCTGTTCAATTGCAAACCCGGGAGCTGTTCCGTAGTCATTAGGTATCGGAATGCAGTTCATTGGCAGCATTGCCTGCTTGGCGTTACTGGAGGACATTGTGCGCCCCCACGTGGCAAAACGATCCTTGATCCTTTGGAGTTGCTCTTCATCAAGTTTTACCGATGTGCCCAGAAACATAGCGGCGCTTGCGGCTGTCTTGTCATCTTCTGTAGGCCCCAGGCCACCACTGCATATCGTCAAGTCCGCCTGCCCCATGCCGTATCGCAGCGCCTCGACTATTTCCTCTTCTTTGTCCCCTACTGACGCCATACCTCGAATTGAAATCCCAACGGCGCGTAATTCGCGCGCTATGTTTTCCCGGTTGGTGTCGGTAATGACTCCATTAATGATTTCATTGCCTATGGTCAATATCCAGGCGCTAAGGTTTTGCGACATGATGGAACTGTTCCTTCTTGTTTTCTGTTTATGATATTTCAGTTTGAATTTAATGCGCCTGTTCCCAGTTTTTACCGCTGGACACATCTACCAGTAGCGGAACAGACAGCTTGTAAGCGTTCTCCATCTCTGTTTTTAACATTATGGATGTTTCTTCTACGTTTTTTTCATCAGTCTCCAGCACAAGTTCATCATGAACCTGCAATATCATTTTGCATGGCGCTCCAGACTTTTTTATTGCGTCATTTACCCTGATCATGGCCATTTTTATTAAATCGGCTGCGCTGCCCTGTATTGTGGTGTTGATTGCCACCCGCCTTGCCGCCTGCTGAAGGACTTTGTTGGAACTTTTCAGATCCGGCATTGGCCTGCGCCTCCCGAGAACCGTGGTGACAAATCCGGTTGAAGCTGCTTTTTCAGGCACTTCCTCCATATATCTCTTCACACCTGAATATGTCTGATAATATTCTTCAAGGTACTGTTTTGCCATTTTAAGCCCCACGCCAATTTGGCTGGCCAACTTGAACGGCCCCATTCCGTAAATGATACCGAAGTTTATTTCCTTTGCCTTGCGTCTCATCTCCGGGGTCACCAGAGCGGGGGCGCAGTCAAATATACTTGCCGCAGTTATGGCATGAATGTCCTCACCCAACTCAAAAGCCTCTCGAAGCCTTGCGTCGCCTGACAAATGAGCCATCACACGCAATTCTATCTGGGAATAGTCGGCCGCTACAAATACCTTGCCCTCATCAGCAATGAAAGCTCTCCTGATCTTTCGCCCCTCTGCGCTCCTGATGGGAATATTCTGGAGATTGGGGTCGGACGAAGAAAGTCTTCCTGTTGCGGCCACTGCCTGATTGTATGAGGTGTGAATCCTGCCTGTGGACGGGTTGACAAGGTTGGTCAGAGAATCCACATAGGTGGACTTGAGTTTGAAAATAGATCTGTAGTCCAGTATTTTCCGGGGCAACTCATGTTCGGAAGCCAGTTCCTCCAGGACATTCAGCGCCGTTGAGAGACCTGTCTTTGTTTTCTTGGTCGCTTTCAGCCCCAGCTTGGTGAAGAGAATTTCCCCAAGTTGCTGGGTAGAGTTTATGTTGAATTTTTCCCCTGCTATTTCATATATTTGAGTCTCAAGTAATTCCAGTTGAGCTGAAAACTCCGTGGATAAAACGGCCAAATAGTCCACATCGACTTTTACTCCTGTCATCTCCATTTCTGCCAGAACCCTGATCAACGGCATTTCGAGTTTTTCATACAGGTCCGATAATCCCTCCTGGCTCACACGCGGCCTCAATATCTCCGCAACCCGGTAAGTGACATCTGCGTCTTCACATGAATAATTGGTTGCGTCCTCTATTGTCACTTCGGAAAATTGGATTTGACTTTTTCCAACACCGATCAGATCCTTGATCGGGATAGTTTTGTGTTCCAGGTAAAGTTCCGCCAGATCATCAAGGGAATGTCCCCGCCGTGTAGGATCAAGGATGTAAGAGGCCAGCATTGTGTCAAAAGCCAGCCCCTTAATGGACGCTCCTTCACGCTCGAGAACGATCAAATCATATTTTATGTTCTGACCTATTTTTCCTATTGCCTCATTTTCCAGCAAGGGGCCAAATAGTTTGAGGACATGACTTTTTTCCAGTTGTTTTCCTTCCCTGTGACCGACCGGAATGTAACACCCCATACCAGCCTCGGCGCAAACGGATATTCCCACTAGCTCGGCCCGCACAGGCTCCAGCGAGGTAGTTTCCACGTCTATCGCAAAAATCTTTTTGAGGCTGAGTTCATCCAATAATTTTTCCAGTTCAGCAATCTCAGTGATGGCCTTGTAATTGGAAAAATCAAGAGTTTGTTCCGCAGGCAAATCTACAAGCATTCTCCTAAACTCGAATTCCTTGAACAGGGCTCTAAGTTTTGAGAAATTAGGCGCGCCAGGTATGAGGTCATCCAGTTTCACGTCAATTGGAACATCCGAGTGGAGTGTTACGAGTCGTCTGCTCAGTATGGCCTTTTCCTTGTGTTCCTTGAGATTTTCCCTGACTTTTTTCTGTTTGATGTTTTCTATGTTTGCGTATATGCCTTCGAGAGTCTTGAAATTTTCTATTAGCCCGGATGCGGTCTTTGGTCCAATCCCGGGAATTCCGGGTACATTGTCAGAGGTGTCTCCGGTAAGCGCCATGAAGTCGATGACCTCGGAAGGCCTGATCCCAAACTTTTCCTTCACTCCGTGTTCGTCATACAAAAAGTCTTTCTGTGGATCCCACATTACGGAATTGCCGTTCACCAACTGAGTGAGGTCTTTGTCACCCGAGACGATTGTAACCTTCCATCCCCTTTGATTGGCTTGCCGGGCCAGGGTCGCGATGATATCGTCCGCTTCATAGCCCTGCATGGAGATCACCGGAATGGAATAGGCCTCCACCAGTTCGTGGATTCTCGGAATCTGCTCAATCAGGTCCTGAGGCGGAGCCGGTCTGTTGGCCTTGTATTCAGGGAACATTTCATGACGGAAGGTAGGGCCTTTGGCGTCAAAAACCACTGCAATCCTCTGAGGTGACCTGTCTTTAAGGGTCTTGACTATCATGTTGGTGAAACCGAATATTGCGCCGGTCGGAGAGCCTTGTGAATTGGACAACGGACCCATGGCGTGATACGCCCTGTAAATGTATGCGCTCCCATCTATGAGATATAATTCCTGTTCTTTCTGACCCATCTGTTTTTTCTCCTGGCCTAAAGGTTAAGTCACCTGTTTCTCGACAACCACTTTCTTGATCCCATCTAATATGGAGTTGAACAATGGGTTCTCTTCCAGAACCGACGATCTTCCCAGCAGGATAAGTTTGGACCTTGCCCTGCTTAGAGACACATTAAGCCTCTTGGGGTCGGCTAGAAACGATGTGACAGAATCAGATCTCGCCAGCGAAATGATGATTACTTCCCTTTCGCCACCCTGAAAGCTATCAACCGTGTCAACTGAAATTTCAGAGCGTCCTTTTACATTCGTGAGTTTCTGGCGGATCATCGACTGTTGGGCCCTGTAGGGCGTTATTACTCCTATTTCTCCAGGGGTAACCCTGGATTGGACCAATGCCCGCACTATATCGCAGGCGATTTCAGCTTCTTCCGGCCTGGTCTTCCCTGCATCGACACCGCCTTGAACATCCACAAAGATGACTGGCGTCTCTGGATCAATTATTTCTCTTAGATAGTAAGGCCCTTGGAATTCTCCGGAGACCGTTAACCTTCGACGGGCAACTTCCGGTGAGGCTACTAGTCTTCCTTCATAAAAAAGTCTGGAGGGAATGTCCTGAACCTCTGAGTTCATGCGATACTGAACACAAAGAGAAGAAATGTTTTCAGGGTCTGATGTCAGAAAAAGTCTTTCGAAAAGCGATAGCTCAAGACCATTTGGTGTCTTTTCCGGACTGATCCCGGAGCTTCTGACCACTGGCGGAAGCTGTAGGTGATCACCGCAGAGAATAAATTTATCGGCTAGAGACAGTGGAGCCAGAGCAGCTGGTTCATCAAGCTGACCGGCTTCGTCTATCACCACGACATCGAATCGCTGCTTGAGAAATATGGGATTGAATGCGCATTGATAGGCTGTAGCCCCTATTAGCTCAATTTCATCGACCATTTTCCTGAATTTATCAAAATCGTGAGTCTGGGAGGCAATATGTCCTAATTGAGGGCTAGACAGTCCTGCAGATTTTACCATTGTGAGGAATTCCTGCGAACAGGTCTGTTCATTGCCTACCCTTATGAATTTGTGGAAGCCCATTTTCATCAGAGCTATTAAAACTCGGTCCAGGGCAATGTTGGTGGGGCAAGTCACCAGGACTCGCTTACCAATCTTTATGAATTCGGTTATGAGCCTGGAAAGCACCTGAGTTTTGCCGGTTCCCGGAGGCCCATGCACCAGGTGATGGACTGGAGCCGCAAGTGATTTGATCACCGCCGTCTTCTGTTTTTCATTCAGCGATCCAAGTCCGACAGGCCATTCATCATGCGCAAGATAATTACTGCATTCCATTACCGAAAGCGGATGCGCCGTTTTAAACTCGGACACCCTGCACACCTGTTCATTTTCAGGTTTTATTTCAGAATCGGGGCCTGATACCCGAGAATGGAACTCGACGAAATTGTTCAAAACCTTGTCAACTATGTCGCCACGTGCATCCGTCAGGAAATTCAGGATAGTTTTCCTGGACATCTCTCTGGCCCTGAGAAACGGTATCCTGTCAATATAACAAGTTTCGGAGAGTCCGTTGGGCTGTGTCATCCAAGAGGATAACCTCGAGCAGTCGATTTTTGTGAAAAGACCAAGGGCGCCGTCACTGACAGATGTGACTCTGGCCCTGATGGCGTCTTTGGAACATACGTCACCCCTATGAATGATCACATCGTCTCCGAGCCCAAGATCACCAAGGCCATTGGCCGACTCGACCTTTATAGAGGTCCTTCCGGAAAACATCATTTTGTTGGTCTGACGTGCCGGGTTTGTCGATCGGGTTTGATTACATTTGGGGCCTGGTGATGCGACATGACCTTCTGGGCCAAAATCAAGGCTTCGATCGATGTGTATTTTTTCAACAGGTATCGTCACACCATCGAGGAGACGCTGAGTTAGAGTCGATTTGTCCAATACTTGAGCAAATTCTGACTCCTGCTCCCACTCCTCAACACATATAAGCCTGAACCAGGTATCGTAATAAAGCTTTTCCCTAGGAGTCAACACTGTTTCCAGCATGACTCCCGAGCCATAAAAGGCTTCGCACTTGGGTCTGGAAAAGCATTTTGAGTCCCCGGAACATGCGTCCGCAAACATGGGGGCGCATAGGTTGTCACCAAAAGCATAGTGTCTTTTGAGGGCTATTGATCTGTTTCTGCCTTGAAGTATAGACCTCTTATGAGGTCTGGAGGACCCGTCAAGCCTCGTGGAAAGGCCGGTTGATGAATAAACTACATAGGAATCAATTTCTTTTTCAAGATCATCGCCGATCATCATGTTGTAAGCGTAAAGCTGAAGCAAGTGGTCGTCGCTCGTAAATTTTCCTGATTTTATTTCAACCAGGGTTACCAGTGAATCAGAATAAATTACGGCGTCAGCCCTCCCCTTGAGGCCATACCTTACTGAGAGCTTGTCCAGTTCTGTGTCGGCGTCATAGCTTCGGCCAAAAGCGCCGGACATCCATGAGGCCATGTTTTGATGGTGTCGTCTAAGTTCATGCTTCAGATCATGGTAATTAACTCTGGCTGATGAACCCGGTAATATCTGAATAAATTCTCCTAACACTGAAGAAAATGTCCTGTCGAAAGCGTCCTTTCCCGTATGATGCGGATTACAGGCCAGATGATCGAACAGCAGATGAATGGCCTTGCCTTTAGCCATCCAGAAGGGCTCACCGTTTCGAGTTCTATATCGTAAATCTATTGATCTCAAACAGTTAAATGATTCAACCGCCTCTAATACACTTACTGGGCGAAATGGCTCAAGAACTATCTCCGAATCCGGATTCACGCTGTAGATTCTACTCCCATCCTCTAAAAAATTGTTAACATCAAGATTGCGAGCGGATATTTTGGCGCCGAACCAGCATAGTTTTGGAAATTCAAAAAAATCATGTCCACAGTAGTCTGGAAAAATTATGAAGGATCTGTGACCCGAGAGATTTCCAGCCAACTCTATTCCTGTGAATGTGTAGGCGCCGTTTCGGGCCTTGACCGGTTCAGAACTCACCCTGGAAACTTCACCCGCAAGCGACACATGTTCAGCGCATTTCTCCATGCCTTTCACTCTAACACCATTGAACGGTCCGATTCAATCAATCAAGTTGGGGGAAACTGCCGCTGCGTATGTCAGTTAGGAATTTGACCACTGGTTTCTTATATGTTAGATTTTTTTGTTGTCGTCTCATAGCGTTATATTATTAACCATTAGTGGACGATTCATGTCGCTGACATATGGGAGAGGTTAATGTTCTTACCAAGAATAGATGAAGAGAAATGCAAAATATGTGGTGAATGTGTAGATGTCTGCCCTGCAGACGTGCTGGCTGTTGAGGGTCAGACCACTGTCGTGGTGGCCCCTCAGGATTGCCTTGGCTGCGAATCATGCATATCAGTATGCCCTGAAGACGCAGTGACGGTAGAGGAGATCTAACAGACCATCCATGCCGTTTTAGAGAGAACCATGAGATATGACTCCTCTATGTTCCAACGAGACTTCGGGGAGTCAACTCAAACAACAATCAGGGAACTCTCCACCAGAGAAAGGCTCATGTTGACCCAGAACATCCTCATTCCCTAATTTTTTGACTTTTAGCGTCTTATCTTCTATAATTCAAACTTTCCATGAAGCTACAATTGAAAGAGCGCCTCATGAAAGGTTTCATCCCGGCTGTTTCAATTCTTTTTTTTACCGCTATAATTTGTGGCTGTGGCGCCACTAACTATCTCAAGGGTGGTATCCATAAGGATATGGATGAAAACCTTACCATCGTGGGACTTACAGAAAATCCCAAGAAATTTCTAGACAAAGAGATCGTCTTCTCGGTTCGTTTTTACAAGAAAGGTGATTTACCTAGCCCTTTGGGAGATGATTTTGTAAATTTCATTATAGCGGATCGAGTCAGTTATATCACCCTGAATAAGGTTTGGATGAAGTCCAGCAAAGCAAAGATACTGGACGAGCTTAAAGAAATGGAGACTATAGTGATGCGTGCGAGGGTTTTCAGGGTCGATAAGGAGAAGGACCCAAACCTGGAAGCGCTTGAGATAGTGAAAGAATGATGTTCAGTAAATGCGCATGAGGCTTTGACCACCCGCAAGAAGCTCTACTCCAATCAGCCCTCATGCACGCAGGGAGTGTAGTTTGAAAAAGATACTAGTGACCAGCGCCTTGCCGTATGCAAACGGCGACATTCATATAGGACATTTAGTTGAGTACGTGTTCACGGATATATACGTTCGTTTTCTTAAAATTACGGGACGGGACGTGATTTACGTATGCGCATCGGACGCTCATGGCGCCCCGATAGAAATAAACGCATCTCGTAAGGGCCTCACTCCACAGCAGTTGGTGACTGAGTTCCACAAACGACATTATGACGATTTCAGCAGATTTGAGGTGGGATTTGATGAGTTCTACACTACAGATTCACCCGAAAATCAAAAGCATTGTGAAATCATATACGGACGAGCCAAAGAACAAGGCCACATTGCGCAACGAGACATTGAGCAGTTTTTTTGTGATTCATGCAAACGTTTTCTTCCCGATCGTTACATCAAGGGTATTTGCCCGAAGTGCGGGGCGCCAGACCAGTATGGGGATGTTTGTGAATCCTGCGGAGCCATATATAGGCCCACTGAGTTGTCAGAAGCACGATGCTCGTTATGCGGAGCGTCACCGGCTTTAAGGACATCCAAGCATCTTTTTTTCAGATTAGAAGACTTCTCGGAATTCCTCAAGGACTGGACATCGGCGCCTGGTAGGCTACAGGATGAAGTGCGTGTTTTCGTAAACACTTGGATCGACCAGGGGCTCAAAGACTGGGACATTTCCCGGGATGGGCCATATTTCGGTTTCAAGATTCCAGGAGAACAGGACAAGTATTTCTACGTTTGGTTGGACGCTCCCGTCGGTTACATTGCGGCTACAGAGCACTATTGCATGGACGAAACTGACAGAAGCGTGGGGGATTATTGGCTCGACCATAATTCCGATGTAGAAATACATCATTTCATCGGGAAAGACATAGCCTACTTTCATACTTTGTTCTGGCCCGCCATGCTCAAAAGCGCCGGCTACAGACTGCCCTCCGCAGTCCATGTGCATGGTTTTCTTACCATTGAGTCTAGAAAGATGTCTAAAAGCAGGGGCACTTTCATAACCGCACGTCAATTCGCCGACAACATCCATCCGTGGTACTTGAGATACTATTACGCCACAAAGCTCAATGACTCAATTGACGACGTTGACCTCAACATAGAGGAATTTGTCAACAGGACTAACGCCGAACTTGTGAACAACATCACCAATCTCATTTCCCGTTCCATCGGCTTTCTGAACAAGAGACTTGATTCCCGACTGGGTTCCCTGCCGGAGGGATCCGGTGAATTTCAGGCTTCGGCCTTGGCGTTAATGGATGAAGCTTTTAATGATTATTCAAATCTGAAGATTTCAGCAGCTACCCGGAAGATTCTTGCCATATCTGACATGGCCAACAATCACGTTCAGCAGGCGGAACCCTGGAGTTCCGTCAAGACTGATCCTGAAAAGGCCAGAAATGACCTCACTCTGGCCATCAACTGCATCAAACTGATCATAATAGGTCTCAAACCCATATTACCTTCGTATTGCGCCAAGGTGCAACAGATATTGGGATTGAACGAATTGCAATGGTCTGATGCCAAATTTGATTTGGTCGGTGTTCAGATCGGAAAATTCGACAAATTGATAGACCGTCTCGAGCAGGGAGCTTTTCAGGCTCTGGTTTCGTCAGGCGCAGTAGATCAGGTGGAACCCCAGACTGCCACTCAAAAAGAATTTGCCCCTTTCAAGGAAGAGATTACTATTGAGGACTTTGCGAAGGTAGACCTTCGAACGGGTAAAGTGTTGTCCGCATCTATCATTGAGGGTTCTGACAAGCTATTGAAACTGGAGATTGACCTTGGACTTGAAACCAGAACAATTTTTGCGGGAATTCGCGAGTCCTATAGAGCCGAGGACCTTGTTGGCAAGACATTAATTATTGTGGCAAACCTTAAGCCTAGAAAGATGCGATTTGGAGTCAGTTCCGGAATGGCTCTTGCTGCCATCGGAACTGATGGCAAGGCCATTGTGCTCGGACCAACTGTTGAGGTTGATCCAGGAGCCATCATTCGGTGATTGATAATCATAATTTGATAAAATCTGCGATTGTATTATGAATTCTGTTACAATCCCAGTGTTGTCCCCTTTTTTTGCGCCGGCAAAAAGGGATCATTTGTATAAGCGCCAGGAGGAGGAATTTTAAGATGCCTGTCAAGATTCAGTTGCACGAACACGACATGCCACGCGAGTGGTATAATGTCGTAGCGGACATGCCCAATCCCATGCAACCGCCGCTTCACCCGGGAACATTCCAACCGATAGCCGCTGAAGATTTAGCTCCAGTCTTTCCTATGAACCTGATTGAGCAGGAAGTCAGCACAGAACGCTGGATCAAGATTCCCGATGAAGTCATGGAAAAGTTGCTTATTTGGCGTCCCACTCCTCTGTATCGCGCAGTCAGACTTGAAGAGTATTTAAAATGCCCCGTTAAAATTTATTACAAGAATGAGGGAGTGAGTCCGGCGGGGAGTCACAAACCCAACACGGCAATACCCCAGGTCTATTACAACAAGAAATTTGGCGTTAAACGCATAGCCACAGAAACGGGAGCCGGCCAGTGGGGATGCGCATTGAGTTTTGCCTGTAGTCAGTTCGGACTTGAAGCCAAAGTCTATATGGTCAGAGTTAGCTACGAGCAAAAGCCGTACCGCCGCTTGATGATGAACACATGGGGGTCCACCTGCATCCCGAGTCCAAGCACGGAGACGGAAGCGGGCCGCTCGATCCTGGCCCAAGACCCAAATTCGCCAGGTAGCCTCGGGATCGCTATCAGTGAAGCAGTCGAAGACGCAGTGACCAGTGAAGCTTTTGGACGACCACTGACTCGCTATTCACTCGGAAGCGTGCTCAACCATGTGTTGCTCCACCAGACCGTCATAGGGCTGGAAGCAAAAAAACAGCTAGAACAGGTAAATGAATACCCAGATGTAATCATAGGATGCGCTGGAGGTGGAAGCAACTTTGCCGGAATCGCATTCCCCTTCATCCGCGACAAGATGGCGGGAAAGAAGATTGATATACTGGCTGTAGAGCCCATGTCATGCCCCACATTAACCAAGGGTCCGTTTGCATACGACTTTGGAGACGCAGTAAAATTGACACCTATGCTCCCGATGTTCACATTGGGGCACGCTTACGTGCCGGCGCCAATTCACGCCGGAGGACTGCGTTACCACGGAATGGCGCCATTGGTGAGCCAGCTCGTGCTTGACGGCCTGGTAGAGCCACGGGCTGTGCCGCAACTGGAGACCTTTGCCGCCGGGGTAACCTGGGCAAGAACGGAAGGCTTTATCAGCGCTCCAGAAACTAACCACGCCCTTGCGGCGGTTATCCAGGAGGCCCTGAAGGCTAAAGAAGAGGGAAAAGAAAAGACCATTCTTGTCAATTGGAGTGGGCACGGAATCATAGATCTTCCGGCTTATGACGCGTATTTCCAGGGCAAACTGGTGGATTATGAGATGCTTCAGGATGACATAGACTGCTCCCTGAAGTGCCTCGAAGACTACCCAAAGCCTAAACTTTAAACATGACGGGCGCTGTCTAAGGATAGCGCCCTCTTTATTGTATTTGGGACTAATTAACTAAATGACGCAACAAACAGATGCAGCGCTAGAAATAAGATGCCCCAAACTCGGAAGTCCTGTAAAATTTGATTACTGCGAGATCGAGAACACAGGCAGGCCGTGCCTGAAGTCCATCAGTTGCTGGACTCCTTACTTTGATGTTACTTCGGTAGTATCGGAAAAGCTCGGGAAAGAAAACCTGGAAGCATACTTTGGCTCAGAACCTAAACCAAAAATAGTTACGCTGATAGAACTGATTGAAAAAGCTAGACAAACGGTTAAAAGCTCCAGAAATGATTCCTAATCTGTCCCTTACCAGCGGATTTCTCTCTATTGAGATGGAATTAGAAAATGGCAATAAACGATGCGGAAAATCTGATTCGAGATAAGATGTCGGCCCGTGGAATGTCCAAACATGCCACGGATCTTTTTTTGTCCCAAGTTTTAGAAGTCGCCTGTGGTAAAGCGAGCAAACCTTATGATTTGAACAAACTCTATGCTCCGGACTCAAGCCTTCTTCTGGAACAACCTCTCGACGAAAACCAGAAAAAAGAACTCGAAAAAATTGGCATCGGATTGTTGGATTCTGTCGTTATAATAAAGCTTAACGGTGGTCGTAGCACTACCATGGGGGGCAACGTCCCCAAGGGGATTCTGGTCGCCAAGAACGGTTTGAGTTACCTGGATATCATCTGTCTTCAGATCGGGGCATTGCGCAAGAAGTGGGGGGTAAACGTTCCGTTGGTCCTGATGAACAGCTTCTTCACCGATTCCCTGACACACCAGGTGCTGGAACAGAACGGCTTCTCTGCCATTACATTCGTCCAGAAAGAGGTTCCCCGACTTCTTGAGGATACCTTTGAGCCACTGGAAACCGACACAGACGATGACTGGGCGCCCCCGGGGCATGGTGATTTATATGACAGCCTGAACGAAACCGGCTCACTGGATCAACTCATAGCCCAGGGAGTCAAATGGGCGTTTATCTCGAACATTGACAATCTGGCAGCGTCTCTGGAACCGTGGATACTGGGTCTGATTGAATTGAAATCCGTGGACTTCCTTCTGGAAGTAATCAATCGCACCGATGAGGATCGGAAGGGAGGCACACTGGTCGTCAACGATGGACATCTGGAATTGCTGGAAATCGGTCAGGTCCCAGATGAACAGCTTGATTTGTTTATGGATATCGAGAGATTCAGAGTTTTTAACACCAACAATGTATGGGTAAATTTGAACGCTCTGAAGAAACTTGTCGAAACAAATTCTGTTCATTTGCCTTTAATTCGTAACAGGAAGAATATTCGCGGCCACAACATCATTCAGTTAGAGACCGCTATGGGTTCGGCCATGGGATCATTCAGCAAAGCCCGCGGCTTGAGAGTCGATCGCGATCGTTTTTTTCCCACAAAAAAAATTGAGGATCTTTTTGTCCTTCAATCAGACGTCTGCATTATTGACGATGACAAAAGAATCAAACGGAATCCTCTGAGACCCGAACATCTTCCGCTGCGACCTCAAGTCAGTTTTTCATCAGATTTCATCAATTCACCGTTAAAGATACCGGAAAAATTCTCGGACTGGTCTTCCATCTCTTTGGTTGAAGCCGAGTCTCTGGATGTTTCGGGACACGTTTATTTCGAATCTGATATCCGGATTGAGGGAAAAGTCACCATAAAAGGTTTAAGCGATTCACCTTGCGTGGTTCCTCATGGCGCATTACTCAAAGACACTGAAATTATATGCGAATAACATGGAACATCAGCAACTTGTCGCTCTAAACCCAATGGGCTTGTTATGATCAGATTCAAATTGAAGCCCGTCTTAGTTGGCGGCCTGTAAGATGAGGAGATATTAAAAATGCTCCACTGTGTGATAATGGCAGGTGGAAGCGGGACCAGGTTCTGGCCACAGAGCAGGAAGCATCTTCCAAAACAACTACTCAACATTGTGGGCGAGAAGACCATGATACGGGCCACCGTGGAAAGGGTCCTGCCCTTGGTCCCTTTTGACCGGATTCTGGTGGTTACGGGTGGGTCCCATGAAGAGAAAATCCGGGCTCAATTACCTGAGGTTTCATTTAATTCTGTGGTATCCGAGCCAGTAGGCAGAAACACAGCCCCGTGTATTGCCTTGGCCGCCTTCAAGCTGCGTAAGATAGACCCGGACGGTGTCATGGCCGCCCTGCCCGCCGATCATCTTATCGGAAATGAGCCAGATTTCATACATGCACTGGAATCCGCTTATCATATTGCTTACAAGACTGAACAGCTAATAACTTTTGGAATTGTTCCGGATAGGCCCGAAACCGGATATGGTTACATCCAGCGGGGAAAACTTGTAGCACAGGACGATGGTTTGAAAGCCTACAAGGTTATTAGATTCGTCGAAAAACCCGAGATTAAGACGGCCAAAGCTTATCTGGCAAGAGGAGACTATCTCTGGAACAGTGGCATGTTCGTGTGGAAGATTTCGACCATATTGTCCGCATTCGAACGATTTCTTCCCGGCCTTTATAAGGCAATGGAAACCATTGAACCCTTACTCAACACGGATTCCGAAGCGGCCGCAATCAATGAGCTTTATGAAGAACTGCCTGATATATCCATTGATTATGGCATATTGGAAAGAGCGGACGATGTGATAGTCATTCCAGTGGATGTGGCATGGAATGATGTCGGAAGCTGGACATCCTTGCAGGACGTATGGAGCACGGATGAGGATGGCAACGCTGTAAAGGGAGAAATTCTTAGTTTGCGCTCATCTGGTTGTGTGGTCTCATCTCCACAAAAACTGACGGCGCTTGTCGGTGTTCAAGACCTGATCGTTGTTGACACTCCCGACGCCATCCTCGTTTGCAGGAAAGACAGCGCCCAGGACATCAAACAACTTCAGATATTGCTAAAAGAACGCGGATATCATGGTTTGTTGTGACATTCCAATGTGGAAAATTGCTTATTGGTAACGATGAATAAAAAATTATACTGAAAAAGAGGTGAATATGACGCCATTGAACCCTGAAGTTAGAAAAAGTTTTAAGGCTTATGATATTCGAGGCAGAATACCGGATGAGCTTAATGAAGATGTAGCGTACAGAATAGGCCGGGCATACGCCGGGTTGCTCAAGGCAAAAAAAGTCTGCGTAGGCCGTGATGTCAGATTGTCCAGCAAAGCAATTTCAGAAGCCGTTACAGCGGGCCTCATCGCCCAGGGTTGTGATGTGGTGGACATCGGATTGTGCCCAACGGAAGAAGTTTATTTCGCAACATCGCACCTGAAACTGGACGGTGGCATAATGGTGACAGCCAGCCACAACCCCATGGATTATAACGGAATGAAACTGGTCCGTGAGGAATCCAAACCCATCAGCGGGGACACCGGTCTAAAGGATATTGAAAAAATCGTTTTCGAAAATTCCTATCAACCGGAAGCCAAAACAAAAGGTTCTGTAGAAAAAGTCGATGTGAAAGACGCTTATGTCGATCATCTTATGACATACATCGATCCGTCAAAAATCGGAAAACTTAAGGTAGTGGCAAATTGCGGCAATGGTTGCGCAGGGATCATCCTGGAGAAACTGGAAAAGAAACTCCCTCTCGAATTTATAAAACTCTTCCCTGAACCCGACGGAAAATTTCCCAACGGAATTCCTAACCCTATTCTACCTGAGAATCGCGGCGTGACAGAGATGGCCGTGATCGAACATAAGGCGGACCTTGGGATTGCATGGGACGGGGACGCTGACCGCTGTTTCTTCTTTGACGAAAAGGGCCAATTTCTCGAGGGATACTACGTTGTTGGTTTTCTGGCCGAAGCTTTCCTCAAAGCCTATCCTGGCTCCCGCATAGTCCATGATCCCCGACTGGTCTGGAACACAGCCGAAATGGTCAAGGACTCAGGTGGAGTGTCCGTCATGTGCAAAGCCGGCCACGCATTCATCAAAGAGAGAATGCGTCAGGAAGACGCCATTTATGGCGGTGAAATGTCGGCTCACCACTATTTCAGAGATTTCTCGTACTGTGATAGCGGAATGATTCCCTGGCTGGCTCTGGTCCAAACGGTCAGCATCGCTGGAAAACCGTTATCTGAACTGGTCGAATCAAGAATGGCCAAGTATCCGGTCAGTGGAGAAATAAACAGAACAGTCTCTGATCCAATTTCCGTCATCAGGAAAATTGAAGAGACGTACAAGGGTCGGGAGTTGTTCAGCGACTACATCGACGGTTTGAGCATGGAATTCACGGATTGGCGTTTCAATCTCAGGCCCTCCAACACCGAGCCCGTGATCAGATTGAATGTGGAAACACGGCGGAACCAGGCTCTTCTCGAAGAAAAAACACAAGAGTTGCTCGGTCTTATAGAAAAATTAAAATGAGACTCGAAGCTTAAGTGATAACGATCGAATCGTAAACACTCATTGAGACCTGCCCGTTGAGGTTTTATTGGTCCGGTTGGCTCAGACCTGAGGGACGATCTCATAACCAGCGCGTTTTACTGAGAAAGGCCGGGAACATTTTTCCCCGGCCTTTTTGATCGATGCCACTTCTCAAGCGGCTGTTAGTTCGTAACTGACCCTACCCTCACCTGAACTGACCACTTTTACCTTGATCTTCATGCCAGCTTTCAACTGGTCATCATTTATCGCTTTGTCCAGGCGTCCAAAAACTTTAACGCCCTCTGGAAAGTCGGCCACTCCTAATGTGTAGGGCACATCATTTTCAAATCCGGCTGGAGCATACATTGCCGTAGTAAAACTTATCAATTCACCCGGTCCATTAATCTCAAACCAGTCCATCTCATCGCTCAGACAATAACTGCAATCGCTTCTCGGTGGGAAAAATTTGGCCCCACATGATTTGCATACGGTTCCGCTCAGCTTGTCAGCCTGGAGTAATTCCACAAATTTTTCTGTTTTTGTTGCTGACGTGAAGCTTATTACTCCAAATTGATCAAAACCCATGTCAATGCCTCCGGCTATCAAAACTTTTCAGGCTGTTACCTGGTTAATGAATTCCATTTGAATCTGTTAACAATAAGAAAAACCATCAGGCCCCGGCTATTCAGCGCTGAAGATGCTGACATTCCCGTATATGCCGACCCCTCCGATGTTATGAACCAGCCCTATTTTGGCGTCAGGAACCTGCATGTCTCCGGCTTCTCCCCGTAGTTGCAGAACTATGGTTCTTATCTGGGAGCCTCCGGTCGCTCCAATAGGATGTCCTTTGGAGAGAAGACCTCCGTCCACATTTACCGGAATTTTTCCGTCCTTGTAAGTTTCCTTATTTCGAATAAGCTCTTTTCCTTTTCCGGGCTCAGCAAAACCTAGGTCTTCATAAGCCATCATCTCGGCTATCGTGAAACAATCGTGGACCTCAGCGACATCTATGTCCTTAGGACCTATACCGGCCATTTCGTAGGCTCTCTTGCCGGCTAACTGGGCGCATTTCAGACCTGAGAACGTGTCTCTGCCCGCCATGTTTATAGGCGCTGTGGCCATTCCGAGGCCTCTTATCCACACCGGTTTCGCGCATAGTTCCTTGGCCTTTTCTTCTGACGCCAGAATCATACACGATGAACCATCCGCATTTGCGCAGCAATCGTACATCTTGAGGGGCGTTGCGATGTACTTCGGCTCCATAATTTTGGCAAGATCCAACGACTTACGGAAGACGGCCTTTTCATTTATCACCCCATAGGTCGATGACTTTACCCTGATTAAGGCCAAATCTTCTTCAGTGGTGCCGTACTTCTCAAAATGACCTCTGGCATACATGGCGTAATAGGCCGGCATCATGGTTCCGAATGGGGCTTCCCACTGTATGTCTGCGCCACGACCCATTCTCTCCTGAGACTCAGCCGACGATATCTCGGACATCTTCTGAAAACCCAGGACCATCACCACATCGTGCAGGCCGGAGGCCACAAGCGCATAGGCGGTCCTCAACCCGCTGGAGCTGGATGAACAAACACTCTCAACATAAAATGTCGGTTGAGGGTTCAATCCAAGATATTCCGCCATGAGTCCGGCGGGTGTCCTTTGTTTGTCGTATTCAGGGGCGGAACAAATTACTGATGCGTCAATTTGCTGTGACTTGATTCCCGAGTCTTTCATGGCGTCCCTAAAAGCTTCAAAAGCCAGTTCCCGTATGGAACCGGGATAGGAACGAACAAAAGAACTCTGCCCCACACCTATAACAGCGACTTTGCCCATTTAATCCTCCTTGTTGTTGTGGAAAGCCCGGTTTTCAAATTTAATTACTTTTTATTAACATGTTTATAAAAATTGAGCAACGAATCGATTCATAACTCTGGTAAAAGCTTGATCAATTTGTTTGGCTTTGCTAAACTTTTAATTTATGCGCCGAGGTGTCTTCGGCGCCCTCAAGATTTTTCATAATGTCATTGTCCGAATACCGAAGGAGGGGCGTGAGCCTTATGGAGATTAAAAAAATAGGCGTAATTGGGGCTGGTCTGATGGGAGCCGGTATTGCTCAGGTAGCGGCCCAGAGTGGTTTTTCAGTGAATCTCATGGATGTGGAGACAAGGTTTCTTGACAAAGGTTTTTCCACCATAGAAAAGAATCTCAAACGCATGGTGGACAAGGGTTTTATGAGCGCAGCGGACGCTGAAGCCGTGCGAGGGCGGATCACAGGCTGCCTGACATTAAAGGATTTGGTCCAGGATGTGGACGTTACCATTGAGGCCGTAATCGAAAAAATGGACCTCAAGAAAAAAGTTTACACGGAACTTGACGCTCTTGCGGCGCCTCACGTAGTTTTTGCTACAAACACTTCGGGACTTAGCATCACCGAAATGGGCGCCGTCACCAACAGGCCAGAAAAATTCATAGGAATGCACTTTTTTAATCCTGTGCCCATGATGAAGCTTGTTGAAATAATCAGAGGCTACGGAACATCAGAAGAGACAGTGGGAGTCATTAAAGACCTTTCTTCCAAAATGGGTAAGACGGCCATTGAAGTTCTTGAAGCCCCTGGATTTGTGGTTAACAGAATTCTGGTTCCAATGGTTATTGAAGCGATCTTTGTGCTTCAGGAAGGCCTGGCGACAGCCAAGGAGATTGACGAGGGCATGAAACTCGGCGCCAATCACCCGATGGGTCCTTTAGCTTTGGCCGACCTTGTTGGTTTGGATACGCTGCTCAATGTTCAGCAGCACCTCTATGATGAATTTGGAGATCCGAAATATAGAGTTCCCGGACTGCTCAAGAAAATGGTGCGAGCTGGAAAGCTCGGCAGAAAATCCGGCAAAGGTTTTTACGACTACCAGTAATGTCTCCTAAAGCATTAAAAAAAGAAAAGATGATTCCGTTTATTTAACTGGAGGATTTGATGAAAGAGAATAATCGCTTCTCACTGACCGAAGAAGAACAGATGTTACAGGATATGGTGAGGAGACTTGCCAAGGAAAAAGTAGCTCCTGGAGCTGAAGAAAGAGATAAAAAGGGAGAATATCCTCATGACATGCTTGAACTCATGAGAGAAAACGGTCTCATGGGTGTTGACTTTCCTGCCGAATACGATGGTATGGCCGCCGGTATGATAGCCCACTGTATAGTTGTAGAGGAGTTAGCCAAGGCGGACGCTTCCGTGGCCCTTATACCATCAGTCCAGGAACTGGGCAGTCTTCCGATAATCCTTGCCGGTAATCATGAACAAAAAGAAAAATATCTGAAACCGCTGTCCACCGGTGAAACCACCGCTGCCTTTGGGCTTACCGAGTCCAAAGGAGGATCCGATGTTGCAGCCCTCAAAACCAGGGCAGTAAAAAAAGGCGATAAGTATATAATCAACGGTTCCAAGATGTGGATCACCAACGGCGGAATCGCTGACACTTTTAGCGTCTACGCTGTGACGGACCCTGATGTTCCACCATACAAGGGGGGTAGCGTTTTCATCCTTGAAAAAGGGATGCCTGGATTCACTATTGGAAAGAAAGAGAGCAAACTGGGCATAAAATCATCCGACACCAGAGAGTTGATTTTTGAGGATGTGGAAGTGCCGGTAGAGAACCTTCTCGCCGAAGAAGGCTCTGGGTTCCACATCATGATGAAGACTCTTGATTTTAGCCGTCCATCAGTCGGGGCACAGGCTTTGGGAATAGCGGCCGGCGCATTCGAGTACGCCACAGCTTACGCCAAGGAAAGAGTTGCTTTCGGAAAGCCCATCATTAAACACCAGGCAATAGCATTCAAACTCGCCGACATGTCCATGAAAATTACAGCGGCAAGAATGCTTCTCTGGAAGACATGCTCCCTGCTGGATACGGTCGGCAAAGACCTTTCCAAGATTCCACCCGAGATTATCAGACACTCCTCCATGTCCAAGGCCTACTGCGCAGATGTAGCAATGTGGACCACGGTCGAGGCTGTTCAGGTGCTCGGAGGATTTGGTTACAGCACAGAGTATCCGGTCGAGAGAATGATGCGTGACGCTAAAATCACCCAAATCTACGAAGGCACCAATGAAATCCAGAGAATAGTCATAGCTGGAACACTGTAGAAGTATTTTAAACAAAGACTGTTCAGCGCAATCAACCGAGGCGGTCCTAAAAAACCGCCTCTTTCGCTTTATATCCGTTCTGAAATTCCAATGAGTGACCGATGAAGCGGTTCAGTTTCAAATCGAGCGATTAGACACCAGAATCTGATTATTTTATGTCCTCTCTAACAAATTGCGAGAATGTTATTTTAAAAACAGAGGTTTAAAATGCTAAGTCCGTTATTATTGACTATTGTCATGACTACGGCTTTTGGCGCAGTCTGCGCCGCCATAGCCTCAAGAAAAAATAGGAGTATTTACGGTTGGTTCTTTGCAGGTGTTTTACTTGGGCCTTTTGGTTTGATCATTGCGTTCTTGCCCAAGGTAAAACCGGCCGTAGTAGTAATCGATATACAAGGTGACTTCACTAGTGCCCGCAAAGGTTCACTTGCGGTTCCACAGTCCGATGAATCTTTTCTGGAGAGAGTCTTGGCGGCAACGCGCCAACTTAAGGACGCTGGTTATATTATATTGGCCACCCAGGATTGGCATCCCGCTGATCACGTCTCTTTCTCATCAAATCACGAAGGCAGACAAAATTTTGAAACGATAGAACTTGCGGACGGAACTCAGCAGACTTTATGGCCCCCACATTGTGTTCAGGATTCCAAAGGGGCCGAAATATTGCTGGATACATCGCTGATTGATGAAGTTGTCCAAAAAGGCGCCGATTACAGGTTCGATTCCTACTCGGGTTTCAGAGACGATCGGGGCTCAAAAACCGGACTACATCAAATTCTTGAAGCTAACGGAATCAAATCTGTCATCATTTACGGAATAGCCACCGATTATTGCGTTAAGGCCACGGTCATGGACGCAATCAGCCTAGGCTACAAAGTGTACCTAATTGAGGACCTATGTCTTGGGGTAAATGAAGAGACATCAAAGGAGGCGATAAAACAGATGTCGGAGAGAGGAGCTGTCATGTTGCCATCTATGGACATTAAAACTATAAACAGAATTTAATTTGTCATTATATACGTTTTTGATCAGGCAAATTCCATGACATGGTCACGACCACCTCAAAAATGATCAATCATTTTTATTTCGGAACATGCTGTTTTTTTTGTAATTAAATAGGGTATTATCTGCTAAATTCTTCTCACATTCAGTTTCATCACATTACAAATGTCTAACGAGTCTTGACATTGGGGCTAGTCTCAACTTGAACCATACGATCTTCCCGGCCTGATTTTTGGGCAGGCGTATTGTCAGACGTTCTTGCACATTTATCAACCTACCAGGGGTGGGGCCGGGTCATGGCGTCCAGACGCATGATTGGTCCAAGAGATTTTTAAACCACGTAACAATTTGTTCTTATAAATAGTATTCGCCTGCAGTTTCTAAAAATGTGAAATCGGTCTCTATCGTTCGCTCCTCTATTTAGTGGAAAGATTTGCTTAGACGGTTCTGCATCTCTGGCACACATCATGCTCCATCATGGAGTTGGGCCTGCGGTGCGTGAAACATGTCACATACCATGACAACAATTCTTGAATTGACTGGCCGGCGACACAAAATAGATCATACGCATCAAAAGATGCGTCATGAATCTTTTCCGGCTCTATTACATTTCCAGGAGGATATTTCATGGCGTCTCAAAGCATTATTCATCTGAGTGACTTACACATCGGAGAATCCCAGAAGGAGAGCGTTCACGTTGAGAAGATCGTTGAAACTATCAAGACCGACCTTCCAGGATTACCAGTGTTGATTACAGGTGATA
>CAZVOU010000332.1:0-1582 GCA_964628605.1 uncultured Syntrophaceae bacterium
GGCCAGGGGTGTCACGGGTATCAATGTCAAAAATGACGACGTAGTGATTGCAATGGAAGTAATCGCCAATGAGAACGCTACCCTGCTTACGATCACCACAAATGGTTTCGGTAAGAGGACGCATCTGAAGGAATACTCCGAGCAGAACCGCGCAGGTCAGGGTGTAATAACGATAAGGGTGAACGAGAAGATAGGGGATGTAGTTGGTGTAAAGATGGTGGAGGATTCCGACCATCTTCTTATTGTGACCTCAGTTGGAAAGATCATTAGACTGCGTATGTCGGAGATATCTGTCATAGGCAGGAACACCAGTGGGAGAATTCTGGTTCGTATGGACCCATCCGAGCAGGTGGTGGACGTAACCAGGGCCGATCCAAACGATGAGATTCAGGAAGGCGAAGAGACCTTGCCGGAAATGAATGAAACTGATGCGGGTTAAATGACGATGAAACGTTTCATCCGGTTTTTCATATTTGTCCTGTGCATGGTGTCTGCCGCCGGAGCCGAAGACAAACCCCTCGATAAGGTCTCACTAGTCCCGCAATGGATTCCCCAGGCCCAGTTCGCAGGCTACATGGTGGCCCTTGAGAAAGGCTTCTACCGAGAGGCCGGCATGGACATGACCCTTCTGGATGGTGGCCCCAGCAGAGAGCCATTGGGTTTGCTTGCTACGGGAAAGGCCACATTCTGCACGGACTGGTTGAGCAACGGCATACGCCAGAGAGCCATAGGACAGCCCATAGTGGCTCTCGCACAGGTTGTCCAGAAGTCATCCCTGATACTCGTGGCAAAAAAAAACAGTGGCATACTCGAACCAAAGGATTTCGAGGGTAAAAGAGTCGGCCTTTGGGAGGGCATTTTTATCTGCAGCCGCTTATGTTCTTCAGAAAATTTGATGTGAATGTTCAGATAATACCTAATTTCACTTCGGTGGGACTTTTTCTCAAAGGGGCTTTGGACGCGATGTCAGTGATGTATTACAACGAGTATCACACACTGATCCAGAATGGACTCAATCATGATGAACTCAAAACGTTTTTCCTGAGTGAATACGGTTTGAATTTTCCGGAAGACGCAATATTTACGCTTGAATCAACATATAAAAAAAATCCTGAT
This sequence comes from uncultured Syntrophaceae bacterium, assembly GCA_964628605.1. Taxonomy (GTDB): domain Bacteria; phylum Desulfobacterota; class Desulfomonilia; order Desulfomonilales; family Desulfomonilaceae; genus CAITZA01. Next base: position 1,117 of record CAZVOU010000332.1, read on the forward strand.
CTTTGCAAACGATTTGTGGAGGCATCGCTCAAAGGGTGGCGTTACGCTTTTTCTCACCGCGAAGAAGCGCTTGACATTGTGATGAAACATGTCAGGAAAGCAAACACCCCGTCCAACAGGCCACACCAGAAGTGGATGCTGGAAAAGATGCAGTTATTCATAGAACCTGATTCGCCTGACCTGAAGATGGGGCAACTGAGTCTCGATGATTACATGCGTGTGGCCAGGAGCATGCTGGAATCCAGAATGATCAGCGAAATCCCTCCGTTCGGGGAGTTTTGCAGGGGAGCGCATTGAAGACCAGGATATGGAACCATATCATATTTAAACTTGCCCTAATGGTGATAGCTGCAAGTTCGGTGGTTTACGGTTTTGTGCTCGCATACAGCTACACGTTTTCAAAAGAAATAATACTGAAAGACGCTCAGCGCAGGGCGAGATATTTGTCTTTATCGGTGGCCAGGCG
>CAZVOU010000333.1:0-1508 GCA_964628605.1 uncultured Syntrophaceae bacterium
GCTCAAAGATTTTCCGGATTCGCCTGCTTCGGACAAGCCACCGTATTTAAGGAGTAATCACATTGACTAAAAAAGATATTACTTTCATGAGACTCGTACTTATCAATAACTTACAGATCGTTATTGACGTCTGTCACGCTCGCTCCTTCTGTGAGCAGGTCAATAAAGATTTGACATATAATGCCAGTTAATGGCAGGCTACCGGGTATATTATTCTTCGCTTTAGTCATACAAACTATGAGTGTTAATCTCCGTATGCGGGGTAGATATTTATGTACGAGGCCAAGTGGGACATAGATACAGGTGGCGTCTTGCTGACGTCCGACCTACACCCTGACAACATTCGCATTGAGATACGGCCAGTATTTTTTGAGGAACTGGACCTGCTACAATTGGACAAAACATGGTCCTACCCCAAGTCCGAAACTCCTCTTCTTTGGGCCACTTCCGGCAGAAGATACTTCTACCGGGGAAGACTCGTAGCTGAAACAAAGGGCGGTGGCTTCTTCGAAAAACCCCAGGTCATCGTTTACGAAGAAAACCTAACCCTCACCCCAATAGATATCAATGCCATGGTCCAGAAAAACTCCCGCCTCTTAGAGGGTCTCGAACAAAGCGCAATAGAATTTGTCCATTATACACACAAGAAATATTTGAAAAAAGTGGATGTTACTGCAGTAGCCTTCAGCGGTGGCAAAGATTCTCTTGTCCTGCTGGACCTTGTGCAGCGAACCCTGACCCCGGATCAGTTCGTCGTAGTCTTTGCCGACACCACCATGGAACTCTCTCCAACTTATGAGGCCGTTGAAAATGCCAAATTAAGATGGCCGAACCTGAACTTCCAGACAGCCAGATGCCACAAGGACGCAAAAACTACCTGGAAAGAATTCGGCCCACCAAGCAGAATCCTCAGGTGGTGCTGCTCCGTTCACAAGTCGGCGCCGACACTGAGATTACTGAGAGACTTGTGCCAAATGGTCTCGGTCAAGGCCCTAATGTTTGATGGGGTGAGGGCAGCGGAAAGCGTCACAAGGGCCAAGTACGGCATGATCAAGAAGGGAGCCAAGCATGATTCCCAGACAAACGCCAGTCCAATTTTAGGCTGGAATTCTGTTGAAGTATATGACTACGCATTTGCTAGAGGCATCCTCTTCAACTCAGCATACCGGCTTGGACTTAACCGAGTCGGCTGCTCGATATGTCCATTTTCATCACAGTGGTCCAGTTATGTGATGCAGGAAAAATTTGGATGTGAGTTTGAGGACTTCACGCAAATATTGAATGAGTACGGTCTAAATTCATGCGCTGGACACCACGACAAAATTTCTTTTCTGAACAATGGGGCATGGAGGGAACGGGCTGGTGGCAGAGGGTTGCCTGCTGGAGGAAACCGGGTATTAGAAAGATCAAACAACGGAACCCATGACTTTATAATAAGCAATGATCTTAGTTTGTTGGGAGAATGGTGCAAGTCTGTCGGATCTATTGAATGGGCAACCGCCTACAAC
>CAZVOU010000334.1:0-6060 GCA_964628605.1 uncultured Syntrophaceae bacterium
CCAGAAAGGCCTGCTGAGCCGTTCTTGAATGCTTGAAAAAGTCAATTCTGAAACAACCAACCTGGTCGCCGGAATCCCGGCAGCCAACCTATTACAAGGCCTTCAAGCCATTTCAACAACGCCGTTAGTCTCCGCGTCTGAGGGCTATGTGCATGGCTCTAGCCTCGTTAATTCTATCTTCCTGTTTGAGTTTCTTCATTTTTGCTTCCTGTACTTTTGTCATTAGCAGTTCCAGGTCACAGGGTTTCATGAGATAATCCAGGGCCCCGAGCTTCATGCCTTCTATTGCAGACCCGACAGTGGCATGGCCAGTGAGCATGATGACTTCAATCAATGGATTCAAGGTCTTGATGGCCTTAAGCGTTTCTGTGCCGTCCATACCAGGCATCTTCACATCAAGTATTACGACATCCAGGGGGTCTCCCTGGCCGATTTTTTCCAGCGCCTCTGTGCCGCTTTTTGCGGTGTAAACCGTGAGACCTCTCTTCACAAGGCGTTTGGACAATGTATCTATGAAAGGGGCCTCGTCATCTACCAAAAGAATTCTTGCGGTAGTCATATCGTATACTCCTGAATTAGAGGTTTGTTTTCTAGTTTATGGGGAGTGAGCGGAGGCGGGTTAATTTCAAATTCGCAGGACAATGTATTCGTGAATAATTACAGTGTTGATTATTATTCTGGTTAATTCGATTTTTATCCGGTTAAATCCGGACTCGTCCGTCAGAATCAAATACGAGGATTTTCCATATTGAAACGGTGATGAGTTTTCATCCTGGAACGGATGAAAGTTCTCTTCTATTACCCTGCCCTGTATGGCGGTTACGTTGTTGTGGTAGAGAGAAACGTCTGTGCAGCAAGTCTCGATTATGACCAGGAACAACATTAAAAAGATTGATATTATTCCGGTAAGGCGCTGCAAAGATTTATTCTCCATGGTTTGCTCCCGTGCCCTCAAAAGGCTTTACATGGTCCTAGGAACAGTGATCGGCATTCCCAGCAGAGGCCAGATGACCAGGATGGCTAACGCTACAACGGCCATCAGTATCAGACTGGCAGGAATTCCATACATGAAGAATTCGCCGCTGGTAAATTGTTTCGAGTCATATGCGATTGCGTTTGGCGCCGCTCCGACCAGAAGGATGAAAGGCATTCCGGCTGTAACCAGCGCAGAATACATAACCACATAGGATGACACACCCAGGTAGCCGGCTATGACCAGGGCAACAGGAAGAGAGATGGCTATGGCCGCCACGTTCATGATAAAATTGGTCAAAATCATCACGAAGAATGCGATGCTGAGGACGAAAACCAGCCAGTGGGACTTCTGGAAAAGTGCAAGCCAGTTGACCGCCATCCATTTTGCTGCCTCGGTTTCCCACAGACAATAACCGATGCTCATGGCGCCTGAGAAAAGCAGCACTATGTTCCAGGGGATGAGTTCAAGATCCTCGATATCCAGAATGTTGAACACAAAAAACAGGATTGTCGATACCAGTATGATCGCAGTCTTATCCAGGGACTGCAACTTGGGAACCATTACCTGAAGAGACATCGTTATGATAGCTCCGAATATGATCACCAGTGAAATAATCTCTTTTCTGGTGATCGGACCGAGGTTCTCGCTCAGTTCGGCCACTCGCTCCCTCAAACCTGGAATAACCTTCTTTTCCGGTTTCATAAAGATCATGAAGAAAACCCAGAGCAGCAGGACCATGATCACCCCTACCGGAAGCATGTATAGGGTTAGCTCGTAAAACGGGGTATCAACACCGGCCATTTCCTTGAAAAATCCGAGAGCGACAATCGCCCTGGCAGATCCAAGAAGTGTGATGATGCTACCGGCCCCGCAAACATAGGCCATCCCTATGAACAGACCTTTTCCAAATTTGGTAGGCTTGTCACCTTCACCGTAAAGACTGTAAATAGCCAGCAACAATGGATACATAGTGGCAGCTACTGCCGTGTGCGCCATGATTAGCGTAAGCGCAGTAATCAGGAGAAATACACCTAAATAGATCGATCCAGTGTTTTCACCTATCACATTGAGCATCTTGTAGGCCATTCGCTTTGTCAGGCCTGTCTTTGTGAAAACCATTCCAATCACAAGTGATGCAAAAATGAATAGAACTGAGGGGTCCATGAAATCCTTAAAGGCAGCCTTGGCAGGCCTGATCATGAACAACGCCTGAGTCACTCCAATGACCAGGCTCGTGACCCCGATCGGGACCACTTCGAAAACCCACCATATCCCTGCCATCAGAAATAGAGCCACAGCGCCCTTGCCCTCCGGACTCAACGGGAAATGTTTTCCAACGGGATCTATGGCGTCTGGCCATGGTGGTGAGAAATAAACCACGAAAAAAAGGCCGACTCCAGTCAGCATTGCTATTAGTCGTGTCCAATTTATCTGGACGCCCTGTGCTGTAGTCATTATTCAAATCCTCCTAATGTTTCAAATAAGAGTGCCTGTGAGTCTAAATCCGACAAGCTCTCATCAGAGAAGCTACCTGGTCAAAAACATCCACCAGTCTGAGCAATCCCGAAACCTCACCGTCCGACACCACCAGCAAAGCTTGAGTTCGACCCATGATAAGTTGGTGTATGGCTTGGCTTAGGGTAGCATTTGCATCAATGAATACTTCAGAGCCCTGTTTTTGAATAAAATCCCCTACTCTTTTGCCGAAGCTCTTTCGGCAAATTTCCATCAAGGGAGATTTCCACAAGTCGAAGTTGTCAAGCATTGAGTGCAAAAATTCCGGCGTCAGGCCAAATCTGGAAACTTTTTTCAGTTCCTCATTGGTCAGATATTCCGGTTCAAGACATGTGAGAATATCTAGTCGGTTTAACTTCCCAATCACTTTACCCGCCTTGTCAAGGACAAGAACCGCCATTAACCTGTGGCCCTTGGCGTCCAGTCGCTGACGTCCCTCATCAAGGACCAGCGCCGCATCAAAAAGGGAGGAGTCTTCTGAAACCCTCGGGTAACCGTCAAACGACGTCATGTGATCCCTTACAAAAGTTGTTCCCATGAAATTGTCTCCTTCAGGAAGGTTCGCTCAATCACGTTTAGTAAAGTTAATCGCCTCCTGTTGATCAGTATCCCTTGGTCTTGACTATTCTCTCCACCTCCGCGTTCCTGATCCTGTCCTCATGATCCTTTTTTCTCTGGCGCCCCCCGGTCAGTTTGTCGACAAGAACTGCCGTGTCAACGGGCTTTAAAAGATAGTCAAACGCCCCCAGTTTCATTCCGGATATTGCCGTCTCGATCGTGGTGTTCCCAGTCAACATGATCACCTCGGTAAGCGGCCTTGTCCGCTTGAATTCCTCGAGGGTCGAAAGACCATCGCGCCCTGGCATCATCACATCCAGAATCGCAACATCGATGTCGATCTTGTCCAGAACCCTCAGGCCCTCATCTCCACTCAGAGCAGTCAGGACCTCAAAACCGCGCGTTTTCAAACGCTCGGAAAGGAGATCCACAAACTGTTCCTCGTCATCAACCAAAAGAACTCGAATACTCATAATCGCTCTCCAGTCAATACAGGATAGCTTTGACCCTAACCCCCTGATTTGAAGAATTATTGGGTCATGCCGCATAGTCTCCGAGCACATATCATGCCATTTCACAAAATTTTTTATTTTGGCCATTACAGTAGCCTAGCCCTGGCGAACCCAAATCAAAGCGCAACATTATGACACCTACTGACACATAGGAAAGACACAATATGACACGTTGGCTTGTTCATAAAAATTGCAGGGAATATTTTTATGGACTCAGTAATTCCTCAGTTACACGGGGCATAGTAAAAGGCAAATTTTTTTCTCGGGATTTGTGGAATGATCGACTATGAATTGGAGCCACTCTGAATATCCTCCAGGCTTGGAGGGTTCGCATCATGGCTCTAAACAATTGTTCCCATCTGCTTGAACAAGCAACGCAGGATAGACCAACTCGAAGACAAGGTTAAATCGCTTCGGGCTGCCCTAGGCAGAGAGCAGCGTAAATTGGAAGATGGATTCTTTGGCTCATCCACACCTTCCTCCAGGCAGCCTTTCAAGAAAAACATTCAGGATCAATCTCTCAAGCCTAAAGGCGCGCGTCCGGGTCATCAAGGCTATGGCCGAAAGGGACACGAACTGGGAAGTGAAGATCGCATTGAAGAGGTTCTTCCGGAATCAGAAACCTGTCCCCAATGTGGGGAGCCATTGTCAAAAAAAGGTATTGAGCAAAGAAGCGTTGTGGACATCCCTTTGGTAAAACCTGAAAGGATTGTCTTCAATCTCCATAAGCGATATTGCTCCAAGTGTCGCAAGGGCTTTACCCAACAACCTCCCGGGGCCCTTCCCAAAAGTCTTTTCGGGAATCGACTCATAGCCATGGCCATCAACATGCATTACGTTCATGGCATTCCAATGGAGAGAGTTTGTGAACTTCTCGGTGTGGGCAGTGGTAGTGTTGCCGGAATATTTCAACGGGTAGCCGGTTTGTTTGCAGACATCCCAGACAAACTGATCGAACAGTACCGCCAAGCGCCGGTATAGCATGCTGACGAAACCGGATTGCGCACTAATGGCAAGAATGGTTATGTATGGCTCTTTGCTACTGACAAATTGAGCATTTTTCAATTCGGCAAAAACAGGTCGGCTCAGGTTCCACTATCCATCTTTGGAAAGGACCCTCTGCCGGGAACACTGGTTGTGGACAGGTATAATGCCTACAACAAGGTTCCGTGCGCTATTCAGTATTGTTACGCCCACCCGCTCAGAGACGTGGAGGATCTGGAGAAAGAGTTTCCAGATGACTCCGAAGTTTCTACATTTGCGGCAGTGGTGATACCTTTACTCAGCAGCGCCATGAAACTTCGTCAACAACCGATATCAGACGGGGAGTTTTATCCTGAATCATCCCGGATAAGAGACGAGATACAGGCAGCCATGAATCACCCGGCGCATCACTTGGGTATTCGCCGGGTTCAGGATATTTTCCTTAAGAACCATGACAGGCTTTATCACTGGTCTGTAAACCGATCAATCCCCGCTGAAAACAACTTGGCTGAAAGATACTTGCGGCCTTCGGTAGTAGCCCGAAAAGTCAGCTTCGGTTCAGTTAGTGACGCTGGGGCACAAACGCGAAGCACACTTCAAACAGTAGCATGCATGCTCAAAAAAAGAGGAATGGATGTAGAGCGACAGATATCCTCGACCCTGGACCTGTTGGCCCGTGATTCTACTACGGACATAGTCACTGTTCTGTTTGAACCCTGCTGAAAAAAGATCACCCGATTTACAAATTAATCAGACAAATCTGTCAGCCTGTCCTCAAGGGGGGGACTGTGCTAACCGGTTTGGCCCATCTAGCCGCGAATAACTGCAAATTTACAAGGACTCAATGATAAATTCTCACAAATCACTTTTCCGTTGTTTGCCATGAGTCAGTTACTTATGCGATTTTACCCGGGACGTCCGGCCAACAACTTATATCGCGCTTCTCAAAAATAATCGCGAAAAAATACGCGACTTTTCTATTGATTTGTATAAGGCATGTCTCATCCAAGAAACATGCCTAATCGAGAGAACTGCTCTCTGTTTGGAGTCAGGCTACAGTACTTTGATGAGATGGATCCACGAAGAAGGTTTTCGGCTGAAGGTACCACGACCATGGCCGGATGGTGAGGACGAGGAAAAGAGAAAAGCTTTTGTTGGATTGATCAAAAAATAGTTGTCAGATCAGAACATTGACCTTTGGTTTCTCGATGAGAGTGGCATTGAAGGCGACCCCCGCCCGAGAAGACGCTTTGCAAAAAAGGCAGAGAAGATACTTCAGCCTTACAGCGGGGCTCATCTCAGAATGAATGTCACTGGAGCCGTTTTGCCAGGAACAGGAGAATTTTACGCCCTAGAGTTCAGTCATTCAGATAGGGAGGATTTCCAGACATTCCTGGATAATGCCTCCTGGCATAAGAGCAAATCACTGGATTGGGGAAGATTTGATCCTGTCTATCTTCCTCCATATTCTCCGGATCTTAACCCCATAGAACGTCTCTGGCTCATCATGAAGGC
>CAZVOU010000335.1:0-1591 GCA_964628605.1 uncultured Syntrophaceae bacterium
CGGCAATTGACGCGGCGTTCAGTGAACTGAAGAGGGTCGAAAACCTGACCTCGTTTCACAAGTCATCCGATCTGACCCGTTTGAACAAATCCTCTGGGGAGGGGCCACAAACAGTGGATCCTGAGCTTGTGAGCCTGATCATCAAATCCCTGGAATTCTCAGCCCTGTCTCAAGGGGCTTTCGATCCGAGCATCGGTCCGGTGGCTCAATTGTGGAACTTCAGTGGAGAATCGGGCCCGAGGCTTCCTGACAGCACGGAAATAGGGAAGCTCCTGCCCTTGATAGGATGGGAAAAGGTCCTGGTCGATAAGGATGGTCATTCAGTGTCGCTCGCGAAAGCCGGTATGGCGCTGGACCTTGGGGCCATAGCAAAGGGTTACGCAATAGACAAGGCGACTCAGAAACTGAAGAGCCTGGGGGTGAAGGCTGCGCTTGTGAACGCAGGTGGCGACATTGTGGCCTACGGTGAAAAAGAGCCTGGGAAGCCGTGGAAAATTGGTGTTCAGGACCCACGCAATCCCGGCGGTGTCATAGCCGTGGCGGAATTAAAAGACCGGGCTATGGTGACCTCGGGAGATTATGAGCGTTCTTTTGAGGACGCTGGGAAAAGGTATCATCACCTGCTCGATCCCAAGACCGGCTATCCGGCCGACGGGCTTCAGTCAGTCACCATAGTGGCTGCGGATGGGGTTACTGCGGACGCTCTTTCCACGGCGGTCTTTGTTCTGGGTGAGGAAAAGGGGATACGACTTATAGATAGCCTGCCTGATGTGGCCGCATTGCTGGTGGACGCCCAAGGCAAAATAATTATGTCTCAAAAAGGCCGGGAAATGTTCAAAGTCAGGTAGCAAAACCGAAACTGTAACTGACGCTGAGACCCAACGGTATTTTTACCTTGATCAATTGCTGCAAAACGTATAGAATGGGCGCTAAAGTGAGCCGGAAATGAATTTTGGAAAAATTATAAAAGGTCTTGTCCTTGGTTTAGCGTTGATGTCGTTGCTCGGCATGAGCGGCTGCAAGAGCTGTTTGCCGCAATATATGACCCCGCCGACAGGACCGGTCTCCAAGAATTATCCGGTGGGACATGACCCCTACGTTCCGATGGACCACAACCCGTCGGCGCTGAATCCCTTCGATCTCCTGGCTTCCATAATGTCACCGTTTCTATACGGCCCTCCTCGCTGACAAGGTTCGAAACTATCCCGTCAAAATACGGCAATCAGGCTTAATGTTATTTGTTGCTGAAGGATGAAGCTGCAGCCAGTATGGGTGTGTCTCGGTGAATCCGGTAAAGCTGAATGTAGCGTTTCCTTATTTTTTCGCGTGTGGCGAGGACCGCTCTGGCGTATCCTGTGGAAGCGCGGGGATGGTCGCTGTTGTATGCGCTCAGCGCATGAACCAGGTTTCCGTACATTTCAAGGTAATACTTGAATATCTGAACGCCGCACTCTGCATTCACTCGCAGGTCAAACAGGTCCGAATACCTGACGTTGAACTTTCGAGCCCATGAAGGAGCATGGACCTGAAACATTCCATGGCAGTTCTGATAATTTACTATGTTGTTCCTGAATCCGCTTTCTATGTAAAC
>CAZVOU010000336.1:0-11897 GCA_964628605.1 uncultured Syntrophaceae bacterium
AATCTTGGCTGGGAACCTGAGATAACTTTCCCCGACGGCATTGACCAAACTATAAAATGGTACCTGGATAACCAGAACTGGTGGGATAGGATCAAGACCGGTGAATACTTGAAATATTATGACAAATGGTACGGTGACAGATGACGATCGCATTACATTCTCAGGCCGGGATAATTGTCGAATGATCATAGAACGTAAACACACCAGACGAATAAACATCGGGGATGTTCCGGTAGGAGACGGCGCCACGATATCCGTGCAGTCGATGACCAACACTGACACACGGGACGTCCAGGCCACCGTCAGGCAGATAAAACGCCTCGAAAAGGCCGGCTGTGAGATTGTAAGGTGCGGAGCCCCGGACATGATTGCGGCAAAGGCGCTTGGCGAAATTAAGGCCAAAACCCGAATTCCTCTAGTGGCCGACATCCACTTTGATTACAAACTGGCTTTGGAAGCTATAAACCAGGGAGTAGACGCCTTACGGATAAACCCTGGAAATATTGGGGCATCCATCAAAGTCAGGGAAGTAGTCACGGCGGCCTCTGAAAAGAAAATACCCATTCGGATAGGTGTAAACGCCGGGTCCCTGGAAAAGAACCTTCTCGAAAAATACGGGGCGCCCACGCCGGAGGCTATGGTAGAAAGCGTTTTGGGGCATGTGGCAATACTGGAAAAAGAGAACTTTTTTGACATAAAGGTATCTCTGAAGGCTTCTGATGTCACAAGAACCGTGGATTCATACACCTTGCTCTCCGAAAGGGTGGATTATCCTTTGCACGTCGGAGTAACCGAGGCGGGCACTCTACTTCCGGGCGCGATTAAGTCGGCCTTGGGCATAGGACTCCTGCTGACTCGAGGAATAGGCGACACAATACGTGTCTCTTTGACGGCCCCGCCCGAAAATGAGATTGCAGCCGCCTACTCTATTCTTAGATCGTTGGGCATCCGGAACAGAGGGGTAGAGATTATCTCATGCCCTACATGCTCAAGGACTGAGATAGACCTGATAGGGCTGGCAAAAAAGGTCGAAACGGCCATGTCGGGAATAACGACGCCATTAAAGGTTGCGGTAATGGGGTGCGTGGTCAACGGTCCCGGAGAGGCTCGAGAGGCGGACATCGGCATAGCCGGCGGTAAAGGCCGCGGTATACTGTTCAAAAAAGGAGAGAAGATAGGAACCTACGAGGAGAAAGATCTGTTGCAGGCGCTACTGTTTGAGTCTTCAAAAATCATCCTGGAGAAAAATTTAACAGATCATTAAATCCGGTGGACGAACCCCTGGTCGATTTGGCAGCAAAATTTTATATTCCCGCGTTTATCACGGATGTGAGTGATCAAAGAAGCCACTCCAAATGTAGAGATTCAGCAGCGTCTGGACAATTGGTTCATGACATCGCTCCAAAGACACTGAAAGTCACTCTATCACCACTTCCTCGCCCGCATTGAGCCCGGAAAGAATTTCGACTGTTCCATCATCGAGCTTCCTACCGACCTTGACGTGTCTCGTCTTGACCGAGTCGCCATCCAATACCTTGACGCTTTCGAGTTGTCCGGCCGTACTTACTGCGGTCGCAGGAATTACGATTACATCGGTTTTTGCGGTGTTAAACGTCATGGTCCCATATAGCCCAGGCGCCAAACCCGGCCCGTCTGCAAGATGAGCCTTAACAGTTACAGTGCGGGTTTTCTCATCCCTTTGCGGAACAATTTCACGAATCTGAGATTTTTCTTTAAGGTTGATGGAGGGAATTGCGACATTCACGTCCGCTCCGACAGAGAGGAAGGAAACGTATTGTTCACCGACGGCGGCTACCATATCCAGAGTGTCTGGAGCGTACACTGAAAATAGCTGCTTCCCGGCCACAGCCAGATCGCCCACATTTACGTTTCGCTCCGCAACAACACCGTCAAAAGGCGCAGTTACCGATGTGTAGGAAAGCAAAGTTTTAGCCTCATCCAAACTGGCTTTGGCTTTATTCTCCGTTGCCTGAGCCATTTCATGACGGGCTAGAGCTTCGTCATATTCCCTTTTGGCGATGGATTCCTTTTCGAAGAGGCTTTTGAATCGCTCAAAATCATTTCCGGTTTTTACAAGATCCGCCTTTGCGCTTTCCAGTGCCGCCTGCGCCTGCGCTTCTCTTTCCACAAGCTCCTTTGCTTCCAGTTTAGCCAGAACATCGCCTTTATTGACTCGCGCCCCGGCTTCCACGTTCAGTTCGACCACATTCCCGGCGACTCTGGCTGCGATACGGGCTGATTCCTTCGAAACAACTGATCCGGAAACAGTCACGTCACCAGCCGAAGAACGAACCTCCGCTTTCACCGTCTTGACCTGAACTTTTTGAGGAGCCTCAGCCGTCATTCCACCAGGAACTTTTTTGTGAAAACCGCCTTGCATCCATACGAGCACAAGCACAAGACCTATGGCTGAAATAGCCGGGATGATCAATTTGTGGCTGGACATGGCTACCCCGCTTCCCAAAAATTATTTTTTCATGAAACTGGTTTCGGTAAAGCTTGAAACTGAGGGCCTCCCTCTCCAGAAGGCCCTCAATCGTATTCCCGTTCGATTTTTATCCCATCATGGTCTGTCAGTTCTCAGTCATGATGTAATCATCATATTCAAGTTCAAACCGCAGCTTATGCTTAGCCTCTTCCTGAGCCAGCGAGAGAAATGTCTGCTCCATTTCATCATCTCCAGATGAGGCCGCCAGATCGGTGTAGAGCTTGAAAGCCTTTTTCTCTTTTTTCATGGCCAACACCAAAGCCTGCTGATAATCCAGTTTATCAGATGGCTCAACATCAACCAGGTAGTCTCCTATCTTGAGGTCCGCAATCTTTTTGCTGGACGGCGCAAACCGTTTACCCGCCTTGATGTCAGTCAGTTTTTTCTTGTGACCGGCCTCCTCCTTGGCGAAATTGAGAAAAATCTCTTTCATCCAAGGCCTGTCCATTGTTCCCGCCAGGTCGGTGTAAAATTGTACAGCCTGCTCTTCATTGCTGATAGCAAAATCCAGAATTTCGTCTACACTTTTCCACTGGTTCACGAAGAAGCCTCCATCAATATGAATTTAAATCATTCAAATATCTATTTCAGATTCTTGATCGCTGCGAGAACGGCTTCGTAATCTGGTTCCTGGGCAATTTCCTTGACCAGTTCAATGTACTGTACTTTACCGGACTTGTCTACGACCAGAACAGCTCTGGCCAATAAGCGCAACTCTTTGATGAGGAGTCCGTAGTTCAGTCCAAATGAGGCGTCCTTGTAATCCGAAAGCGTCTGGACATTTGTTACACCGGCAGCTCCGCACCATCGCGCCTGGGCAAACGGCAAATCCATGCTTATGGTCAAGACGACCACATCCGCGCCCAGTCCAGTCGCCTCTTCATTAAACCTGCGTGTAGAGGTGTCACAAACGGGCGTGTCCAGGGATGGCACTGATGAAATCACACAAACTTTTCCCTTGAAATCGGATAACTTCACCGGAGACAGATCGTTGGCCGTGACTGTAAAATCAGGCGCCGAGTCTCCCGCTTTAAGTTCGGGGCCAACCAGTGTGAATGGGTTGCCTTTCAGGGTTACAATTCCTGGTCTTTCATTCATTCGAAGTTCCTTTCAAAACGTCTCTCACAATGTGTTCTGAACAAGGTCCCTGATTGGGCTCAAGCCCCATCAAAGACCTGGTTGATCAATATGACTGCTTTGACGCCAGCATCGAGGGGGTCACTTTTTCCCTGAACAAATAATATGCGTAGGATTGGTAGGCTATGACAATCGGGACCATGATGAGCGCCACTCCCAGCATGATTTTGAGCGTAAGAGGACTGGACGACGAATTAAAAGCCGTCAAGCTCAGCGCCGGGTCAATGCTTGAGGGGTAGAGGTTTGGAAAAAGTCCAATTACACCGAACAACACTGCGGCCAATATGGTCAATGAAGAGGAGAACCAGGCTTTCCAATAAGACTTGAGAGACAGGAAAAATCTGGTCAGTAGCAAACCGACAACCGCCAACAGCGGAACCACAAATAAAATCGGATTGTTGAAATAGTTCTTGTAAAGCGGAGTCGCCACGTAGCTGAAAGCCAGAAATACGACGGCGCACACCAACCACACTATCCACAGCATTGACGCCGTCATGGCGGCCCTCTCATGCAACCGGCCTTCAGATTTAACGCACAGCCAAATGGCGCCATGAGTCAGGAAGGTCACGACGAAGAAAACACCCCCAGCTATGCCGTAAGGATTGAGCAAGGTAAACAGGTTGCCCTGGAATATGCCATCCTTGTCAAACGGAATCCCCTGAAAGATGTTTGCAAAGGCTACCCCAAAAAGCAGGGCCGGAAGGAAACTGCCCACAAACAGGCATGTATCCCAAAGCTTTTTCCATGCGGGGTTGTCAATCTTACCCCTGAATTCAAATGACACTCCTCTCACTATCAAGGCAAAAAGTATGAGCAACAGAGGTGTGTAAAGAGTGCTGAACATAACAGCGTATGTGGTTGGAAAAGCAGCGAAGGTTACCCCTCCCGCCGTTATCAACCAGACCTCGTTACCGTCCCAGACAGGGCCAAGAGCATTATAGACCACTCGCCTGTCGGAATCATTTTCAGATATGAATGGCATCAATGTGCCCAAACCCAGATCAAAACCGTCAAGCATGAAATAGATGGCCCAGATTAATCCCCATAGCATGAACCAAATTGTTTCCAGCATGACCTACCTGCCTTTCCACTTAATTGGCTGATATACTTCAATAAGTTATTCTGTAATTATCGGGCGCCCAACAAAATCAATGGGCTTCCAGTCCACGCCTGGCGTGCCTGATCATCAGGAAGATCGCGGCAAAACCAAGGAGTGAGTAGACAACAATGAAGGCCAACAGCGAGACGCCCACTTGAGCGGCAGCAATGGGTGAATGACCATCCGATGTCCTGAGCACATGATAAACAATCCACGGCTGACGACCAACCTCGGTCACTATCCATCCAAGCAAACCGGCTATGTACGGTAACGGGATTGCATACAGCATGATCTTCAAATAGCGCGGATAATTTTCTATCTTACTTCTCTTGAACCACCCGAAAGCGGTAAGAAAGATCATGAGAAATCCGATGCCGACCATCAGACGGAAGGACCAATAAACCAAAGTGACAGGCGGTCTGTCTTCCACAGGCCAGGACTTCAGTCCACGCATTTCAGCGTCCCAATCCCCAAGGACCAGTTTACTCATGAATTTGGGCAGCTTGAAAAATTCGACCAAGTTTCGTTCGTTCTTTTCGTCCGGAATTGCGAACATGATGAAGTCGGCGCCCTTGGTGGTTTCCCACAAGGCCTCGGCGGCCGCCGTCTTTTCGGGTTGCAGTCTGGCCATTTCCTTTCCGTTGATGTCACCCGTGCCTACAACACCGATGGTGAAAATCATTGCGAAAGTCGCGGCAATCTTGAATGATTTCTTAAAGAAATCAACCTGATTTCTTCGAATCAGATGATATGCGCTGATTCCCATGACAAAAAAACCGGCCACTACGAAGCCGGCAAATATTGTATGCACATAATTCGTTATTGCGTACGGTTGGGTAATAACCGCCCAAAAATCCGTTAGTTCCGCTCTACCATTACGAATCTCATAGCCAACCGGGTGCTGCATCCACGCGTTGGCCGCTATAATCCAGAATGCAGACACATTTGACGCAATGGCCACCAACCAGATACAGGCGGCGTGAGCCTTCGCCGAGAGTCTGTCCCACCCGAAAAACCAGATAGCGACGAAGGTCGATTCAAGAAAAAAAGCCACCGTGGCCTCTATGGCCAGGATGGAGCCAAAGATGTCCCCAACATACTTGGAATATGCAGACCAGTTGGTTCCAAACTGGAATTCCAGGGTGATTCCCGTGACAACGCCTATAGCAAAGTTTATTAAGAATAGATGGCCCCAGAACTTAGCCATCTTTTTGTACTCTTCATTTCCGGTTCTGACATACTGAGTCTCCATGATGGCTATCAACACTGATAACCCCAAGGTTAACGGCACAAAAATGAAGTGGAACAAAGTGGCTACTGCAAACTGCAATCTCGATAAGAAGATCGCGTCCATGTGAGGCTGCCCCCTTTCTTTATTTTTTTAAAAATGCACAGCCTGTTTTAAGTTTGAAATATCAATCGAAAACAGAAAACAAAGTAATCAATTTTTCTGCAATGCTTTTGAAGCCTCAGAGGCTTTTTCCCCAACGGTGAAGGTCTTAATTTCGTCGTTTACATAGGTGGAAAAGCATGAACCATCGGACACCAGGTCACGGAGCCTTTCCACTGACTCTTTGACGCCAAGCAAATTTAGAGCCATGATCGCCAAACCCCTGACATGAGCGTCCCCGGAATCAAGGTAGCTGATCAGAAAGGGTTTGGCGCCATTAACAACGTCGGGAGATTTTTGAGCCACGTGGACAATGCCCCATAGCAGGCCTCTTTGAAGCGGCTCATACTCCAGATAGTTCCCATCCGGGTTTAAGTAAGAGACCACCATGTGGCCGAACTCATCCGCAATTTTATGATTCCTGGCGACGCACACACACATGGCCTCCGGCGCTCCCCAGCCTATGCCTCCGGATTCGTCATTTAAACTCCACATAAATCGGCGCATCACTATGCGCGCGCCCTCCATGTCTGTTGAAACCAATTTGTTCACTACTTCTCCGATAGCAATAACGGCCCGCCATCTAATAATCGGGTCATTATGAAGCATCAGGGAAATTAATGGATTTATTACCTGACGTTCCGGCAGGAGCAAAATACTGTCGGCGCAATCCTTCCAATATTGGAGACCAAGAATGTCCAACACCAGTCGTTTGAGATTTCGTCCTCCGTAAGCGTCAGGTTTGGTTGACATGATCCGGCACACACGGCCTAAAGACTCAGGCTTTGGAGCTTTGCTTAATGGCCGCACCAATCTCACGGCCAAGATCGACACATTTTTTAAGGGATTCGTGGTTCGGAGCAAACTGAACGCTTACCGGAGCAAATGTCTGGAATTTCATTTCCTCCAACGCCTTGGTAATATGTTTGGGCGCTTCACCACTCCATCCATAGGAACCGAAAGCGGCGCCTATCTTGTTCAAAGGCTTGAGGCCTTTCATGTAACAGAGCATGTCCGCCATCCGAGGCAGCATTCCATTGTTAAGAGTCGCAGATCCAAGCACTATGGCCTTTGTGTCAAGGAGTTGAGCAATTATGTCACTGCGATGCTCCACAGCCAGGTCCATCACTCTTACACTCACGCCTTTTTCCACAAGACCGTCTGCAACTGCTTTGGCCATCATTTCCGTGCTGTGCCACATGGTATCGTAAACTACCAGGGCCTTGTCCACCGTGGTCTGCTGGGCCCACTTGTAATATGCTTCGACGATCTGAAGAGGATTCTTTCTCCAGATAAGCCCGTGATCGGGCAATATCATGTCGATCTTCAGGTCCATCTTTTGCACGTCTTCGACCAGTTTTTTGATAAGGTGGGAATACGGAAGCAAAATATTGGCATAATACTTTGCTGCGTGAGCCATTAATTCACCGGTGTCCACCTGATCGTTGAAACGTTCACTGGTTGCCCAATGTTGACCAAACCCGTCGCTGGATATCAGCAGCCCATCTTCCTTGATATAGGACATCATGCTGTCCGGCCAATGCAGCATGCGTGTTTCCAGAAACGATACCGTCCGCTTCCCAAGCTTCAGTTCCTGGCCACTTTCCACAACTTCATAAGGCCAGTCTTCCCTGTGGTAATGATCAATTAGAGCCTTTTTCCCCCTGGCGGAACAAAACAGTTTCTCAGGCTTTATAACTTCCATCAACTCAGGAATAGTTCCTGAATGGTCCGGCTCGACATGGTTAACTATCAAATAATCGATCTTCGAGGGATCGATCACTTTGTAAATATTGTGGAGCAGATCCATTTTGAACGGCTTTTTCACCGCATCAAAAAGGGCTACTTTATCGTCAAGAGCAAGAAAGGAATTATAAGTCGTTCCTTTGTAAGTCGAGTATCCATGAAAATCCCGGATAGCCCAGTCTATGGCCCCCACCCATTTTATTCCATCTACAACATCTACAGGTATTCGCAATTCATTCCTCCATTTTTTGCTTTCCACTGGAAAGCTCGTCCCCTGCCCCGGAGCTGTCACGAGCATCTCATTAAAAGGGGTTCACCAACCCGCAAGCCATTCTTTTGGAGTGCTGAACCTGCCACAAGACGCTCCGGAGCAGAGAGTTTCCTACTCCGGTGAGAAGGAATCCTTATCGGCTCCACAAACAGGACATGCCCAATCTCCAGGCACATCAGCAAAAGAAGTTCCCGCGGCTACTCCATTGTCCGGATCTCCAACCGACGGATCATAAACATAACCACAAACCTGGCAAACATACTTTTCCATTAAATTTCTCCTTTCTAATAACTGAACCTCAATGAGAGGCTGAATGATCAATGGTTCGGCTAGTGAAACAAAAACTACATTGAGTCTTTTACAAACGTCTCTGTCATTTACCGGTGATTTTCTTACCGATAGCGCGACCATAGTCCTGGGCCATTTGCAACCCACCCTGTAAGGATGATGATTTCAGTCTCAACGGTGTCCCGACCATGTCCATTTTGAAGATGTTTTCCATGGTCTCGTAAATACGATCAGGCGCTTCACCACTCCAGCCGAAGGCCCCGAACGAGCCGGCCGTCTTACCCTGTAAATCTAGCTTGGCCGCCAAAAACAGCATTGTCTTCATGGACTGCATCATTTCGCCATGGTACGTGGCAGAACCGAAAACGTAGGCGTCATAGCCCTCAAGATCGACCTCTTTTGTGACACCTGCAACATTCATCACCACCGCGTCTGCGCCGGTGAAACGAATCCCCTCCGCTACAAGATCGGCAATACTTTGAGTTTGACCTGATCTGGTGGCATAAACAACTAGCGCTTTAGCCATATTTTAAGCTCCCGGTCAATTACGGAATTTTGCCAGCCAAAAATTTCTGCTGACAATGAGAATTAATTCTGATGTTTAAATGCCTCAAATTGATATCTGAGACTGTTTATCCCTTTTTATTCAAAACCGCCTGACTGCCAAGTTCAAAGGCAGCCTTTAATTCCTCGGGCTTATTCTTGATGTCGCCCTTTCCTTCCACTTTGTTAACGCAAACACTTCCCTCGTAACTCATGTCCAAGGCATCGTAGAAATACTTGGCGACCAGATGAGCCCCTTCGAACAGGTTTGCCCCCTTGGTAGCCCCGGTAGCCACCATGTACCCACAGCCGCTATCATAACTCTTTCTTTTTTCTGGAGATTTGGTCAGCATTCTTTTACTCCAGAGGGCCTGACAGCGGTCTATAAGGGCTTTGATGGAGGATGGCATTCCGTAAAAAAACATCGGGGTCGCCATGAATATGATGTCCGCCTCCTCCAATTGCGGGTAAAGAGCCTGCATGTCATCCTTAATGATGCAAATTCCCGTTTTGTCACAACTACCGCACTCGCTGCAGGCCTGAATGTCCATTTTAAAAGGACGAATGGTCGAGATTTCAGCGCCTTGGGATTGCGCGCCCTTCAGGGCTTCTTCCAGTAAAAGATCGCTGTTGCCGCCTTTTCTAGGGCTTCCATAAATCCCTAATACTTTCATTTGGTTGTGTTCCTTAATCAACTAAAATGTAATGACCGTGTAACCTTCTGTCATGTATCTTCCGATAGAAGGATGCCCTTTCATGTCTCCGAGAAGAGTCAGGCCGGCTTTTTCCACCTGATCAAGCACTTTCATTTGAGCTGAACAAGCCTTACAAACTCCTTCAAGCAGGTTCAGTTCTCTAGCCTGTTTGTATAAAGACCTAAACGGGTTTTCCTCTTTTTCAAGTTCGGGGGCCAGCTTCACCGCCGTTCCCTCTATCACTATTTTCACTGCAAACCCTTTTGAATGCATGTCCAGAGCATTAAGCAACACGTGGGCAAAACATACCAATTCGCCATTGAAGGCAACCAACAACACCTTATTCATATTTAAACAACTCCGTAAAACTTAATTATTAATGTTATCCAATCAATTAAAGGAAAGTCAGCTTTTTATCCAAGCCGGGGGTCCTGCCCCTGGAATCCACATTCAGGAACATAACAGGTCACATTTACGAACTGACATTTCTCCTTGCACATCACGCATGTCTCTGGTGGAGCCTGAGTAGCGTCAGCTTCAAAGGTGTATCCACATTTTGGGCACTTCCATACTGTCTTATCCATTTCTAGCCTCCTGGTGTTAATTTAAATCAGTCGAAATCATTTCCCCGATTTCCTGATTGACCTCAAAAACTGCATTCTATCCATCATTTCCTGAATATTCTTGGTCAGGAAGTAACGGCCATTTTCAAAGACTCCATAATCGGTTCCAGCCATTGCGGAAGCGAGCCGGGTAGAATTTGCAAAAAACAGCCACTGCTCGATCCACTGCTTTTCCATGGCTTCATCGAAAAGATTACCCTGGTCGGCAAGTTTTTCTTCCCATGCTTTGACCATTATCTTTGTGGCGGTCATCGTCAAGGCGTCAGTCGTCTGAAGAGTGTTTTCGAATTTCTTCCAATGTCCTTCCACCCAGCCTTGTGAGTGACAAGTCCTACATGTGGATTGCATCGTCTGAGTCCTGACTTTCTGTTCGTCAGCGGAGATGAGAAACTCACTCGCCAGCTTCCCGTCAAGTGTCGTAGGTAATTGCATTCCATCCCTGTTTTTGATGATTGAAGTATTTGGAGATATGGGATGAGGATGCGAATAAATGAGGCCCAGGATACGTACGGGAATTTTGTCGGACATTTGATGTGTCCTTTTGGAAATGAGCTTCCCTTCGGTGTCTACAACCGCGCTCACGTGACAGGTTGCGCAGGTAGGCGCTGTGAAATCTTTGCCTGCGGTCCATGGAACTGCGTCCATGTTCCATTCTTTGTGTAATGAGGAATAAATATTACCGTGTTTACTTACCTGATAGATCTTGTATGCGGGAACGTCAGGGCCTTTGTGACACTGCGAGCATGTATAAGGTTTTCTGGCCATTTCTATGGAGAACTGATGTCTGCTGTGGCACGATGAGCATGACCCTCTGGAGCCATCCGGATTCAAGCGACCCACACCCTGATTCGGGTAACCCGACATTTCAACGAATTCCATCTCCCCGTAATCGGTGTCACGCTTTCTTGTTCCTATGACCTCGAGCTTGGTCCCATGGCACGAATAGCACGATTCAGCCTCTGTTTTTTCGTTTGCGGGCTGAATTGCCGTTTTAGTTCCGTCGAAAGTTACAGTGCCATTTACAGCGTGCATCATTTGACCGTAAACCTTGTTTTGAGCCATGTTTACATGAGCGAAGGCCATAAGATTTTTGTCAAATTGCTCTGATTCGGTTGGATGACAAGTTGAACAATCCCTTGGTGTCACGGTCAGATGTGTTTTCTTATCATTATGTAAAAACACGTCCGTGTGATTACCAGTGTTCATCGTATGACATTCGGCGCATCCTACGACATTTCCCAAAAGCTGCTCCGGAACTTTCAATGCGGAAATTCGTCGCTGAAGTTCAGGCTTTTCAAGCCCTTGGGATGGCGTAACCCTGGAGTGCCGGCTCCTTTTCCAGTCCTCAACTATAGTTGGAGTCACTGTCACATGGCACGCCAGGCATTCCTCGGTGGCTGCGCTTATGGGAATCTGACCTGAACAACGGCCGTGATCAGGCGCCATTAATATAAAAGAAGCTAAAACCACTATTAATAATTTAAATTTTTTCATCATTCCAAAAACCTCTGAACGTTCAATAATTTATCAATTACCCAAGGCGATTCTGATCATCCTTGGATCATTTTGTCAGCTTGGAAAGCTCCCTCACAAGAC
>CAZVOU010000337.1:0-10289 GCA_964628605.1 uncultured Syntrophaceae bacterium
GTCGGCAAGAAGCTTCAGGCTGGGGAACCGTTGTGTGAAATAGCATCACCTTCGGAACTCTCCGCAGAAGTCTTTATCCCTGAAGACAGGATATCTTACGTTAAACCCGGTCAAAAGCTCGATTTCTACCTGTCCGGCAATCCGAGAAATAGCTACACCCTCATAGTAAAGGACATCGCCCCAGCCGCAGAAGTGATCCCTCGCCTGGGTTCGGTTTACCGTATCAAGGCCCCGTTCGTTGACGCTCCGCCCAACGCAATGGTCGGCATGAAAGGTGTAGGTAAAATAACCGCAAAGGACTCAACACTGGCCGCAATAGCCTATGACAGAATTCTTGGCCGATGGCAGAAACTTAGCCTTTATTTTTAGACTCAGAAAATGAGCCCCGGAAAGACCTCTCAAGTAATGTTCATCCCTTGACCAACCGCTTCCCGACTGTACAAGAAAAGGTCTGTTGAGCAGATTAATCAAATAAAAATATTGACATACGGATGACGAGGGGCCTATACTTAACGTTAACGTAAACGATAAGTATTGAAACGCCATGCAACACCCCACAAAAGAAAAATTCTATACAATTTCGGAACTTGCGTCAGAGTTTGACATCAGCCCGCGTTCGATTCGTTTTTACGAAGAAAAGGGATTGATAGCTCCGGATCGAACTAGCGGCAACCAGCGTATCTACAACAGGCGTGACAGGGCAAGGCTGAAACTCATACTGCGTGGAAAACGATTCGGATATTCGCTTGATGAAATATCCGAGATGATAGGAATGACCGACGCCGAGTTTAATGAGATCACGCAAATTGACACCTCGCTGGCTTATGGAGAGAAAAAGCTCAAGGAAATCAGGGAGCGCATCAAGGAGCTTCAACTATTGGAGCAGGACATATTGTCGGTTAGGGACAAACTTCTAATTAGATTGTCAGATATCAGAAAGGGAGAGATTCATGAACCTGGCGCAGATGATGAACCTGAACGCACGGAAGTATCCGGAAAAGACAAGCCTACGTTACAACGGGAATAGCCTCACCTACGGGGCGTTGCGAGAAGCGTCGGAGAGAGCTGCGGGCCTTCTGCAAGGATGGGGGATAAAAAAGGGAGACAAGGTAGCGATCATGAGTCAGAACACCCCTGATTTCGTCATCGCTTTCTTCGGAATAATCAAGGCCGGCGGCGTGGCGGTTCCCGTGAATCACAAGCTGATGGCGCCGGAAGTGGAATACATCCTTGAACATAGTGAGGCCAAGATCATATTTTTTGACGGCGCTCTTGAATCGGTAATCTTCAAACTAACCAACCCGATCAGGAAAGTGTGCATGGACTCGGCCGTGGCAGGGTACGACCTGTTTGCCGACTTGCTTAAAACACCCACAACATTTACTGAGGTCGCCATTTCCGATGATGATTATGCGGAGATCCTTTACACCAGCGGAACGACCGGCAAGCCCAAGGGATGCCTGCACACTCACCGAAGTGTCATCATGGCGGGAATTACCGGCGCGTTGGCAGTCAAGATCGGAGAACAGGATATAACGTTGATGGCCATGCCGATATGGCATTCATCTCCGCTGAACAACTGGTTCATGGGCACACAATATGTCGGGGGAACGGTGGTCCTTATCCGGGAATATCATCCCCTGCATTTCCTCCAGGCTATTCAGTCCGAAAGATGCACCGTTTATTTTGGCGCTCCCATATCCTATATATTGCCGATACAGATGATACCCCAGTACGGTGATTTCGACCTGAGTTCCATGCGCTCCTGGATATATGGTGGCGGCCCGATGGCTGAAGACACTGCCCGCATGGTCATGGCCAAATACAGGTCTGACAACTTCTACCAGGTTTACGGCATGACGGAATCCGGCCCGACAGGAACTGTTCTCATGCCTTACGAGCAGGTGGCCAAAGCGGGCTCAATCGGCAGCAAGGCTCTCCCGGGCGCTGATCTGGTGGTCATGAAATCAGACGGGACGCCCGCCATAAAGGGTGAGGTCGGTGAAATATGGCTTCAGGCCGATAGCATGATGAAAGGTTACTTCAAGAACCCTGAGGCTACTCAGGAGGCTTTCCACGGTGATTGGTACAAAACCGGGGATATGGCCAGGATAGATGATGACGGCTACCTCTACATAGTCGATAGGACTAAAGACATGATAGTTACGGGCGGTGAAAACGTTTACTCAAAGGAAGTAGAGGATGTCCTGGTGAGTTGCCCGGAAATAATGGAGGCAGCGGTAATCGGAATACCCAACGCGGAATGGGGTGAAACAGTGGCGGCCGTGGTGGTTCCGGCCAAAGACAAAGTGATAGACTCCGATTTCATCAAGGGCTACCTGGCCGACAAACTGGCGAAGTACAAGATACCAAGGGTGTTTCATATTGTTGAGACCCTTCCCCACACCCCTACCGGCAAAGTAATGAAATACCAGCTCCGGGGTCAATACAAGTAGTAAACAGTGAGGATAATCTTATGTTCGATTTTCTGCTGACAAAAAAACAGATTGATATAAAGGAAGAAGCCCGCGATCTTGTCAAATGGGTTCCAAAGAAAATGATCCTTGACATGGACGCAGACAGGATCAAGTTCCCGACTGAGTTCCTTCGAGAGGCAGGCAGACGGAATCTTTTGGGCGTGAGGTACCCCTCTAAATGGGGTGGTCGGGATATGGACTGGGTGACCACGTGCATGCTGATGGAAGAAATGGGGACTCTCGGTTACATTTTTGCCTGCACATTCGGCATCGGCGCTGAACTGGTCTGTGACGCCATTATCCTTCATGGGACGGATGAGCAGAAGGAGAAGTATGTAAAGCCTCTTTTGCGTGGGGAGATGTTTGCGGCTGAGTGCCTCACCGAGCCCAGGGGAGGGTCCGATTTCTTCGGGACTACCTCCATCGCCGAGGATAAAGGTGATCATTTTGTAATCAACGGACAGAAAAGGTTCATTGTCGGGGCTGAAGGGGCGGACTTTTTCCTAGTTTACGCAAAGACCGACATGACCGCCGAACCTCATAAGTCTCTGACCTGTTTCATAGTGGACAGGTCGGAAGGCGTGGATGTTCAGTACCTCTACGGACTGATGGGCTGCCGTGGAGGAGGCGCTGGCCGTGTAGTCTTCAGGGATGTGAAGGTTCCGAAGGAAAACATTGTGGGTAAGCTCAACGGCGCCTATGCCGTGTTCAACACCATGATGATACCGGAGAGACTCGGCACGGCGGCCATGACAATCGGCGCAGCGCGTCCCGCTCTCGACGTGGCCACCTCCTACACTACAAAACGAAAGGCCTTCGGACAGACGATCAACCAGTTCCAGGGGGTGAGCTTCCAGGTGGCCGAAGCAACCACGCTGCTGGACGCCGCCAGGTCTCTGGTTTACACAACGGCCCGATCTGTGGATGCTGGCTGCCAACAGAACCTCATCAGGCGCATGGTATCCGAGACCAAAAAGTTTGTGACGGAATCCTGCCAGAAAGTTTCTCACAACGCTATGCAGGTAATGGGCGGCATAGGCTACACAAATGTATATCCGGTGGAGAGAATTTTCAGGGACTTGAGATTGGCCTCAATCTGGACGGGGACCAATGAAGTGATGTCAGCAATCATTTCAAGTGAATGGTATAAGGAATTTCTGAAGGAGAAGCAGACCAGGCTTGCTCGTGACTTCGAGGCGGACGCGGCGGAAGCGGACGCCGCAGACGAAAAAATTTATTGCTGAACGGCTTTTCTTGTCTGATAGATCAAATGGTGATTCTTCACTGGGCGGCCTCAAAGCCGCCCACATCAGTCCTTAGGAATGATTTCAAGATCACACTGGTCCGCAAAGACCTCTCTCATGGACTCCTGAAGGGCCAGCATGTCCTCCATGGTCTCTGTCTCAACCACCAACTCGCCATCATCGAATATCCTGAGGCGCCCCTTCTTCTGAAGCTCTTCGGTTGCACGCAGAGGATCAACCGTAATCCATCCCTTCATTCTCCGCAACAACTCGGCGCCTGAAAATTCTCGTTCTATCGTCAGGTCTATATTTCTGTATTTACCGAACCACCCTATTTTTGCCGGTTGGTGTAATCGTGGCAAAACGGGGTCCCTCATCGCCGCGCATCGGAACCACACTCTAGATCTTATCATCAGCAGTTATACCTCATCGTTCAAAGGCAAATTTTAATGACTCAGACTAAACAGCATTTTCTTCAATAATTCAAGATTTTGATTGGACACAGACAAAGCTGAGAAACTATTTTTCGCGTAAAATTAGGCGCTCACGCCATATACCTAAAGTTGAAAACTCTTCCCAAATCGCTCTTTTTCTGCTATAAGGTTGTTCATTAAACGTTTATTGGAACGACCGAAAGTTGTCAATGGCTTCCTACGATAGTGCCCAATCAATAAAGCTAATTTCAGGAGGCTTTGTGTCAGTTACGCGATCCATACTTGTGAGCTTGCTGGTGTTTTGTCTAAGTTTAATGGGAAACGTAGCCTGGAGCGCCCAGACCAAGAGCGCAGCGCCAGCCAAAAAGAATGTCATAAAGAAATCGATCAACAAGAACACCCAGACAAAAAAGATCAAAGCTAAGCCGGTCAAAAAAAGAGTCATAAAGCCTGCATCAAACACTGTCCAGGCCAAGGCCGTCTACTGTGTCAACCTTGCAAGTAATGAAACTATAATGGCGCGTAATGAGAACCAGAAACTTCCGATAGCGAGCCTTACAAAACTTGTTTCCGCTTTGGTGACTCTGGATCACATGCCCCTGGACAAGATTATCAAGGTTCCGGACCATATAAAAACGGTTCCCAAGTTTGTTATAGGGCTAAAACCGGGCGATGAGCTTACGGTCAACGACCTGTTGCACGGCATGCTTATAAGCTCGGGAAATGATTGTGCTGAGGCTCTTGCCTGCTCTTTCCCGGGAGGCAAGCAGAAATTCGTGGCCGCTTTAAACAAAAAAGCCAAAGAACTTGGCGCCAGGAATAGTGAATTCTTCACGCCCAGCGGCCTGGATCGGAAACCGGCAGGTTCTCCGGCTGACATCAGCGAGGAAGAGATCGACGCCAATTCATCGACAGCCAAAGAAATAGCGAATATAGCAAAGATAGCCTTCTCGAATAAAACCATTCGTTCAATTGTTCAGAAAAAAAGCTATGTGATGACCAGCTCAGCCTCAAAGCATGAATATCCGATCCGGAATACCAACAAACTTTTGAGTGACAATCTGCCGGTGATTGGCGGAAAGACCGGTTTTACAGTTCGCGCGGGACATTGCCTGGCCTCACAGTTTTCTCCTGACAAGAATGATTTGCTAATAGTGGTCCTGGGAAGTCCAAATCATTTCCATGACACACGACTGGTATATAGGAAAGCCCTCCAGTCCGGCATGGCTCCCAAAAGAGTGTCCAATACCAAAATAGAGCCGGTTGCAAAGAATTAAAGGGACTCCCCAATTTTTAAAAAGTTGGCCATAGCGGACAGCATCTCACACATTCGTGGAGGTATTGTCCGCTTAAATATTTTTATGGTCCTTTGGGAATGATTATCTGGGAAGGGTGAACAAAAAGTTTATCCAGTGACCCGGCTTGGATTCGCACCAGATCCGGCCTCCATGAGCCTCAATTATTTTCCTGATATTGTATAACCCGAGGCCGGTGCCTCTCTTGTCCTTGGTGGCTTCGTTTTTTACCCTGTAAAATTTATTGAAGATTTTCTCGGCCTCATGAGGTTCCACTCCCGGCCCCTCATTCCACACGTTGAAAATGTACTCGCGCTCACCAAATACGACGCCATACGCTATGCGTCCATTTGGTTTTCCGTATTTGAGGGCATTTCCGAAAAGATTGCGATAGACAACTTCCATAAGTCTTGGGTCAGCCTCGACCCTTATCGCTCCCACTCCACCCATACTGGCGTCATAACTCTGGAATGAATTTGGGTACCGCTCCTTCAAACCATGCATGGCAGGCAGGATTACCTGTTCGTAGAAATCCCCGATTGTTTCCAGGCGCAACTGGAATTCACCCTGCTCCAGATCGGCCATGGTGAGGAAGTCGCGACTCATCGCCTCGAGGAATTTCGAATGGTGATAAATTATTTCAAGCTGGCTTTTTCGGGATGGATCCGTTTCAGTGTTGAGAAGTCTTTTTATGAATCCACCAATTACCAATAGGGAATTCTTCATCTCATGGCTGATGAAGTGGACTGATTCCACATAATTCTGGTTCAGCCTTTCCAGTTCCCTCATGATGGCTTTCTCTTCACCAACGTCCTTGCTGACACCTACAGTGCCAAGAATGCGGCCTTCTCCATCCTTGAGTACAGACAGGGTGAGAGAAATTTCTACCAGCTTTCCGGATTTATGTTTCAGTTGTGTCTGGTAATTACTGATTCCTCCCGTGGTAATGACTTCCTTTAAAATTCTTTCCCTCTCCTGAGGATCCACCCATATATCACCCACAGGTTTTCCCTGAACCTCTTCTGCGCTATACCCCAGAAGATTCTCCGCAGCAGGGTTGAATTCGACTATTCGTCCTTCAAGATCCGTTGTCATTATGGTGTCGGCGGAAGACATCAGGACACCCTCAAGATAACTCCTCTCTTGGGACAACGCCTCGGTCCTGCTCCACATTTCTTTGGCAAGATTTGCGGCCAGCTTTTTATAACGCTCCTCGGAATGCCTGAGCATCGTCTCGAGTTCGGACATCTCCAGTTGTCTGCCGACAAGGTCTGCAGCTTCCTGCAGAAAATACTCGTCTTCCGGCAGTATCTTCTGTTCCAGGGAAAAGTTGGCGCACAATCTACCTTTTGCCGTGTTGTCAACCCCGATCTTCTGAACCGAAATGATCCCATCGACCCTCTCGGGCACAGAGCCAAAGATCTTTGTCTCCAGCTCAATCCAGACTTTGAGATGTGGGCCTCCCCCTAAAGAATCTTCGATCAGGCGCACTACTTCTGTCAGTTTTACGTCTAGGGGGGACTTCCTCATCAATGTCCGGCTGACTGAGATGAGACCTGAGAGCTTGTTCAGGGTGTTGGAAAGATTTTTCTGGGAATTAATCAGGGCTTTTCTGCAGATTTCTTCGTAATCCGTCAGGGGTCGAACAGTTTCAAGAAGCATATTGAAACCGTTGAAGCCCTTGATGTTACCAAAACTAATCATGTAAGAGCATCCAAAACGCTCTTGTTGATGCCCCAGATCTGCTGCGTTTCCATTACATAACATCTCCTGGATGTTACAATCAGGGCATGGTTGGGCGCGTCCAGCCAATTGCCTGTAACATTTGCCCCCTTCATGAGGACCGGCTATTCTTCGCAGGCTTTTGTTGACGGCCATCAATTCATGATCAGCAGAAATCAGGGCACAAGGCGCTGGGATTTTTTCGACAAATTCCTCAAATGTCAGTTGTAGCATTGCAGATTTTTTACCACTTGGCGAAATTGGTCTGTCCTTTAATTGTTTCGAGGTTTACAGTATCAGTAGCCTGGGGATTTCTTGTTCCGGATTAATGTGACCCCCGGTTCAATTTGTTGTCCGGCTGTCGATTTAGCCTGAGGGAACATCATTTACATTTTGAGGCCGACGATTCCAGTAAATAATTAGTTCTCAATTATCTTACTTGATAACTTAAGTCAATGGTAACGATGCCGGGCATGGTATTTATATGGGACGTTCAAAGTCCGATTAACGGGATATTGTCTTGAAACCCTGGCCTTAAAAATTGTAGTATGATAAATATGATAAGTTTATGCGTCACAATGACAATCATTCATGGTTGATTGTGGTTATCCGAAGTAGTAAGCTTTTTCCGAGAATGCTCAATTTGGGCCGGAATGCTCCATGTAGGGCACAAAGCCATTAGCTCATTCCTTATGTGAATGTTCAATGCGGTTTTTGCGTCTCGGTGGCTATTTGGTTTGAAAGCTCTTTTTCAAGGAGGTGGCTGGTGAAAGGTGTTGTCTTGGCCGGCGGTTTGGGAACGCGCCTGTATCCTCTTACAAAAATTACAAATAAACATTTGCTGCCTGTTTATAACAGACCAATGATAACCTATCCGGTGGAGTGTTTGGTCAAAGCGGGGATAACGGACGTCCTTGTAGTCACAGGCGGCAACAACCCGGGCGACTTCCTGCGGCTGTTGGGCAATGGCAAGGAATACGGAGTTGACCACATCAACTATGCATACCAGGAGGGTGAAGGTGGAATAGCCGATGCTCTCTCCCTGGCTGAAGCTCACGCCAACAAAGGGCCTATCTGCGTGGTTCTGGGCGACAATATAATTGAGAAAAACATCAAGGAAGCCGTGGACGCATATCGCGTTCAAGGCTCAGGCGCCAGGATATTGCTCAAGGAAGTGACGGACCCTAAAAGATTCGGCGTTCCAGCTCTGGATGGCGA
This sequence comes from uncultured Syntrophaceae bacterium, assembly GCA_964628605.1. GTDB lineage: Bacteria > Desulfobacterota > Desulfomonilia > Desulfomonilales > Desulfomonilaceae > CAITZA01. The sequence goes on from CAZVOU010000337.1 coordinate 8,391, forward strand.
CAAGGTCCTTTACATCGAGGAAAAACCACAGAATCCAGCGTCAAATTACGCCGTGACTGGCATATACATGTTTGACTCTCAGGTCTTTGATTTCATAAAAGGACTTACCCCATCACAGCGTGGGGAACTCGAAATAACGGATGTCAACAATCTATATATAAAACAGGGCACAATGACCTGGTCGATGCTGGATGGTTGGTGGACTGACGCAGGAACATTCGATTCACTCCTGAAAGCCTCCAACCTGGTTGCGCAGGGAGGCGCCAACATAATTTGAACTCCGAAATTGGAAAAATAAAGTATAGGGAACCGGACAAAAAACCTATAGATGGGGTCATTTTCCAGCCTTTGAAAGTAGTTCCGGATGAACGTGGACGGCTGATGGAAATAATGCGCCGTGATGACACTTTCTTCACCGGTTTCGGGCAAGTTTATCTATCGACGGTATATCCTGGAGTTGTAAAGGCATGGCATTACCACACCGTTCAGGATGACCGTTTCACATGCGTTCGAGGAATGGTCAAGGCAGTGTTGTATGATGACAGGGAAGGATCACCCACCCGCGGCTCACTGAATGTGTTTCACGTTGGCGAATACCAGCCGGCCCTGATCGTCATACCTGCAGGTGTCTTCCACGGATGGAAATGCATCAGCGAATATGAGGCTTATGTCATAAATGTTCCGTCTGAGCCATATAACCGAGACAATCCGGATGAATTTCGGGTGGACCCTCATTCCGGAGAAATACCTTACGACTGGAGTCGCAAAGACGGATAGTTTTTCGTCCTACAGTTTTTATCAGCAAGGATTCAGACCTCGATGTGAGGTCTTATCTTTTTTAATGATCTATCTGATCAGATTTTGCACATCATCAAATGGCTCAGAGGAGCATTTATGAACATTCTTGTTACTGGTGGCTGTGGATTCATTGGGAGCAATTTCATTATTCACATGCTGGATTTTTATCCGGATGTGAACATTGTCAATATTGATCTACTTACTTACGCCGGCAATCTGGAAAACCTGAAATCGGTTGAATCTTCTTCGAGATACCGATTTGCCAAAGGTGACATAACCGATCGTGACATAGTGTTCCTTCTGGCTTCCGAGAAACCCGACGTCATAGTCAATTTTGCAGCAGAGTCACATGTGGACAGGTCTATCATAGATCCGTCAGCCTTCATCAAGACCAATATTTTGGGAGTTCAGGTTTTACTTGACGCTTGCCGTGAATTCCACATTCCACGATTCGTTCAGATATCTACAGATGAAGTCTATGGCTCACTGGGTCCTCAGGGTTCTTTTTCTGAGACCAACCCTCTTGAACCCAACAGTCCTTATTCTGCCTCGAAGGCCTCTGCTGATTTACTTGTGCATGCCTATTTCAAAACCTTCGGCTTGAATGCGGTCATAACCAGGTGTTCGAACAACTACGGCCCTTACCAGTTCCCGGAAAAACTAATTCCACTAATGATCACCAATGCCCTGGAGGATAAGGACTTGCCGGTTTACGGCGATGGTTTGAATGTGCGTGACTGGATACATGTACTGGATCATTGCAAGGCCGTCGATCTGGTGATGCGCAAGGGAACTCCCGGGCAGGTTTATAATATCGGTGGGCGTTGCGAATACTACAACATAGACATCGTCAAACTCATATTGAGCAAACTGGGCAAACCGGAGTCTCTCATAAAATTTGTAAAGGATAGACCCGGACACGACAGACGTTATTGCATGAACGCCGATAAGCTCTCCCAAAATCTTGGCTGGGAACCTGAGATAACTTTCCCCGACGGCATTGACCAAACTATAAAATGGTACCTGGATAACCAGAACTGGTGGGATAGGATCAAGACCGGTGAATACTTGAAATATTATGACAAATGGTACGGTGACAGA
>CAZVOU010000338.1:0-22086 GCA_964628605.1 uncultured Syntrophaceae bacterium
AGACCGGCTACTGAACTGACGTTGATGACCTTGCCGTACTTCTGTTCTTCAAAATGTTTAAAACATGCCTGTATACACAGAAACGGAGCCTTCAGGTGCGCGTCAACAACCGCATCCCATTGGTCTTCAGTCATCTTGGCTATCATGGCGGGTCGCGTGAAACCGGCGTTATTAACCAGGATATCAATTCTGCCGAAGGTTTCTTTCGCTATCGCCACCATGTTTTCGACTTCGGCCTTGTTGGCGACGTCGGCTTTTACGGCCACAGACCTGCGGCCCATGGCTCTGATCTGCTCTACCGTCTCTAGAGCTGGTCCCTCGCTCGAGGAATAGTTGATCAAAACATCCGCGCCCTCCTGGGCATACGCCAAAGCCACGTTTCTTCCGACGCCTCTACTACTGCCGGTAACAATTGCCGCTCTTCCCGCAAGTTTCATATCGCCTCCACGATGCTATTTAATGGAAACAGGATCGAAGCTCAAACCTCTGCGTTCGAGCCTCCTAATTTGGATGAGTCAGGAGAGAATATCAGAGCACGTGACAAAAAAAAAGCCCCGATGGGGACTCGGGGCGTGAAAGGAGGTATGGATATGGGGTATCTTATCGTTGGCAAACCTGAATTTGGATAGGCATGGAGTATGCGACACAATTGGGAGATGTGCTTCAGGCTTGACTTTCAAATAACCCCTTGCAAAGTAGGACACGCCTATGCATGAAAGGTTCCATTCATTCTAACAAACGTGAAAAAAAGAATTGGACATCAAAAAAAACTAATATAACCCTGAAATACGGACTGTTGTATAGTCTAATCAGTTCAAAATATAGTTATGGAGTGTAAACTACTACAATCAAAGTTGAAACCTTTGAGCTTAGGTTTCTCAGGTGATGTTTGACACCTGAATTAAAATGAACATGCTCACCTTTCTTTATTACATGGATGTCCTCACCGACCTTGACCTCGACTTTGCCTTCTATGACGAACATGAATTCTTCACCCTCATGCTGGTAAGCGACCATTTCATGTTCTTTTTTTGGGTCAAGGCTTACGAGGTAAGCCCACAAGTGCTTATCTTCGGCATCCGGAGTAAGGCTCTTGTATGAGTAGGCCTTGGTCCGTTTGAGGTGGCTTTTCTTGCGAGCCTCTTTTTTTTCATCGGCAAGCAGTTCCGAAGAGTCTACTGCCATGGCGCGTGAAATCTGTATGAGCGCCCCGACTGCCGGAGAAATTTTTCCATCTTCGAGTTCTCGAAGGTATTCGGGTTCGTAGCCCGTTTTTTCCGCTAGTTTGTCGATATCCAGTTTGAGTCTTTCCCTCATTTCGCGAATCTTTTCGCCCACTGTCTGGATTTTGGTGGCCTTTTTTGCCATTAGCTTCTCCTGCGGTATCTGGAAACAATAAAGGTTTCCAAATGATAATTAGCGGTAAGGAACGCTTGAAACTCTAATATGAGTCCGGTCTTTTTCCACCCTTTGTCTTTGTCAGTTCCCTGGCGATGACTATCCTCTGGACCTGATTAGTGCCTTCGAATATCTGCGCCACCTTTGCAAAACGCATATACATTTCAACAGGATAAGATTTCATGTAACCGTAACCGCCTAATATCTGAACAGCTTCCGTGGTAACTCTCATTGCGGTATCGGTGGCGAACCTCTTTCCCATGGCTGCTTCCATTACACTTGATTCTCCCGAATCCATAAGGGCTGCGGCTCTGTATACCAGGAGACGGGAAGCTTCTATTTCTGTGGCCAGATCCGCTATAAGAAACTGTAGACCCTGGAAGCTAACAATCGGTTTACCAAACTGTTGACGTTTCTGGGCATAATTTAGCGCGTAATCGAGCGCCTGTTGAGCCAAGCCACAGGAGCAGGCGCCAATGCTGACCCGTCCGCCATTGAGCGCGCTCAAAGCCATGTTAAGGCCTTTACCCTCCTCACCTATCAGGTTACCTTCAGGCACAAAGCAATCCTGGAAATGTAGCTCGGTGGTCGGTGAGGCGTTCATTCCCATTTTAGGCTCATGTGGACCAAAACTGAAACCTGGGGTATCTTTTTCTATTATGAACGCGCTAATGCCTTTTTGTTTCTGGCTTTCGTCAGTTCTCAGCATTACAGCGTAAAAGTCGGCAACCCCCCCACTTGTGACGTACAGTTTAGTCCCGTTTACGATATAGCCCCCTTCCACCCTGGTGGCGGAAGCGTTCAGATTGGCGGCGTCTGACCCCGCATCGGCTTCGGTGAGCGAGTAGGCCCCAAGTTTCTTTCCGGCTGCCATTGGTTTGGCCCATTTTTGGCGCTGTTCTTCGTTTCCATAAGTGTAAACCAGGTTTGCCACCATGTTATGCACACTTACATAAACGGCTGTGGCGAAGCATCCCTTGGCGAGTTCCTCGAAAATGATGGCCGCGGTCAGACGTCCAACGCCTGTGCCACCGTATTCCTCCGGAATATAGAGTCCGGTGAAGTCCAGTTTGCCCATCTTGTCGAAAGTTGGTCTTGAGAAGGTGGCCGATTCCTCCCAGTCCCGGGCATTAGGCCCCAACTCCTTGTTGGCAAAGTCTCTTGCCGCCTTGCGAATCAGCCTCTGCTCATCATTGAGTTTAAAATCCATGATTATCTCCCGAATCAGGGTCCCTGACGATTGATGAGGATGGTATGACGCGTCCGCCAAAGAATAGGCGGAAAAACAAAGATTGACGAAACACCCAAAAAGCCGATCAGATATCCGGAGGTTTGGTGTTATAATGTGTGTTCAGTAAATATTTATCATAGGTAAGTGACGGTTGCATTCAATAATATTATTGAGCCTGCAGCCTAGTCAATCAAAAAGCGGACAATTGGATTGAGCGTCGAGGAGTTCAAGTTGACTGATTTTTTCAAGGCTTTGAAAGATCTCTGCAAGGTGTTTGGGATCGAAGAATCCTACACAGACAACTGGGGAAGGACTTTCCTCACACGACCCGGCATGGCCAGAGATATTCTGGCTTTGAAAGGTGTGAGTCTCTCGCCGGAGCGAATGTCTCTCGATTCACAGATACAGGTTGTCAACCTTTCGGAGATTCCAAAATGCATAAAATTCATGGTTGAAGTCGACTGGGCCAAGGTCGATCGAAACAGTCCGCAAGGAAAAGTGACAGTCAACGAAGTCAGGGGTAAAATTCCGTCAGTTTCGATTCCGCTGAGCCATCCTGAAGTATGTGTCCGAATGGAGGAAGACACTGGTCTTACATCGATTTCCATCCCCACCCCCGACATCAGAGATATAGGGTTGTTCCGGTTCAGGATTGCCGCCGAAGTTCAGTCTCTGTCAGTCAAGGTTGAACTGGCCCTGCTAGTGTGTCCTGAATCGGCATATTTGCCGGAACTGATTCTGGGGGGCCAGAAAATTGCCGGGGTTGGAGTGGCCCTTTATGGGCTTAGATCCAGCCGTAACTGGGGTGTTGGCGATTTTACTGACCTGCTAAATTTTGCCGGTTGGGCAAAAAGTGAACTTGGAGCCCATATAGTCGGAGTCAATCCTCTGCATGCTATTTACAACAGGAGCCCCTTCAACAGCAGTCCCTACATGCCATCGAGCAGGCTGTACAGAAATCACATTTATCTGGATGTTATTAATGTGAGCGGGTACGCTACTTCAGACAAGGCCCAGCGCTTTGTAAACTCACACGAAACCCAGGCCTTGCTGACGAGGTTGCGAAGGGAAGAACATGTAAACTACGAGGAGACCTCGCGGCTCAAACTTAGAGTCCTGCGCATGATATTTGAGTCCTTTGTCGCATCAGACAGGGACAGTCATGAAAAAAGTCCCGAATGGAATGATTTTCAGGCTTACATAAAGAACGAGGGTATTTTTCTGGAGAGGTACGCCACGTTTTGCGCGCTCAGGGACTGGCTGGCAGGTCAGGATGTAAAATTCAGCTCCTGGCGCGAATGGCCACAGGGTTATCAAACTCCCGACTCTGAAGAGGTAAAACATTTTGCGCAGACTTATTCGGATGAAATATGTCTGTGGATGTTCATACAGTGGCAGATAGACAGGCAACTTGCCAGCGTTCAGCAATACGCTTCAAACATTGGAATGACAGTAGGTCTGTACCATGATCAGGCTCTGGCGGTGGATTCAAATGGCGCCGATTTCTGGGCCTGGAGGGAGTATTTTACCGAGGGTTTCTCTGTAGGGGCCCCCCCGGATTCATTTGCTCCTGAAGGCCAGGATTGGGGGTTTGCCCCTCCAGATTCATGGAAGATCAGACAATCGTTCTATACACCGTTCAGGAAAATTCTACGCGCCAATCTGAAACACGGTGGGGCATTGAGAATAGACCATGTGATGCAGTTACACCATTTGTTCTGGATTCCCAGAGGCGCCAGCGCGGCTGAAGGGGTATACGTAAAGGATTATGAGACAGATCTACTCAATGTTTTAGCCCTGGAGAGCGTGCTGTCCAGGAATTTGATCATCGGTGAGGATCTCGGCACGGTTCCTCATAATTTCCGGGAGAGACTAATTGACCGGGGGCTTTTGTCTTACCGGCTATTCTATTTTGAGAGGGATTCGGAGGGAAACCTGATTCCCTATTTCCATTATCCCAACCGCGCTCTGGTCTCACTGTCCACTCATGATCTGCCAACTCTAGCCGGGTTCTGGGCCGGACTCGATATTGACAAGCGTCTTGAGATAGGCCGCATAAAATCAATCGACGAGCCGGAGTTCAGAAAGGAAAGAACGAATCACAAGGCAAAAATCATAGAACGACTGGTCAAAGATGGCGCGCTCCCGGATCATACCGCCCATCAGGCATGGATAGAAACCTTTCCCACTGATGATTTACACACGGCGGCTCTAAAATTTGTCTTTAGCACCCCCTGTGCGATTGCTTTAATTAATCAGGAAGACATTTTTCTGGACACCAGGCAGCAGAACTTGCCAGGAACAACGTGGGAGAACCCGAACTGGGTTACCAAGAATCGCTTTTCATTGGAGGAACTGACCGAAAATTCATTTGCGCGCAACATGGCGGCAAAATTCAAGAGGCTGGTCGCTGAAAGCGGAAGGCTATCTTAGTATTGACAGTTCATAACTTTACTTTTTCGGATTCCTTCCAGCAGCCAATCCCCTGGTAACAGCCAAACTGCTGCGACATTCTGCCCAAACCTGCGTGATCAGTTTCAGATCTGTACGCCAGCGGTCTATCTTACGAATTGCCTCAGCCTCCCAGGGCAGCCATGTCGATCTCTTTCTGATTCGTATTGAAGCCTCAAGCTCAACAGGGACAGGTGGATCGGGCATCTGATTGTCATATTCGTCGTGGGACTCTTGATCATCACAATAAGCCAGGTAGTCATTGACTATCTTCATCTGGCGCCTGTTAAGCCTGCCTCGAAGCGCGCCAAGCCTCTCGTCCAGGAATTCATCAAGTCGCCTCGACACTGTTAGATTCTTTTCCTTACAGCTTATCAGTTCATTCAGAAATCTGTAGTTTTCCCTGAATTCCCCTGGAATTGAGGATAGGTCTATATCTTGGGCGGATTTATCCACACTCATGTTTGCTCCCTAACATACAACTAAAAAAATAAAAAAAATCAAAATCAGTTCAGGCTCACCCAGCAGGACGCTGGCTTCGATAGGACGGCTATCATGCAACGAAGATTTTGTCAATCATTGGTTAAATTTTTTATTTCATCTTATCATTATCATTGTAGTAACTTGGTATGTCATTATTGCGAGAAGTATCTGGGTATAATTCCTTATGTTTTTTAATAACTTCTGGATCAATGTGAATGTTGCCTTTGTGTTTCTGTTTGTATTGCTCCAGATTCTTTCGCTCCTGGTAAGAAAATACTGTTGTCTCGATCCAGCCAACTGCGCGTTCGCCATACGGAAGCTCTCTAACGAAAGCAACGCCACTCATGACCGTAGTCTGATTGACCCTTTGTCCATGAATGAAACACCCGATGAGTATCCCCAATCCGGCAAGAAAGATAAAGTAGAAGACAATCAGAGTTTTCCTTAACATTTTAAACCTCTTAATATCCAATCTTGCAATAAATGATTCCTATACAGGATATTAGCCACAGGCACACGCATATGAGCAGGGGTGGGTCAGTCAGAAGTAGCGCGGTAGGTGATCCGCCGTCCTCTTTGTGATAAATGAGGAACATGTATCTAAAAATACCATAAGTGACGAAGGGTATTGTTAACATCATGCTCTCAGACTGCTGTTCGCCTGAGAGATGCCCCTTCACCGAATAGAGACAGTAGAAAATGAAGGTAGCTGTGGTCACTACCTGCAGCAACTGGTCAAGCAATGTGACCGAATAGTTTTCGAGCACCGGTCTATGACATGATGCGTCATCCGAGAGTATAACCACCTCATGACGTCGTTTTCCCAGAGCCAGGAAAATAGAGATTGAGAAGGTGCAAAGCACTAGCCAGCTCGACATCCCGACCATCAGCACTGATGAGCCTGCCAGCACGCGCAAAAGGAAACCAGCGGATATCGTTAAAACATCAATTATTACGTAATCTTTGAGTGCCCATGAATAGAGTACATGGAGCGCAACATAGGCCCCTAGCGCCAGCATTCCCATCAGGGGGGCTTTGGCTATGGCGCCCGAAATGAACATCAGGACAACAAGTATGGCTGCCAACAACAGCGCGGAAGATGGTTGGACATCGCCACTAGCCAGGGGCCTCATCTTTTTGAGAGGATGCATCCTGTCCTGTTCCATGTCCATGAAATCATTTATTATGTAGACTGCTGAAGAACCAAAGCAAAAAGCTACAAGCATCCACAACGTTGGCAGAGCGTCCTCCCAGACGAAAAGCCTTCCACTGAAGACCAGTGGCATGAACACGAATCCATTTTTTATCCATTGAGTTGGGCGCGTTAACTTCAGGAACAGCATCAATTTATTCATAGGTTCAGGAACTCCGGATATCAGACTGGAAAATGAATCCAGTAGGGGGGACGTGACTCAAGGCAAATATCACAGTTAGGGGTTTGTGTAAACCGCCAGGACCAATCGTTGCGCTATATCATTAGGCTTTATATCTAGAGAGTCCATGTGGGGGCATGTTTTTTGTCAGATTTGGATCCTACTTCGGTCTGTTGGCAATTCTCGTTGATAAAGAGGTTTGACGACATGAGCGGTCCTCGGATCATGGCGACTGAAAAAAAATTGTTTATTTGAAAAAAGACACCAGATCTATAATATGTTTACTTTGGAGGAGCTTTCAGGAATCGGGGCGTTTTGACTGGTTACACGCCAATCTGAAATGAATGTGTGTAAGGGTTTTGTGAAGATAGATTTAAATTGCCATGAAGGAGTTGATTATGACTGGTCTTGATTTGTGTAAATCTTTGTCCCAAACAGGAGACTCAAAAATCATTATGCTGGTTCTGGATGGTTTAGGAGGGTTGCCTCGTGAGTCTGGCGGATTGACAGAGTTGGAAACAGCGTTTACGCCCAACATGGACAGGCTTGCGATAGAGGGTTCACTAGGTCTCATAAACACGGTAGATATTGGAGTAACCCCGGGCAGTGGCCCCGGACATCTAGGTCTCTTTGGATACGATCCTTTGCAGTATGTCATTGGTAGAGGCGTTTTGGAGGCCGTAGGCATCGGACTGGAACTAACCGATCTGGATGTTGCGGCCAGGGGCAATTTTTGCACGGTAGATGAGTCTGGAACTATCACGGATAGAAGGGCCGGTAGAATATCGACTGAAGAGTGCGCCCGAATGGTTAATCTCATCAGTGACATTTCAGTGGACGGTGTAGAGATCATCGTGAAGCCTGTTCGGGATTACAGATTTGTTTTGTTGCTTCGCGGTCCTGGGCTTTCACCCGCGCTCAATGAGACTGACCCTCAGAAAACTGGACTTAAGCCCCTGCGTCTCAGGCCACAGGATGGATCGGCGGAAGCCAGAGCGACCGCGGACATAGTAAACAAATGGGTGGACAAGGTAGCCGAGCGTATAGGTAAAGAGCATCCAGCCAACATGGTGACGCTTCGTGGATGGTCACGCGAACCTGGGCTTCCAGGGTTCTTCGACGTATTCGGACTCAAGGCCGCAGCGTTGGCTGTCTATCCAATGTACAAGGGTCTTGCCAGTCTGGTCGGGATGACTCTGATTGAAGGTTTGTCCAGCATAGAGGACCAGATCGAGGCCCTGCGGGCAAACTGGGACACTTATGACTTTTTCTTCTTTCATTACAAGTACACCGACAGTAAAGGCGAAGATGGTGACTTTGACGGTAAAGTATCAGAAATCGAGAAGGTGGACAAAGCCATTCCGAGGATCATGGAACTGCACCCGGATGTTCTTGTAATTACGGGAGATCATTCGACACCGGCTACACTAAAGTCCCATAGCTGGCATCCAATTCCTCTAATCCTTTGGGCTCCAGGCAAAACAAGATCGAATCTCAATGTAACCGGTTTTGGTGAGACACAATGTCTTAATGGGTCCTTGGGGAACTTTAACGCTTCGAGCCTGATGAAGCTTGTTACAGCTAGCGCTATGCGACAGACCAAATACGGAGCCTGATATCGAGGAGTCGCCGCAGCATGTCGCGATCTGACGTTCATCCGGTACACATTTTTAGTCCCTGGCAGGTTTGGCCTGGATCTTATGACAATCCACCAGCCAATGGAATGTATCCATTGGCCCCATCGTCCCTTCCTGAGTTTGATAAATTGACTCCCATCACGTCAATGGGGTCGTGTTTTGCCCGAGAAATCAAGAATGTGCTGGTTAGGCAAGGCTACAATTACGTGAATGAGGAGCCTGACCATCCTGCCTCAAAACATGCTGGCGCCGCATGGGAAAGGCTGTACAACACATTTTCCATGCGTCAGATATTTGAGTACACGTTTGCTGAATTCCGGCCGGAGGTTCGTTGGTGGTTATCTCCAGTTTCTGCAAAGATCCAGGACCCATACCGCCGTATAATCCTTTATGATTCCGTGGAAAAAGCCGAGTCGGATTTTGCGCGCCATGTTCAGTGTTCTCGACTTGCCCTGACAAAGGCCAGACTAATAATAGTGACTCTGGGACTCACGGAGATATGGCAGAGCATAAAAGACGGGTCGGTTATTTGTTTGCCTTCAGGGCCTTATGTGAATGAGGGCGGCGACATGACTCAATACTCCTTCAGGGTTTCAAGATTTGATGAAAACCTTGCAAATCTTGAAAGAATTCATGATCTGCTCTCTATCCATAATCCGTCAGCCAAACTTATTGTAACGGTATCTCCAGTGCATCTTTGGGCAACGTTCAGGGAAGATCTGGATGTTATAAGCGCTAGCTGCAATTCAAAATCGACTCTGAGAGCTGTCGCTGACGAATTCGTTTCACGCCACGACAATGCGTTTTATTTCCCCGCTTATGAAATGGCCGCCATATACAGACCCATGATGGGAAAGTCGATCTTCACCGAAGGACGTGAAAACTTTCACGTTAATCAAGATGTTGTTGATTTCATTATGGAACAGTTCTTCAGAGTGAACAAGGACGATCCAGAAAATTTCTAAGAACCTCCGGAAATTAAATTGCCTCTATGGCGTGAAGACCGCGAAGGCATTACCATATTTTCAGACCATGGATCCGGAGAAAGTCAGGTGATCGATTCAGCCATTCTAGTAACCAATATTGTCGCTGTTGATGAGTCAGTGAAAAGGGCTGTTGAAGTGATGCTTCCAATAGCGAGGGACACTCTGAGGAGGGATGGGCGCCATTACCCAACCGCCGTCCTGCACACCATGACAGGAGCCATACCCATTATGCTGACTTATCAGGACTGCGCGCAGAGAAGAGATCAGGTAGAACAAGTAAAAACTATGGCTCTTGAAGAGAACGCCTACGCTGTTACGGCGATTACCTGCGCCAAGGTCGTAGATTACAGGTCAAGCTTCTTTGAAGAGGCTCTGGTCCTGGCAACAACTGTCCGAGGCGCCCGCCCCTATGTGGTAACCCAGAATTTCCATCGTGACGCCAATGGAAATGTAGTATGTTTTGAGGACCCTGTGCAAGGCGAGGACGCTGTCATGACAGGCCAGATGATGATATTTCCTGATTGGGAACTGGCAGGTCAGGAAGCGCAAATCTGACGCCTACAGGTGTAAATTCCAATCGGATCCAGCAATAGGAACAAGTGACAGAGATGGCCATTACCAGAATACTGTTTGTCAACGCGAGCCCACTTGGCAAAAATGGAATCACCTACAAGTTGCAAAAGGCTTTCATAGAGGGCGCCCAAAAGGCGGGGGCGCAGGTAGAAGAAGTTTTCCTTGCAAAAAAGGATATTAAGCCATGCAGGGGCTGTTTCAATTGCTGGATCAAGACCCCGGGCAAATGTGTCATCAGGGACGATCAGGCTGAACTTCTTGAAAAATGCCTGTGGTCAGACATACTGGCGTTGGGCACTCCTCTCTATGTCGATGGAATGACGGCTCAATGCAAGACTTTTGTGGATAGACTGATTCCCCTTGCTGAGCCTGATTTCGTACTCGAAGACGATCATTGCAGGCATCCGTCCCGGCTTGACAGACGGTGGAAGTTTTTGCTTGTGAGCAACTGTGGATTTTATGAAAAGGACAACTTTGACGCCCTGATTTTTCATTGTAAACGGATGTGCCAGAATTTCCATGCGGAATACCTGGGACACATACTCAGACCACATGGACCGATAATGCATTATTCTGAAATGCTAACCGGTGAGATCGTGAGAATAACAGACGCTGTAAGGGAGGCTGGACAGGAAATTACGAGGACCGGACAACTGTCTGAGGACACAATGACAGCGATCAGCGCTCCAATTTTGCCACGGTCGGCATACATGGAGGGTGTGAACGTGTACTGGAAACAGGAGCTTGCCAAGCTCAAGAGGTAAATTCTTTTTGAGCCGGCGTTTTGACTCTAAGAAAAACTGGAGCTGGGAATAATCGAGAACCGTGTTATCAGACTTTTTGACATGGCTGAAACGGCCGCAATGTTTGGATTGGAACGTAGCTCACCACCAGGTATTTCCCTCGGCGCCTTCAAGGACAGAATCTGTTCCCGATGAATTAACGCCTGAGACCAGGGAATTGATCAGGGCTACCGGCATAAACTCACTTTATTCGCATCAGGCTCAAACCGTCCGTCTGGCTCTATATGGAAATAACGTTGCTTTATCGACAAGCACTGCCAGCGGGAAAACACTTTCATACCAGATCCCTGTGCTCGACAAACTAATCCGGGACCCTAGGGCTCATGCAATTTTTATTTTTCCACTCAAGGCTCTTGAGCGGGATCAATGTGAGGCCTTTGTGTCTCTGGCGGGAGCTTCAGGGATTGATGTGGCTGTCTATGACGGAGATACATCCGAATCCGAACGCCGAAGGATTCGGAGTAAACCTCCCAGGGTGATCATTACAAATCCGGACATGCTTCATTTGGGCCTTCTGGCATTTCACAATTCGTGGAAAAGCTTTTTCTCCAATCTCGCGTACATAGTTCTGGATGAGGCCCACACCTACAAGGGTATTTTTGGTAGTCACATTCACCAGCTCATCAAGAGAGTCAGGCGCGTATGCTCCCATAACGGTTCACATCCTCAGTTCATAGCCTGTTCAGCAACCATTGCGAACCCTGGGGATTTCGTCAGTTCACTGATTGGAGACAACGTCTCGGTTGTTCACGAATCAGGAGCTCCGTCGTCCACACGCCATTTCATGTTTCTGAACCCACTTCTGAGTCCCTACACAATAGCCGCCAGACTGTTTGTGAGAGCAGTTAACGATGGCCTGAAAACAATAGTTTTTACTAGGGCCAGAAAGATAACCGAGTTAATAACGCTATGGGTCATGTCAGACGCTCCGTCGCTGAGAAAGAGGGTGAGTTCATACAGGGCGGGGTTTCTGCCGGAGGAACGAAGGGAAATAGAAAAGAAGCTGTTCAGCGGAGAGCTTGATGGAGTAATTTCGACTTCCGCCCTGGAACTGGGAATTGATGTGGGAGGGTTGGATGTTTGTATCCTGGTTGGATATCCCGGCACAATTGTAAATACATGGCAGCGCGGCGGCAGAGTGGGCAGGGGAGGTCATCCTAGCGCCATACTGATGATTGCAGGGGCCGATGCCCTTGATCAGTATTTTCTCAAAAATCCCGATGATTTCTTTCAGAGGGGGTTTGAAGAAGCCGTTCTCGATCCTCTGAATGTGGAGGTCCTCAAACGACATTTGCCCTGTGCGGCGGCTGAGCTTCCTCTGATGATGTCTGAAGAATGGATGAGCAACAAGTCGGTCAAAGAGGCTATTGAGTTCCTTGTAGAGTCTGGACGACTCTACAAGTCAGGGTTTGGGTCCATCACAAGTGTGAATTCACGGCCACACAGGGAGGTCGATCTACGGTCGATAGGAAACTCATTTGCCATATTTTCCAGGGATGGCAGGAAGCTGATTGGAGTTTCAGGAGGTAACAGGGCCTACCATGAAGTTCACATGGGGGCCATTTATCTTCACAGGTCAACCCAATTCGTTGTGACCCATTTTGATCAGGAAAAGAGAAATGTTTTTGTCGAACAGGTCAATTACAACTATTACACCAAGACGCTTTCCGAAAAGACTACCAACATATTGGGATCTCCTATCAGATCAAGGGATTACGCAGGTTTTTCGATTCGGGAGGCCAGACTAAAAGTTATCGAGCACATACACGGTTATGAAAAGAGAAGAACTTCCGGGCAGGAGCTCATAGCCACAGAGCCTCTTGACTTGAATCCGGACCCCTTTGAAACTGTTGGCATCTGGATTGAGATTTCTGATAGTATAAAAAGCAAGGTTGAAAAATCGTCATTACATTTCATGGGGGGAATTCACGCCTTGGAGCATGCTGCAATCTCGATGTTTCCTCTGTTTGCGCTATGTGATCGAAACGACATTGGAGGAATAAGCACACCTTATCACGAGCAGGTATGTAAGTCCGCGGTATTTATATATGATGGACATCCCGGGGGAGTAGGGCTGGCGCACAAAGCCTTCGATGTTATCCTGGATCTTCTCGACAAAACGAGAGATCTGATACGAAACTGTGAGTGTGAAACTGGTTGCCCGTCATGTATTCACTCACCTAAATGTGGATCCGGGAATAAACCACTGGACAAATTGGCCTGCCTCATGGTCCTTGACGAACTGCTGATCCCTCAAGAAGTAACCAATGAACCTGAACATGTCCCAGAAGTTGTTACGAGCGCGAATGCCGCTGATGATACCACAGAAGGGGAAGTGGATCTTCCTGTTTACATCGACACGCAATCCCATGAATCCCGTAGACCAACAATGTCGGGCAGCACGGACAGAAGAATATTAGTTTTTGATCTGGAGACCCAGAAACTGGCCGAGGAAGTCGGTGGCTGGAGCAATATACCAAAAATGCTTCTTTCTCTCGCAGTTACATATTCAGAGGCTTCCGGTTTTCAGACTTTTACAGAAAAGAATGTGGATGAGTTGATTGAGAAACTCATGTCGGCCGACCTGGTGGTTGGTTTCAATCACGTTTCTTTCGATTATTCAGTCCTGTCAGCATATACTTCCCAGAACCTGAGAGAACTCAATAACCTCGATCTGATGGTTGACGCTAAAAACAGGCTTGGTTTCAGACTCAGCCTGAACCACTTCGCTGAACATACTCTTGGTTTGAACAAGTCTGGTTCAGGTCTTGACGCGGCCCGGTGGTTTAAGGAGGGAAGGATGGATCTCATCGAAAAATACTGCCGGGATGACGTAAAGATTACCAGGGATCTGTATGAATTCGGAAGAGACAGGGGTTACGTAAAGTATATGCGCAAAGGGAAGGTTTCGAGGCTGAAGGTCAACTGGACCTGAAATAATCCCTGTTCCATCGTTATCCATGCGCAAAAAAACTACTAACTGCATCAATGCAGTAGGGAGGAAATCCCAAACCGCATCCTTTCAATTATGGTAGGGCAGTTGAAATGAACCCGGCTTACTCAAAAAATCCGTTTGGGGTGTTCATGTATAGTATCCCGTATTTTTGTTTTATTTGAGAGTCGAGTTCATTTGAGTCTTTCAGATCAACCGGCAATCTCATGTTTCCGGCAAGTTCTAGCAGGACCCTTTTTTCACCAGCGGCTTTCCTTTCTTGAAGAATGTGGTAGAGATGATCGATATTCAGGATTTCCACGTCTCCAACTTTCTTGACGCGGTTAAGAAATCCAGCAGTATCCGTCAAACCGTATTCAGGAAATATCTCAGAAATTATTACGATTTTCTCTCGAGGTTTTTGAGGGAACCTGTTCTGGTACCTGTACTGAAACGATTCTCCTGATTTGCCCATGTTGTCAATGCAGTTTGCAGTAAGTTCCACAAATCCGATCCCACCAAAAATGAAATAATTTGCTGTAGTAAACATTTTGGGGACCAATTTTGGCAAACCCTTGGGAATGACCCCTTTGATCTCAATGGTTCTGGAATCTCTCACAACTTTGAGACTCAAGGTGTCTCCAACCTTTTTTCTGTTGAGGATTTCAGAAAAGTAGACTCTTTGGCCCAGAGGTTCAAAGTAGATGTCACCATAATTATCAATTAAATGGGAATCTATTTCCGTGATGATGTCGTTTTTGCGCAATCCGAATTTGTATGGTCCGCCCTCCGGAATTATATAGTCCAGCAGTATCCCGCCATGATCTACTCCGAGACCAAAATATTCCTTGATTCGTGGAAACATGAACTGGACAAGGTAACGCCAGTGAGGAATAACATCCTCATTGTTCAATGCCGGCAATAGTCCTTTGACGAGATTGATAGGGATAAAATAGTTTATCCTGTCACCCACCTTCATCCCCTGAAACGATATTCCAACTACTTTTCCGTCTTTTAAAACCGGCCCACCGGAATTACCCTGGTTCTGCTGAAGAGAAGCCTGCACCATCAACCATAATTCCTGGGAATACGCGTACCTGCTGACTTCTATGCGACTAATTTCACCGGCCTCTGATTTACTGATCCTCTCTCCGCCCAGCGGATAGCCCCAACCAAGAACCTTGTCTCCAACCCTTAGGCTGTCACTGTCTCCCAAGTCCAGAGGCGTGACCGGCCCGTTTCTCTTCTCATAAGACTCGAATTCCTCCTGGTTCATTTCCAGCACGGCAAAGTCCGCTGAATTGCAGATCCCAACAAGTCTGGCCTCGTAACGTCGTTTTTCTTTGCCATTTGAAATCTGAACGCTTTCCGACATCGAGACAGTGTGGGCGTTGGTTAGAATCAAACCTTTGCGGCCGGGAAAATTCTTTTCATCACTGAAGAAGAACCCACTGCCCTTGACCTGGGTAAAATCAGGTGATTTCCATGGTTTGTGATAATAAGGAGATTTCTTGACTGCAAAAACCCTCAGGACTTTTGTCTCTATTGAATTGTTATCTGTCGGAGTGGCAAAGCATGGCGAAGCGCATAGTGTTAAAACTGTGATTACAAAGAGAACACTGGCGCAGAATTTGGGTAAAATGAAATGAAACGGCATTTTGAAAGCCCCCGGATGAGATGTTCAGGGGACTATGTTAACACAAAATGACCGGGCCGTTCATAGTCAGGAGGCCTTGACCGGAAAGTTAATCATTCCAACAAATAATCTTTTGTCACATACTTTTTGCCGCCCAGCGGTAAATCTTTTCAGCGGCTTTGAAATGCTGGGCTGTGTTGAGAACGACCACCAGATGTTCCTTGCCATCATCCTTGAATAGCGCCACTATGCATCTGCCCGCCATGTTGGTAAAGCCCGTTTTGGCCCCAGCGACCGGAAGGTTTCTGTGCAGAAGCTTGTCGTTGGAAAACAGCGGATAATCCTTGGTCTTCTCATTGAGCGTCTTCATTGTGTAGGTCTTCATGCTGGAAATCTGGGCAATCAGGGGATACCTGAACGCATGGTCAGCGACTAGCGCTACGTCTTGAGCTGTCGATATATTGGGTTTTTTAGCGGGTAGTTCCCTGCCGTCTTTTCTACCCAGGCTTAATTTGTGATCCAATCCACTGGGCGTATATATTTTTACACTGGACGCTCCGAGTTCACTCGCCCTTCTGTTCATAGCCCTTATAAATCCCGCCCGTCCGCCGTGGGGATAAGCCCGCGCAAGAGCTTCAGCGCAATCATTACCAGACTCAATCAGCATTCCATGCAGAAGGTCGTTCACGGAAAAAATTTCTCCGGCCCTGATTCCAACGGTGTGCTTCTCCACTTCCCGAATATCATAGGGAACCACAACGCGTGACGTAAGGTCCATATCATCAATCACAATCATGGCTGTCAAAAGTTTCGTTATGGATGCTATTGGAAGTGGGGCCTCAACATTCTCGGCCAATATGACTCTGTTTGACGATCTGTCTACACAAAAAAGCGCTTTGGCTTTGATTTTGAGATTGTTAGCAGATACCCTGGATAAGATAGGTGACCATCTTGGTTTTGTAACTCTCGGAGTCCTGGTGACTGAATCATCTTTGCGAAGAGCAGCAGGTTTGAACTGGGGATTCAGGTTACGTTTGACGTTTGGAAGTCCAGCAAACTCGGGAACCACAGGCTGACGATCACCGCCAACTGATGGAGCTCTCGTTGGCTTTTGTGGAATTGGCGAAGAACTGCGAACCGGTCCCGATTTTGGTTTCAGGCCATGATTTTCGATGCTTCCGGGACCCGGCTGGTACGCCCGATTAGTTACAGCCCCTACGGTCTCTCTCATGAAGTTGCTGGAGTGAGCCGGCTCTAAAGCCTCGCTAATAGAAGGAACTAACAACAAAAGGGCTATTATGGCTACTACCGTCTTTCTGCTGACTGGCTCCAACCTTTGGTACCTTCATTCCAGTGTCAAAACATGAGGTCAGCTACTTGAGCTGACGATGACATTCTAGTAACTGCTTACCTGATAGTCAAGAAAAACGGCTTTAGGCCGAGGGTCTAAGGTCTTGAACGCACTATTCAAAAAAGTGGTTAAGAACCGTTTGAACCCAGCTGGCAGGCTCCCTGAAAACATTCAGGAGATGGATAAAAATCTTTCTCTATCATGGCGTAAGCGCTATGATTATGGATTGACTCAAAGTTTTCAGCCTCGATTCTGTACCACGGGAAGTTATTTTTTTCTCTCAAACGTGAGAGGGCTGCTCTAACAACGTCCTCAACAAACATGGGATTGTCAAAAGCCTTTTCAGTGACGTATTTCTCATCCGGTCGCTTTAGAAGCGAGTAAATTTCGGAACTTACTGATGACTCAACGATCTCTATTATCTCTTCGATCCAGAAAAATTTGTTGAAACGCAACTGGACCCTGACCAGACCGCGCTGATTATGAGCCCCGTATGCTGATATCTCTTTGGAGCATGGGCAGACCGTTGTCACAGGAACCTCAACCCCAACGATAAGGTCGAAATTATCCGCCAGTGATCCTCTCATGAAACAGGTGTATGACATCAACCCGGGAGTGGCCGTGACCGGAGCGGCCTTTTCCACAAAATACGGAAATTCTACGTTCATGTGTGCGCTTCTCGCGTGAAGACGCGTTTTAATTCTTTCCAGGACCTCCTGAAACTTTTGCATCGATATTTCACCGCGATACTCATTGAGGACTTCAATAAAGCGGCTCATGTGGGTCCCTTTGAAATCATGAGGTAAATTGACGAAAAGATCGAAGATGCCAACAGTGTGCTGGAGGCTCTTGGCACGATCCCTGACGCTGATTGGATATCTGAGTCCTTTGACTCCGACCTTGTCTATCGGGATGTTTCGTTCGTCTGGAAGGCTCTGAATGTCCGGTATAAAATTGATGTCCACCCTGTTACTCCTGACAAAATTTATAGCAGCAATTCCTGTTTACAGGTTCAGTCCCTTATGAATGAAGCCCTAGAAGAGTCGGATTCCCAAACGGTGACACTATGTAACATGTCCGCATATTCGGGTATAATGATTTTTAACTCATTGAATATGTGCTTCGCTATGTTCTCCGCTGAAGGTTCGGTTTTGTCAAATGGTGGAATGTCATTGAGGTAAGAGTGGTCAAGAGAGTCCATTACCCTGTTGGTGGCTTTTTTAAGGTCTCCAAAATCGATAACCATTCCACCCGGTCCTGGCGCATGCGAGCGCGCCGTGACGTGAATCCTGTAGTTATGACCATGGAGGCGCTCACATTTGCCTTTGTACTCACGAAGGCGGTGAGCCGCTGAAAAACCTGTGACTATTTCAATTTCGTACATTGCTGAATTCCTGGACGCCGATCTTATTAAAATTTAACAAACAACATTAAAGAATAGGTTAAACCTATCGAATGTGTCAATGAAAATATAGAAATAGATTGACAACACACCATGCCCGGACTATACCTTGACGCAACTCCCCGGAGGACCTGCCGTATTTTAAGGTTCCTTTCGGGAAACCGTTTTAAGGAGTTTTTTATGACGGCTTTCCGACATGGAATCGTTTTCATGTTAGCATATTTTTGTATTTTTTCATGCATGCTCCCTGAACTTTCCCACGGACAAGGCGCGAATCACCGTCTGGCCGCCAACTCAGTATCTTCCAAAAGTGGAGCAGGGTTTGCCAGCGAGTTGAAGGATGTGGCAACGGATTCTTCCACGCGTGGCCGCATGGGATTGACTCCGGTTCCATTCAAGCCTGAACCGGCGTCGCCACGCGACGATGCAAACATTCCGGTAAGATCATTGTATCCAGATGTCAGAGGTCTGATAAAGAAGGTGAACAGGTCAGTGGTCTCCATTCGCATGCTGGATGGCGGATCTTCGTGGTCTTTTGGCAACCTGGGTTTAAGTTCTGATTCAAACAGCAAGGCTACTGGTTACGGTTCCGGGTTCATAATCTCATCTACTGGACATATTATCACAAACGAGCATGTTCTTCGCAACGGATCACAGATTGAAGTGGAACTGCTGACTGGTTCAAAATATCCTGCGCGTGTTCTCTTCAAGGACAGCAAGAACGACATAGCGTTGATCAAGATAGACGCTACAGGGCTTGAACCGGTTCACTTGGGAAATTCTGACAATGTAGATCTTGGCGAGTGGGTCATAGGTATTGGCAACCCGTATGGAATCGGTCAGTCGATCATGATAGGCATAGTCAGCGCACAAAAGAGGCTGATCCCAGGGTCAGGATATCCACCTCTTATCCAGATAGACGCGGCGATGAACCTTGGTAATTCGGGCGGGCCCCTATTCAACATGAATGGCGAGGTAATAGGGATAAACACGATATTACTGTGGAAGAGTCAGGGGATCGGATTTGCCACCCCCATAAACACGGCTCGTGATTTCCTGGAAAGAAAGAATTATCCCCCGTTAAAGGCCGCATCGGCATCCGGCGCAGGCGCCCTTGGACCTGAATCAGATCAACCGAGGTCGTCATCCGAAGTTTTCAATCCCCTTGATCCGCCATGGAAATCCAGAAAATAGCCCCTTGGAACTAAAGAATAAAATGGTGGTTAAGCATGAAAGACGGAAAAGAGTCCAGTAAGACAACCAAGCTGAAAGAAAAATTGATGATGGAAAAACCTCGGGTGTGGGACAGCCTATCCGATGAAGATAAAATTGCCGTTAAAAACTATTCAGAGGGTTACAAGAAATTTCTTGGTTCGTCCAGGACCGAGAGAAGATGTGTAGCCTCATTGCGTGACATGGCCCTGGAAAAAGGCTTCAAGGATGTGTCTGTCGCTTCCGGAAATGATCGAAAGCTGTTTTTCAATTCAAGGGGAAAATTGCTCGCCTTGGCCATAATTGGTTCCAGGCCTCTTACAGAAGGGGTCAGGATAGTCACTTCACACATTGACAGTCCAAGGCTGGATCTGAAACCGAACCCACTCTATGAAGAACTCGGACTGGCCATACTCAAGACACATTACTACGGCGGAATAAAGAAATATCAATGGGTCGCCAGGTCTCTGGCCATGGTAGGAACCGTGGTGCGACAGGATGGTCAAGCTGTTGAAATAGAAATTGGAATAAATCCCGATGATCCAGTGATCACAATTCCGGATCTGCTTCCCCATCTGTCGAGGAAGCAAATGGAGCAAAAAGCCTCTGAGTTCATACCCGCTGAAAATCTGAATGTCATAGTTGCGGGGACGCCTTACGAAGATAAGGAAGCTTCAGATCGTGTCAAGCTGGCAGCTCTTGAGCTGTTGCACAGGCAGTACGGCATGACCGAGGAGGATTTTGCCAGCGCGGAGATAGAGATTGTGCCCGCAGAGCCCGTCAGAGACGCAGGCCTGGATCGATCCATGGTCGCAGGGTACGGTCAGGACGACAGGGTTTGCGCCTACACAAGCGTCACGGCATTGCTGGAAATAGAAGAGCCAACCCACACCGCAATTGCCATCTGTTATGACAAGGAGGAAATTGGCTCAGAAGGAAACACAAGCGCAAAATCATTTGCTTTAGAGACATTTCTGTTTGAGCTGATGGAATCAACAGGCCTGGAGCCGTCGCAGAGGAATCTCAGGAAAGTGCTTGCCGGAGCGAAAGCCATTTCTGGAGACGTGACGGCGGCTGTTGATCCGACCTACGCCGAAATGTATGAAAAGAGGAACAATTCCAAAGTAGGTCATGGCATAGGGATAACCAAATACACCGGAAGCGGTGGAAAATATATGGGATCCGACGCTAACGCCGAGTATGCTTCATGGATCAGGCGGCTGTTTAATGAGGCCAAAGTGATATGGCAAACGGCGGGTCTGGGCAAAGTCGATGAGGGTGGCGGCGGAACGGTGGCCAAGTATCTGGCAAATGCCGGCATAGACATTATAGATTGTGGTCCGCCGATCCTTGGCATGCATTCACCCTTCGAGGTATGCGCCAAAGATGACATATGGATGTGTTTCAAGGCTTACAGGACCTTTCTGTCAAGTTAGCGGGAACCTGAAGTGGATTGCCTGGCTATTGGCCTGAAGCTTGTGATGCTGAATAGTCATCCTGAGATCTGGATAGGGCTCCCGGAGTAGCATGGATATGAGCCAACGGGTAATTACGGAGGCGGCGTCCAGTGTCGTTTCAGAACAAGACAGGGGTCGATTTGCCGTATCAAGGGAATGGATCTGATGGCGACAGGCCATTGGATCTTTTTTTTGACGCGTAGCGCGTTAGAATCTCATGCTGTGACAGCCCGCTGTGTAAAATTGACATTCAAATCAACTAGAGAATGATCAGATTACGATCCGGATATGGCCAGACAATTCATTGCAGCCAATGGTCTGGACAGTCTAAAAGGTTGACATTGTGGCTCTGTTACCATAGTTTTTCAAAATACACTGTCCTGGAGAAAAAAATAGCCTAGTGGAGTTATCCCCTGAAACAATTCTGAGTTTGCTTTGTCTTACGTTAGCAAGTCTGGCAGTCATCCCCAGCATGAAATCGGGTGTTGATGATGATGAAGAATTGGTATCCCGCTGTAATCATGGGGATAAGGAGGCCTTCAGCGAACTCGTCCTGAAATATCAGAAAAAGGTCTTTAACGTCGCTTACCGATTTGTAGGTGATCAGGAAGAAGCTAATGATCTGGCGCAGGAAATTTTCGCGGCGGCATATCAGAATCTGAAAAAATTCCGTGGCGATTCTAAATTTTCTACCTGGCTTTTCCAGATTGCGACCAATCGGGGGAAGAACCGGTTCAAGTATCTGAAGCGGCGTGGCTTCTTTGTGAATAAGTCATCTCAGAATCAGGACGACGAAGGTGAAGGCTACCAGAGAGTAATTCCGGACACGACGACGAATCCTGAAAACATACTTTCAAGCAGGCAGGTCCAGAAAGTAGTTCAGGACGCCATTGAGGAACTCGAACCGGATCACAAGGAAATCGTAATCCTCAGAGACATAGAGGGCTTTTCGTATGAAGAGATAGCCCGGATGCTGGATCTGCCTGAGGGAACTACCAAATCTCGCCTTCATAGGGCCAGAATGGTAATTAAAGAAAAACTTAAGAAGGTCTTGTCATGATGGACTGTGAAAATGCTAGCTCGCTATATGGAAGAATATTTGATGGAGAGGCTGATGAAGTTGATCACAAGGCCCTGGAGGATCATCTGAGATCATGTCCC
>CAZVOU010000339.1:0-22884 GCA_964628605.1 uncultured Syntrophaceae bacterium
TTCGCTGTTCGCCTTTCATCAACTGATTGGGTAGAGGGTGGTTGGACGCTGGAAGAAACGATCGAACTCGCAAAAATCCTTAAATCAGAGGGTGTGGATTTGATAGACTGTAGTTCAGGGTTCAATAGTCCGGATCATAAGATTTACCCTTTTGGCCCGGGTTGGCAGGCGCATTTTGCCCTAGAAGTCAGAGAAAAGGCCGATGTTCTTACGGCCGCAGTTGGGTTGATTGCCGAGCCAGTGCAGGCAAACGAGATCATTGCTCAAGGAAAAGCCGACATTGTTCTAATGGGCAGAGAAATGCTCAAAAATCCATACTGGCCCTTAAAAGCTGCCAGAGAATTGGGTTTTAACGTCAAAAAATTGGCCCCGGCGCCGTACATGCACTGGATGTGATTGAATGGAGGCTGCTGTCTTGCCTAAAGTTGATACTGATCGGTTGGAATTGGTTACAAACAGTGATCTTGGCCTGTTGAGGGTGAGCACTGCTTTCGTGGAGTCTGCTGCGATAGCCTTCGGACTGGCTGAAAATGAAACGCTGGCGCTTACTTTGGCTGTAGAAGAAATATTTGTTTATTTATGCGACATCATTCCTCAAAAGGATGTCGTGCGCATTAATGTCTTAGGTAAGGGATACCAGGTAGAAACGGAGTTCATTTTTTCCTCTGATGATTTTGATTTGCACGCATTTAACCTGGGTTGTGTTCCCGACCACTCTGGGGCCGATGAATGTAATGATGAAACAGGCCTCATAATCGCCTCAAGGATGGTTGACAGTTTTAGCCTGGATCAGAGCGGATCAAAACTCAGGTTAAAACTCGTTAAGGAGAAATATTACCCTGAGATTGATCAATTGGCCGGAGCCAACCCCGTCTTGAAGGGCAAATTTCACATAGAAGAAGCCAACCCCGAACAAATGAAAGACCTGATCAGGGTGGTGTCGGTAAATTATCCCAAGATCAACGTCCCGGATGCGTTCAGATTTCCGGGAAAACTGATTGACATGGCCCTACGGGGCTATTACAGGATTGCAGTTGCTTTGGATGAAGCGGGGACTGTTGCAGGAGGATTGGTGTGGAAATGGGAATCAGAAAGGCTTGTGACTTTTCGAGGTCCATTTCTTCTTGCCGAATGTAAAGATCAGGATATTTCCCAGGGACTGGTTGATTTCTTACTGGAAAGAGTGGCTAGAACAAACGCCATTGGTGTTATGTCGATGTGGCCGACATCTGATCTGCCGGTCGGAATGTTCGAAAAGTTGGGTTCTCACTATTTTTTTGAACATGATCAACGGACGGAAGTTAACGCATATTTCAGGCATCTGGACGAAGACTACGGCAGTGTCATAGTTGTTCATCCGTGTATTTCAGAGTTTGTGAAAAGGAAGTATGAGGAACTGTTTCTGGCCAGAAATGTTGAGAGTCTTGTTTACACCGGTGAGACCAAGCAGGCTCACTCTGTGATATCAACAAAGATTTTCCGGAATTTTAACAAGGTAACCCTCAGACCGGTCATATACGGACATGACGCTGCAGACAATCTCAGGGCTCATCTGAATCTCCTGATTAGCGATGGAATCCCCAACATTTTTTTTGACATGGACCTTGGGTTCCCGGACTACAGTATGTTTGCGCCAGCATTGCTCGAATGCTCATTCGAACCATGTTATCTGGTCCCAATGGCTGGGAAGAGTGACACAGTAGTGCTTCAGTATATCCCGGGAGGAATGCATTGAGTTCTTTTTGGCGATTAGAGCGTTTGCTCCCGGAATATGTAAAAAACTTTGAGGTTTACACCCCCAGCAAACCGGACACCGAACTCATGAAACTTTATGGTTGTTCAACTCTTCATCGTCTGAACAACAATGAGAATCCATTGGGTCCGAGTGTTGAAGCCCAGAATGCCATAAGCTCGTTCCCACCAGAAAAAGCTGCAATATACCCTAGCGGGGACAGTTATCATTTGCGGATCAGGCTGGCTCGGAAATTCAACAAAAACCATGAACAGTTTTTAGTGGGGAATGGGGCTAATGAAGTAATAAGTTTTGTGATAAAAGCGTTTTGCGAACAGGGTGACAACATAGTCACTGCGGATAAGACCTTCGCTGTATATGAATGGATAGCCAATTTCTCAGGTTATCAGGCCAAACTCGCTCCGTTAAGCAATTTTGAATTTGATGAACAGGCTATGCTTGATCTGGTGGACAAAAAGACCAAGATCGTTTTCATCTGTAATCCTAACAATCCAACCGGTAAATTCTGGAGTATAGACAGGCTCAGGGCTTTCATGAATCGACTTGGGGACGAGAAAATAGTCGTTTTGGATGAGGCTTACGCCGAGTTTGTGGAGGATGCAACATTTCCCAATGGACTGGATTTGGTAGAAGAATATGACAATCTGGTGGTATTCAGAACTTTTTCCAAAATGTATGGTCTGGCGGGTTTGAGGATCGGTTATCTGTGCGCCCAGGAGCCACTTGTGGACGCCATCAGAAAAACATGCGTCGTATACTCCGTTAACACTCTTGCACAGGCGGCAGCCATGGCTTCACTGGATTCAGAGGGGCACGTAAGAATGACCCGGGCTCTCGTGAGCGAAAGTAAATCATTTTTGATGCGACAATTCCAAAGACTGGATCTGGAATACGTTAGCGGGGAAGGCAATTTCATGATGGCAAGGTTGCCCATCAGTGACACACTTGCCTATCGAAAATTAATGACGCTGGGTCTTATGGTCAGGACCATGTCCGGTTTCAGGTTTCCGGGATACATCAGGGTCTCAATGTCCCACCAGATTGTCATGGAAAAGCTTGTTGAGGGGATGGAGCGAATCCTGAAATAAATTTAATCTGTTATTAAAAAGATTGACTAAATTAAAGATCTAAAAAGTGACCAGAATCATGAGCGACATAAACTCAACCTGCAGGATCATGAGAATAGGGGATTCGGAACCGCGTCTTGACGCCTACGACAAGGCCACGGGTAAAACCATTTATGCCTCCGACTTCATTCAAAAGGACATGTTGTGGGTCGGGGTCAAAAGGGCTGGAGTCAAGCATGCTCGTCTGCTGTCGATAAATACATCGGATGCGATTATCATGGAGGGGGTTACGGCTGTCCTGACTCACGAAGACATTCCCGGACACAAAATACATGGTGTCGTGCGAGCCGACCGACCGGTCTTGGCCTTTGAAAAGATAAGATACCAGGGAGACCCTGTGGCTCTGGTAGTGGCGGAGGACGAAGCCATCCTTGCCGAGGCCCTCCAAAAAATCACTTTTGAATTTGAGTCACTGCCGCCGGTGACGGATCCTCAGGAAGCTCTCAGTCCATCTTCCCCTCTAGTGCATGAGGACAATCCTGGTGGAAATGTTCTTTTGCAGGCTGATTTAAAATTTGGGTATCCTGATCGGGCCCCGGAAGAATGCGATGTATTGATTGAGAGAGTATTTGAAACACAAGTCCAGGAACACGCCTACCTGGAAACTGAAGGGGGCTGGGCAAGGATCGAGGATGACGGTAGACTGGTGATCTGCTGCTCTACCCAGACTCCTTTCAGGGATGCATATGAAGTAGCCCAGATACTGGAAATGGATCCGAAGAATGTCCGTATCATTGCCCCTTACTGCGGTGGAGCATTTGGCGGGAAAGACAGTCTGACAGTCCAGGCATATCTGGGGCTGGCGGCCATCAAATCTAAGGGTCGCACTGTTAAAATGCTCTGGGATCGAAGTGAGTCGTTTGTCGCCAGCACCAAGAGACATTCGGCAAAAATGAATTACCGTCTGGGAGCAAAATCTGACGGAACACTACATTTTCTGGATGTCAGCATTTTAATGGACACAGGTCCTTACGATTTTCTGGGCGGTGTAGTCCTGACCTTGGCCTTGGAGCACTCTGGTGGGCCTTACAGGATACCAAATTCCACCATCAGAGGCTGGCTGGTTTACACCAATAACTCTCTTGGAGGCGCATTCAGGGGCTTCGGTGTTCCACAAGTTACAGCCGCAATGGAACAGATGATTGACATTCTAGCCACTGAATTGGGTATTTGTGGACTTGAACTAAGGAAAAAAAACGCTCTGTGTCAGGGAGATTTCACTTTTTTAGGTAAGAAGATCAACTGTTCCACAGGAATGATGCAGTGCCTGGACACCCTGTCGGAAAATCCGGCCTGGAAAAATCGTCATCAATGGAAATTGGAGGCGCCCCTCGGAACCGTTAGAGGGTATGGTCTGGCTGCAATGATCCATGGCATGGGTTATGGTCCGTTCGTCAAAGATTACGCAAACGCTAAGGTTGAACTGACTGAGTCTGGAAAAATACGAATATACAGTGGGGTTGTTGATATGGGACAAGGAAACTCATCAACCTACGCCCAAATTGCAGGCCACATTCTCAACCAAAACGCAGAGCGCCTGGAACTGATACAACCGGACACCTTCATGACTTTGCCTAGTTGTTCATCATCCGCCAGCAGAACGACATACACATTTGGTATGGCGCTTATAGGAGCTTGCGAAAAATTGCGTGACAGCATCCTGAAATGCGCTTCGGAGAACTTTGGCCTAACGGACTCAACTGAACCGGTTCTGGAGCCTGGTGGAATCGCCACAAGAGATGGCAGACATTTTTCATTTCAGGAACTCTTCAATGCGATGCCGGATGAGCGCAAAACATGCGTTCATTACTTTGAAGCTCCTACCGCTTCCGAAGTTCTAACTAATAATGAAAATCTCAGGATGCATGGACTGCCTCATGAAATCTTCTCTTTTGCAGCGCACGCCGTATTTATTGAGATTGACAAGCTGACAGGAGTCTTGAGCTTAAAGAAGTATTTGGCCGTGAGTGACTGCGGCGCAGTTTTAAATCCTCAAATATATGAGCAGCAGGTTCAAGGCGCTATAGCACAAGGGATCGGATACGCCATGATGGAAAATTATTCCTGCGAACAGTCCGGTCGCTATCCCGATGGATTCGCCGATTATCTGATTCCGACCGCATGTGACGTTCCTAAAGTGGATTGCGTGGCGCTTGATTTGTTTGAGCCCACCGGTCCCTTTGGTCTAAAAGGTCTGGGAGAGATATCCACCGGCGGGCCTCTGCCTGCAGTGTCAAATGCGGTCTGTGACGCATGTGGCGTCAGAATATTGAGTTATCCGATCACGGCTGAGAAGATATACAGGGCAATTAAACCGGTCTAGAGGACATCCTAGCTTTTCAAACGACTTGAAAGATATTGTATGGAATCCAGCAAAAAACTGTTTACACCGGAATTTGCCGCAATCAATCTAATTGTATTCTTAAACTACTGTAATATAGCTTTATTCTTCTATTTCACCGAATACCTTGCTTCCATATCTATTCCTGACGAATGGTGGGGTTTTCTGATATCGGTCTTTTCTCTTGTCATACTTGTCCTGAGACCGATGATCAGTCCGTTTTCAAATGTCCACAATAGCCGAAAATGGCTGATCTGGTCCACGCTAGGCGTCATGGCGATTCTTTGCTGCTATGGTCTGGCTCACGGTGTGGTTTCAATGACTTTTGTCCGGGTTCTTCACGGGGTGGCTTACGTTGTGATGACCGTGGCCATAACGTCCAGAATGGTGGTTTCCATACCCAAGGAGAGGAGTTCACTGGCGTTCAGCGTCATAAGCGTCATTTCCCTACTCCCTTATGCCGTGGTTCCGCCCTTGGTGGTTCAGGCGACTGACATCCTGGGTAGTTTTCCTGCAGCCCTTATGGCGGCTGCTTTGCTCATGGGACTCACCTTCCCATTGATGGCCATTATGCCCGGTGACTCAAAGAACATTGAGCGTCAGGCAGCGACTACACTTAGTCTCGAGGAAATAAAAAGTAATTTTAAGAACACATCAATAGTGGCGACCCTTCTGATAGCCGTTGTTGTCTGGACGGCTTATGCCCCGGTGTTCTTTTTTCTCAACAAGTTCGGTAATTCCATTGGCGTTTCAAATCCAGGGTTCTTCTTCACGATCTCAAGTGTGGCAGAAATCGTTGTCCGTTTGGTTGGCGGAGGATTGATGGACAAGGGTAACAAGCCGCGTCTGTTGATGG
Source organism: uncultured Syntrophaceae bacterium (assembly GCA_964628605.1). GTDB lineage: Bacteria > Desulfobacterota > Desulfomonilia > Desulfomonilales > Desulfomonilaceae > CAITZA01. The sequence goes on from CAZVOU010000339.1 coordinate 6,078, forward strand.
TTGCAGTTTTATGGCTGGCCGGGTGTTATTCAATAATGGTCTTTGTCAACAGCGCGAATCTCTTCTTCCTGATGGGTTTGTTCATGGGAATAGGTTGGGGTCTTATAATGCCGTTGCTTTCCAGCATCGTATTTGATATTTCGGAGCCGAGGTTCAGAGCATTCAATACTAACATCACTTTTCAAATGTTTCAGATGGGTTTTTTTGTTGGTCCGATTATCGGGGCATACTTCATGAATTCAGGTGGGTTGCCTCAATTTTTTGTCTTCGCGGCGCTATCGCTCATTATAAGTTTGGCCCCGGCGGTCTGGAGCTTCCGTCATGCCAGCGATCGGCGCTAAAGGAATCAATAGGATTTTATAAAACTTTATAAAGACTTACCCGGAGGATGACTTGGAAATAGATTTGTCATACGAGAACGATATAGCAATTGCAAAAATTTGTGGAAGAGTGGACACGATCGCCGCTCGGGATTTTCAGGGCCGTCTGGAAGGAGCGTTGGCTTCTGGTTCTAAAAGAATAATCCTGGATATGAAAGACATGGCATACATCAGCAGCGCAGGCTTGAGGTCCGTGCTGATTCTGAGCAAGAAGGCCCAGTCATCGGATGTTGCGTTGATCTTTTGTGGCATGAACGATGTAGTCCGGAAAATATTCAGGGTGAGTGGTTTTTCTCAATTCACAAAGATAGCCGAAAATGTTGAAGAGGCAAAAGGCTGAGAGCCAATGACCGAATCAACATGCGTAATTGATGAACTTGAAACCACCTCACTTATAGAGCATTGGAACATGGTTAAGAGTTGGGCAGAGAAATGCTGGCTTGACTCAGGTTTTCCTGCGGATAAAATGCATGGGATGCTTCTTGCCATTGAGGAAGCTTATGCGAATGTGTGTTTCCACGGATACAGGGATAAGCCGGGCCCGGTAAAATTTCAGTGTTGTAGGGGGCAAGACCGTTCTATAACATACAAAATTACGGATTGGGCAGGCCCGTTTGATGTGACACAGGTCGCTACGCCTGACATCAAACCTCCATTGGCAGATAGAAAGATCGGCGGGCTGGGTGTATTGCTCATTAGGGAAATGGCAGATGAAATTCAATGGAGCTATGAAAACGGCGCAAACACACTCAGCCTGAAATTCGGTTTCATTCTTGAAAACAGCAAGAGTTGAATTATGTCGGACATAAAGAGTGATGTGGGTTCACCCAAACAATTCAGATTTGGGATCACCGTAAAACTGACGCTATGGACCCTTTTAGGGGCTTCATTGGTTTTAGCGTTCACTCTACAGTACAGTGAATACTTTTCGTCACGAATAATCCTTGGGCTTGTGGAAAAGAGCGCAACCAGTGTGGTTCAGTCAGCCTCGCTTCAGTTCGACGATCGTTTGCAGTCTGTCGTAAGGTCAACAGAGAACCTTGCCTACGCCGTTGAGTTTGGAAACTGGAATGAGGTGTCGCTCCTTGATCTGCTTGAAACAGTGGTTAAGGAGAACAACGACATTTATGGCGCTACTATTGCTTTTGAGCCGTATTCATTCAATTCGGACATCAAGGCTTATGCTCCATATTACTGCAAAACTCCACACGGAATGGAACTTGTGCAGTTGGGTAAGCCCGAATATGACTATTTCAACAAGGACTGGTATTCCATTCCCAAACGGACAAAGAAGCCGCACTGGAGCGCTCCTTATTTTGACGCCGGCGGTGGCGACATTCAGATGGTTACCTTTTCCCGTCCCATGTTTCGCAGAAATTCTCCTGCCCAAACACCAGAGATTAAAGGTATCGTCACGGCCGATCTCTCCCTTGAACGTCTGAGTCAGGACATCTCGGATTTACTAAGAATTCATTCCAATCATGCCTTTCTGATCTCGGATGAGGGCGTATTCATAGCCAGTCCGAATGCTGATCTTCTTTTCAAACAGTCAATTCAGGGCCTGGCTGCCAAGAACAGAAACCCTAGCCTGAAACAACTAGCCTATGAAATGACAACGCGCCCTTCAGGGTTTGTGGATGCCGGAGATTTATTATCGGGAGTGGATTCATACTGTGCTTTCTACACGGTTCCAACCACAGGTTGGAGGATAGCAGCCCTGTTTCCCAAACACGAACTTTTCAAGGCTTCTAGGGAACTGAACCAAAAACTCATTGCAATAGCCATAATGGGGGTACTGCTACTGATAGCGGTGAGTTATCTGGTGGCGCTCTCTTTTACCAAGCCTATCAAGCTACTGGCCAAGGCCACCAGGAAAATAGGAACCGGAAATCTTGAAGTGAAGACTCCTGGAACTGACAGGCGTGACGAAATAGGTGGGTTGGCTCTCGCATTCCAAGCCATGCAGAATTCTTTGAGCGATTACATCAGCAGGTTGACCAAAGCCACTGCCGAAAAAGAGCGCATAGAAAGCGAACTGGCAATCGCCGCCAATATACAAAGAAGCATGCTCCCTGCGATCTTGCCGACTATCGGAGAAAGGCAGGATCTGGATGTTTGCGCGTTGATGCAACCTGCTAGAGAGGTAGGAGGGGATTTTTACGACTTCTTTTTTGTTGATCAGGACAATGTATGTATCGCTATTGGGGATGTGTCCGGGAAGGGTGTGCCCGCTGCTTTGTTTATGTCGGTGACAAAGTATCTGGTCGAAGCCACAGTATCTTCGGAACACAAACTGGATGTGGCCTTAAAGCAGGTTAACAGCCTGCTGTTGAGGAACAATGAAGAATGTATGTTTGTGACCATTTTTCTGGCTATTCTAAATTTAAAGTCGGGACTTCTCACATATGCTAACTGTGGACACAATCCTCCCCTATTGATTGTTCCCGGGGCAAGTGTCAGGCCATTAAGTGAGGCTACCGGGCCAATTCTGGGTGTGATTGAGGACCCAAAAATCTGGACGGAGTCATGCAGGCTTGAACCGAATTCCATCATACTCACTTTCACGGACGGGGTGACTGAAGCCTTCAACTCATCGGATGAATTGTTTGGCGATGACAGGCTGGTTAAGTCGGTTTCTTCCGCCGGTGATAAGTCAGTGGGCAGCGTAGTCAACGAGGTGATGACCAATCTGAAGCTATTTTGCGGTGATTGTCCTCAAACGGACGATATAACAATGCTGGCTCTAAAGTTCAGTCCCAAACAAGAACCGCATTAAGTTTGTCCCGGTCATGAAACGCAAAATGCCGAGTGTTAGTCCTTTTTCAAAAGCCCTTGATCCTGTAATTGAAATTGCCGTCTTTGGACTCCCTGTCCAGTTCGATTTCAGCGATTCCCGTTCTCACCAGTTCCTGAAGCACTGCTTCGGCCTTATCCGGAGATATGTCCATCTCTAGGGCCAGCCTGGCGGTGTTTAATACATATCCGTATTTGTGAGCCGCAATGAGCGCTTCGGTGGTGTCCTTCAATCTGGGTTTCCATGAAGACACTGCCAAGCCTGATATGAGCAGTGCTACCCCTATCCCGGCAGAATACAATCCGGTAGTTGAAAATAGAGACACTGCGCAAGAACTCAGCAAGGTCATGGCGCCAAGTAAACTCAGGCCCCTACCTGACCACTTCCATCGTGACGCCATCTTGGAACGTTGCCTCAAATAATCTTCAATAGTTGAGGAAGCTCCTGTGAGCCCTGAATCCACTTCCTTGCCCATAACCTGTTGTTTTGTTTTGTCCCAATAATCTAACAGGGTCTTATGAGCCGTGCCCCTGTTTTCAAATGTCGGGCGATCAAATTTTTCTTTCATGAAACCCTCAACCGCCCATTCCTCAAAAATTGGTATAGTGGACGATAATTGTGCTTTATGTTTATGATATAATCATCCGTGAAGCAATTTAGCAATCCTGAGTTACAAAAAACAGTCTCAAGAGCACAAATTTAGAGGAGGCGAGAAAGGAGCAATAATGACTGAACGAGGGAAAGGATTGATAGTTTATGGCGCAAAATGGTGCCCTGACGCCAAGAGAACCCGTAGCTTTCTCGATTCAAACAAGATTGATTACACCTGGTTTGATGTAGATGAGGACCCGGCAAATAAGGAATTTGTAATCAAAACGAACGGCAGGTTTGTAATACCGACTCTCCTGTTCGAAGATGGAACGGTAATGACTGAGCCGAGCGATGCTGATTTAGGGGCAAAACTTGGGATCAATTAAAGTCCGAAGCTGACTGTTCGAGATCAGACAGGTCTTGTTAGACAATGCTGGAACGGCCATCCTGATTCTAGTGTGAAGGTCCGAGAACTGGAATCAGGATGCCGCAACCAATATAGCTTAGGCAGATTTTTCAGAAGCGCCGAGGAGCAAATATTCCTGAATCAACTGATTTATGTCACCATTTAGGACAGCTGTCACATTGCCGATTTCACAGTTTGTCCGATGGTCCTTGACCATTTGGTACGGTTGCAAAACATAAGACCTGATTTGAGAACCCCAGGCTATTTCTTTCTTGTCCTTGTTCAGGTTGTCTTTTTCCTCTTTTTTCTTCTCCAATTCCAGGTCGTACAGCCGTGACCTGAGAATCTTCAATGCCATAGCCTTGTTTTTGTGCTGAGACCGCTCGTTCTGGCATTGCACCACTATCCCTGTGGGCATATGAGTAATTCTGACGGCGGAGTCAGTTTTGTTGACATGCTGGCCCCCGGCTCCCGAGGCCCGGTAGGTGTCAATCTTCAAATCTGTCTCATTAATTTGGATGTCCACATCGTCATCGGCCGTCGGGTACACGAAAACAGCCGCAAAAGATGTGTGCCTCCTGGCATTGGCGTCAAAAGGGGATATTCGGACCAGTCTGTGTATTCCCATTTCCGCCTTCATACGACCGTAAGCGTAATCACCCTCTATAGTGAAAGTGACCGATTTCATTCCGGCTTCTTCACCTGGCAGAGTGTCCACGATTTCTGACTTGTAACTTTCCAGTTCCGACCATCTCAAATACATTCTTAAAAGTATTTCGGCCCAATCTTGGGCTTCGGTCCCGCCGGCGCCGGCGTGAATTTCAACAATGGCGTCGCCCTGATCCTCGGTTTGGGTAAAAAGTCTTTTAATTTCCATGTCCCGAAGATGATTTTCCACCGTTGAAAGTTTATCTATAACCTCATTTACAGTGGATTCATCGTTTTCTTCGAGCGCAAGCTCAAAAAGTACGGAAATATCCTCCACCTCGGAACTGACCGTTTCAAAACTGTTGAGTAGGCTGGTAAGCTGTTTTTGCTCCTTGAGTATGCCTTTTGCCGTCTCTGGATTGTTCCAGAATTCCAGATCCTCCTGGAGTTTCTGTAACTCCGCCAGTCTCTTCACCCTGCTATCGAGGTCAAAGATAACCTCTGAGCTTGTCAGTTTTTTCTCGAAGCTGGGAAATTCTTTCTTGAACTTCAAACATTTTATAAATCCTCCGTTGAACGATGAGAGCCGGCGTAAGCTCGACCCTCTAAGTATTTGTTGTAGTCGCTGAATCCTTCCGGATCGCTTTTTTCTAAGGCCTCATCCATTATTTTAAGCTTGGAATCCAGATTATCAATAAAATGAACCAGGATGGCTTCTCTGGTTAAAGGTTTTACAAGGGCTCCAAACTCGAGTTCTCCGTGATGGGACAAGAGAATATGTTCCAGCTCGAAGAACCACGGCTCAGATAACACACCTAATTCGGCTCCCTCATCTCTTAAAAGTTCTATGCCTAACATCACATGACCCTTGAGCCGGCCTAATGTTGTCCTTCCACGGGATACAGCATCCAGCTCATTCAATTTGCCTATGTCGTGGAGAACAGCCCCAGCAACTGCAAGATTACCGTTAATCCCCGGTATCAAGCCAATGAGAGCCTGCGTCTTGATCATTACCGTGTAGGTGTGTTCGATCAGTCCTCCGTAATAGGCATGGTGAATTCTCTTGGCCGCTGGGTAAGTCTTGAATTTCTCCGCATGGGTCTCGATGATTCTCCTGACAAGTTGAGACAACTCTGGTGGGGTAAGTAGTTCCACGCAGTCAAGAATCTCCTTGTACAATGATTCTGTCTCGAATGATGTTTTGCGAATCAATCGGTCTAACTCGGATATTTCAGAAAGTTCGGCTCTGCGAATCTTTTCAATATTGAACTGAAGGGTCTCACCATAAACTTGGGTCGTCCCCTTAGTCTTCACGAAATCTCCGGTATCGAAGTCCAAAATACTGGACTTCATCGAGCTTGACCACAGTTTGGCAGGCATTGACCCGCTCATATCCGTCAATGCCAGACTCAGATAATCTTGTCCAGTTTTGGTCTTACGGAGTTCTTTCGATGACACCTGAAAAAACTGAAGAATCTCCAACCCAGGTTTCAGGTCTTTAATCAGTATGTGCTCACGTGGAGAAAATAAATTATCCATTTTCAGCTCTCTCAGATGATCAGGAGACGGGATTTCTTAGTTGACTGGTTTCCTGCTTGACAAGGTTTCTAATGCGCCACAGCATACAACTACGATTCAATTCCCCACTTATGACAGCGTGAAACAATTCAATCTACGGATGATGCTAATAACGGATTGGACGGGATTTAAACGGAGACAATACCGAGCCGTCAATTCTCTTATCCATAGCGTCCAGGCACTTTTCCATAAGTTCCTGCACGTCTATTTTTTTTCCACCATGCAGTATCGAGTAAATTTCCCCTAGTATCAGAGGGTGGAAACCGCGCTGAGCAGCAATTCGTTGAGCAAAACGGCTGGCTTCAAATCCCTCTACTGCGATTTTTTTCTTACGGTATTGTTCCATGAGGGCTTTTGCTGGCCGTGGCTTTCCCTGTTTTTCATCAATTTGCGCCAGTTCTCTACCAAAAGCTGCCGATCTCCCACCCCTGCACGTTGCGAGCAAGTCGGCCATCCACACCTGGGATTCCGCATCGAAAGTTTCGGGGGCCGCACCCAAAAGTGAACCGAAGTCCCGGATTTCAGACGTTACAAGCGTGGCGTACGTAGCCAGGAAGTTCTCCGGCGCCTGTTTAGACCCTTCCAGAATGCCGTAGCCTATGGCGTAGACGTTCTTTAGGGCAGCAGCCAGAGTGGTGCCGATGACGTCGTTTGAGTGGACAAGACGAAAAAGATTTGTATCTATGAGCGGTTTCATTCGCTCAAAAGTCTCGTAATTCTCACAGGCGATCTGAGTAACCCCGGCTCCTCCCTGCACAATCTCATGCGCCAGGTTGGCCCCTGAGAGCGCCGAAACCCTCATTTTTTTGCCAAGCCTCTCAAGCTCCTCACGAACAGTTTGGCAAGGCAGCAAGCCCGTCTCCGGAATGAATCCTTTTGTGGCTATGACCAGATCACTACCGTCTGGAGCCAGTTCCACCACTTTTGTCATGGTGGAGTAAAAATATTTACTTGGGGTCACTATCAAAATGAGAGAAGTGTCGCCCACTGCCGCGATCAAGTCCGCTTCCGGACGTATGGATCTGGGAAGAGCAATGTCCTTGAAGACCAAGGGATGCTTGCCTTCAAGGGTGAGTTTCTCAATTATCTCTTCTCGCGTGTCATACAGTATTAGCGAATGCTCGGAAAGTTCTTCTTTCTTCAGCAGGTTCTGGCCAATCAGAAGCGCTATTGTATAACCCCATGCCCCGGCATTGATAACTGTCAGAGTGTTTCGACCCCGGAGTGGGTAGATGCGCCTGTCAGCGTGGTAAGAATAGAAACTGAGTAGAGATTCATCCTTGGCAGAATACGTTCTGTGAATGACTGAACTAGATATTGCCCCTCTTTTCGTCAAAGCTCGTAATCCGAGATTAACCGACTGTGGAATGTCCGAGACCACCAGAGGATGAAATGGAGGACTCTTCCTGTAGCGGGTCTTGAAAAACGTCGTGGTGTTATCAACTTCCTGTCTGAATCGCTCCCTCAGGCTTTTGAGGCTAACTTTTACCTGACCATGAAGGGCCTTGGCCACCAGGTGTGAAGGGTGAATCATCTTGTTTTTGGCTATTTCCTCGATGGCCCGGTGAGAGATTCTTTGCAGTGACAGCCTGTTGTCGTGCGCCAATTCAAATGGATCACCAAAGCCAACCGAGACATCCCCGAACACCTCGTCTATCTTGCTCAGAACTTTCTCTGGAGATCTTAATCCCAATACAAATGGAGCGACTCTCATTTTGTTGCCGGGAAACATAGACAGAACGGGGAAAAACCATGGAGCGGTAAGGTAACTATCGTCGGGAATGACAGAATATGAAATAGATATAGGTATTACCAGCGCTTTGCCAGAGGCTTTCACGGACGAAATTACCGCATGGGGAACGTAGGGTTCCCTGAGGATCCCCTCCCTGGACCGCACTGTATACCTACTTGTTCGGGCGTATAGCGCCTGAACTTCATTTCTCTCAGCCAACGCTGCGCTAAACCAGGAATAAGCCCTGTGTCCCAAGGGTGGGAGGGTTTTTGCTACCTTTAACGCTCTGAATCCATTCAGCCATTTTGAGGCCCAGCCACCCATAACGCTACCGGTAACGTGCATCACCGGAGCAGGTAAACCCAATCTTCGGATTGCCCCTGCAGTGTGGATATAGTCAAAGTAAGACGAGTGATTGACGAAAAAGAATTTAGGCCCCTGGAATTCCATTATCCTGTTACGGATTTGGTCCGAAGGTGTTTTGGAGATGTCGCGAAACAGCCTGCTTGTGAGATAAGCCATCAAACAGGCTGTTCGTCTGAAATCGGCTACTTCGTAGGATACTGAGAGTTCGGCCAGAGAATTCTCAAGTTCGAACCTGTCGCTCTTCGGTTCATGTATTTCAGCTAATTTTAGCGCCCGAGCCCTGATAGCGTCATTATCGATCCAGAAGGCCTCCGGCTGGACCCACGACCTGTCAAACTTTTGATAGCCCTCATGACGTGAAAACAATTTGAATAGAGGGTTCAGGTTCATTTAATAACCAACCTCACGAGGGCGTGAAATCTAATACAGGTTTAATTAACAAGTCCCGTTGCCGGCCGTTCCAAATCTCTGGAAGGGCCTCTAGGGCCGGATGGCCTTGCGGGCGCGGCAGGTTGAGTCGAAGCCGGAGATTCCTGTTCCTGTCTGAATACTGACGGAGGTCCGGGTTGAGTCTGTCCCTGCGGCGTCCGTGGTTGGACTGGCTGAATCTGAGGAGCGGGCTGCTGAACCGATGGCTGTACTGCCGGAGCCGGCGTCTGTGGACGTGCTGAAGCTGCAGCATCCCCTGTGAATCTCATCGACAGTAACACTTCATTAAACGTCTGATGGAATTTTTCCATTTGGGATGAAGGCGCTATACAGGACACTCTGACAAGAGTTTGATCATTTTTGTAGTAGACTATGACTATGTCCAGCCAGGCTTTCAGGTTAGTTTCATAAGTCCTGATAAAAAAATAATAAGACCCCGGAGATTCGGTTTTAAACTCACCCTCATCAATTATTTTAACTTCCTGTTTTTCCTTCTGGAGGTCAGCTATTCCCTTGCGAAAATCATTTAAATAGGCGCTCATCGGATCCTTGACCGGCTTGTGAGCTGCGACATTAATCCTGGCTCGGACATTGTCAGCCAGATCAGGAGCAGTAAACACCACATAATAGCTACCCTTTGGCTGGTCATTTTTAAACCAGGCTCCGGGGAACTTCATCGAGAATCCGAATTCGTCACTGGTAAAAGTTTTGAATTCCTGCGCAAACAATGCTGAGGGAGAAAATACCAGGACGACAAATATAAAAAATAATGATGTGGCCGACCATTTGATGGATCGATAATTCATTAAATGTCTCCTTTCGCAAAGGGACTAAAGACAAAAATAGATTTTAGCAATAAATTCCTAATAACGTCAAGCTATTCTGCCTGATATCTGAATACGGAACCCCACCACCCTAACTGGGAAATGAATTTTTATTACAAAAGCCGCCCAAAAATCAATACCAGAATCAGATGGTAAAAACAAACGGATAATGAAATGGCATTCCTGTTTTGAAGCTTCGACGCGTATCGCTCTCCATACATAGGGAGAATTGGTTCCCTGATTTTTGCCTTAGCGATAGGTAGCGCCCCGCCACGAAACCCCCTTGCCGGACAGAAGATTGGTTAACAAATCTAATGCAATCCACATACCCACCATTATACCCAAAGGTGAATAAACCCCGTAGATCGGTTCACCGTTATATTTTTTTAAAAAAATCGATGAAGACCCTATAACGCCAAACAATGTCAGTCCATAGGCGAGCAGGAGATAAACGTGCACAGCGTCTGCAGGTCCAATGACAAACACAGCCGCATAGTAGACAAAGAGCGCAAACACGGTGGTCAGCGAGGAGTAATTGATCAAAAGGGTTAGAGTTTTTGTGGCGCTTTTATTTAAGCCTCCGTAAAAAGTTCTGACCCAGAAGCTCGTCATCGCCCTTAAAGATGCGAATGGTGTTGTTCGGAGGTTATTGCCTGCGAGCATCACGTTGACACGCATTTCAGAGCCTTTCGCAGCTTTGCTCATGGCAATGTCTTCAGTGATTTCCGATTTGAACCTCTCCCATCCTCCCAGTCTGGCATAGGTGTCAGAGCCGATCATTATGAAACAACCCGACGCAAGTCCTGAGTCCTTTTTATTCGGGTCATTCACCTCACTCAAAGGCATAAAATATGATATCCCCAGCGCCATGTGAGGGTATATGGCTTTCTCGAGAAATCCCGAATCTACAAAGCTCGGCAACAGGCTAAGTAAATCAAGTTTCTCTCTCATGAAAGTTGTGAAAGCATCCTGAATCAGATTCCTGCTGAAAAAGGCGTCGGCATCAGAGAAAAGATAAACTTCCCCTCTTGCCAATTGAACTCCATGATTCAACGCATTTGTCTTTCCTGTCCAGCCTTCCGGGAGGTTTGTAACCCTGATCACCTTGACTCTGCTGTCGGCGCGACTGATTCCGGACATCAACTCAAATGTGTTGTCCTGGCTCCGGTCGTCAATCAATATCAATTCGATGTTGTCGTACGATGACGCCAGGATAGATGCCGCTGCCTCCTCTATATTCTCAGATTCATCTTTTGCAGCTATTATAATACTAATCAAAGGACCACTGTTCGTTTGAGTTACGCCCGACTCAGGCCCGAGGGTCATGTTTCCCTTGAGTTCCCTGAGTAACCTGGGTATCAGAATCATCAACCTAAAAAATACTACCAAAATAAATGAAGCGGCCGCTGCATCGCTAACTGAAAACAATTTTGACACCCGTGAAACCAGATTTAGTATAATGAGTGACCCCTAAAAGGGAGAAGGTGACTCCCCGGCACACGTTTGAAACAATCCAGGGAATGTCATCATGGAATCCGACCATGAGACCTGAAATTCAGATGGCCCGATTTTTTTACCGACTGGCGCCACAGCTAATTATCAATGTCGGATAGAAGCCGGAGAGGAGAGCAATATAATCATTTAATGACTATTTGGTGGAGGTCATCTGTTTATTGCCAAACAGAGTCTCGGACTTTTTAAAATCATTACGCGCCTCATCTTTTTTCCCAAGGCTCTCAAACAACATAGCTCGGGTTCTATATGATTCGGGATTCTCCGGGTCCAATCGGATGGCTGTATTCAGAAAAGCCAGCGCTTCAGTGTGGCGCCTGTCATCCATCAGGTCTTTGGCCTTGGCAATATGATCCATGGAGTTCCTGGGAGCGTCATCATAAACAAAAAAGAATTCGTTGGAGAAATCACTCTCATAACTGTCGTTGGATGCCGTAACAGCAAAATTATATATCTGTCCCGACTCAAAACCTTTCAGCAAAACAGCGGTCTCGCCTGTTGTGAACATTTTGCGATACTCACCTTTATCCGTGCCCCAAAACAATGTGTAAGACTTTGCGCCCGCTGAAGGATGCCAACTAGCCAACAATCCATCCTCAGAATGCTCAACGCTGAATCCTGAGGGGGCAAAAGGTTTTTTGGTGTCTACTATCTGCCTACTTGGTTTTCCAAAGGAAACCGTGACCACGAGAACTACAAATAACCCGATTAGGACACAGACCCTACTTTTTTTTAATGACTTGAAATTAAAGGATAAAATCCTATTAAGGTAATTCATTTCAGCAATCGATCTGAGCTTGTTAAGGTAATCCAATGTTGCCTTTTTAACTCCTTGCACTAATTCGAATGTCAGATACTACTAAATGGGGGCCAAAAACGACACGCAAAAGGCCTAGCTCACCCACTACAGCCTAATCTATCTAATAATAAATCACGAAAATAGGAAATAGCAATACACTATTTTTGAAAAAATGTCATTTGATTGATTGATGCCTCAAGAACATTTTGATAATGGGGGATGGTTGTGCTATATAGCTCTCCGTGTTAAAAAACGTGTTATTTTAATGTATTGTTTAATAAAAATAAATAGGAGGTTGATGAATTGAAAAGGCCCATCATTTTATTCTGTCTTAGTCTCGTGCTGCTTTCTACGGTCGTAAGCGCTTCGGCCCAAGTCGGTTCCGTTTCTCCACCTGATAATCAGATCCTTGCAAAGATTTGAGATAAAACCGTAACAGAAGCGGATTTGAAAGAAATGTCGAACGCAGTGCCGGACAAGTTCAAGTATTACTACCAGACTCCTGAAGGTCGAAGGCAGACACTTGAATACATAGTCAACGTTTATGCCCTTGCCGCTGAGGCTGAAAAGCAGGGTGTTGACAAAAGACCAGATGTTCAGAAATTGCTTAGTTTCACGAGAAATGATTTGCTGGCCAGATTCTATCTTGAAGGACTGACAAAAGACCTTCCTGTTCCTAGTGAAGCGGAGGCGAAGGCTTTTTATGAGCAGAACAAGGCTGAGTTCGTGACTCCTGAAAGCATCCACCTAAGTCACATCCTGGTGGAGTCGGAGAAAGAAGCGAAGGATGTTCTGGCGAAACTGAAAAAAGGAGAGAAATTTGGGGATCTCGCCTCGCAGGTTTCCATTTGTCCAAGTAAGGATGTAAAGGGAGACCTCGACTGGATGCCTCGCGGCAGTCTGGCCCCGGAGATAGAAGAGATCGCTTTCACAATGAAGAATGATCAAATAACAGGTCCTGTGAAAACCAAGTTTGGATATCACGTGATCCTCATGCACGACAAGAGACCCGCAAGGGAAAATTCGTATGATCAGGTTAAGGAACTGATAGTAGAGCAGATAAAGTTTCAAAAACAGCAAGAGCAGTATGAGAGGATAGCTGAAGCTTTGCGAAAAAAATACAATGTCCAGATTTTGCTGCCTGCAGGTCCTGCAACCGGCACTGGAGGCCCTAGGTAATTCTTGCATGACGCCCCTGTAAAAATGGACAGGGGCGCCCTTTTAGAACATTTTTTTATCTCGTTTATTCTTCCAGCGGTTCAAACATGTCTTCGGCCTCTTCCACGAACGCCGACATATCCCCAACCTGTTCGTTTATTCTATCCAGGGCTTCTTCGGCGGTCCGCGTGTGAAGACTCTCCGATCTGATCATCAGGGAAACGAGTTCAGAGAAATACATTTCATCTACCAGATGAATCTTGGTCAAAATGTCCAACGCCTCTTCATCTGTGACATCCAGATCATCCGGCTTCAATTCGCCACGATCCAATTTCACCATGAAGTCTGCAGGAAATGCGGTTTCTTCCGGATCAACGGTATCCGAGAGGACAGTAGCCTTGGGTTTGACAATTTTTTCCTGAAAAGCTAAAGCCACGAGCTTGATGTCTATTTTATCAAGTAATTTGGCAAAGGTGTCATCGTCCTCTTCGAGAAAGCTGACCATCCAGTGATAGGCAGTCTGAGGATCGGTCATGCCTGATGTCGAAAAAAGCTCTGAATCCAGATCGAGAATCGACTGAACCCTGTCGGGGTTTACCAGGCTCAATACCCCTATGTGAGTAGAACTCTGGGATTTCATAATCCTGAACAATGCCCTATCGCCGATTCCATCAACTATTTGTTTACCCTGGTCATCAGCAAGCAAGAAAATTATTTCCTGCGCCTTTTTAGGATCATTGTAGGCTTGGTGAGAAACAAGCGATATTTGTTCTTCGGGGCTCAACGAGGCCATTATTTCAGCGGCCCGCCGTTTATCTTTTATCATCAAGTCGGTGACCTGGCGGGCGTTCTCTGAGACGGGAGCTAGTAGGCTGTCAGTCTTCATGCTAATCAAATCTCCTCTTCACCAGACCACTGTGGGTTTTCTACAGCGCGAACCATTTCATAAGCGGTATCGTCTCCGTCGAAGTCTTCAGCCAACCATCCTTCATCCGGTGGCTTGTAAGATTCTCCAACGTTAAAGACAACTCGTTTCTTTTCCCTGGCCAAGGTGATAAGTGTAAAGGCTTTTGACAATTCTGCCCTTATCTGTTCGTCATCAGAGTCTCTGAAAGCAAAAATGATTTCTCGCAATTTTCCCGAATGATTCTTGTCAAGCTGGATGCCTTTGGTTCCCAGTAATTGCGTTAGATCAGGAATTTCATCTTCCTTTACCGAAAAAAGAACCCTGTCTGCAAATTCCTTTGAAAGTTTGACAAGACGCCTGATGCAAAAGGCGATAGTGACCGAGTCCATTACCGTGGGGTTTTTGGCTATCAACTCGAGATACATTTTTTCCGATCCGGAATTTTCATCGCAGAATTCTTCGAATGACCTGAAATCTGCGCTTAATTCGGGGTTGATGACAATCTCATCGTCAATAGACATTTGGCGCCTCCTCGATTAGAGTCTGCATTCTAAAACTATCGCTGAAAGGTTTCAAGACACAGTCTCTTTCTCTCCAAAAAAGATGAAAAGATGCTATTCTCGATTGTCCAAACGGATTGGCGCTCTCATCGAGTCTGTTGAGTTGTGTGCCACTTGCTATTCTTCCTTTTAGCAATACGGAGCAATTTTCCATGATCACTGCTGGAATAGACTGCGGAGCCAAAAACACCAGAACCGTGATAATTCGTGACAACAAAATTGTTGGCAGAGGGGAAACTTTAACCGGTTTTGATCAGTCGGAAGCGGTGATGAAGTCATTGGGCGCAGCGTTGAACAAAGCTGATCTGGATGAATCGGAATTGTGGCGCATCGGCGCCACCGGGTCAGGGTTCAAGGCCATTCCCCAGACGGTTGTTCAGATAAATGAGGCAAGATCAATGGCGGCTTCGTCATGTTACTTTTTCCCGTCCGGTCGTGTAGCTGTGGATGTCGGGGCCGAAGAGTCCAGAGTGGTTCGATTTGACGCTGGCGGGTTGGTGCGGGATTTTGCATTGAATGAGAAATGCGCAGCGGGGGCAGGCTCCTTCATTGAAGCGATGGCCAGAGCCCTAGAAACCAGCGTTCATGAAATGGGAGAGCTGGCCCTGATGTCAGACAATCCGATCCCAATGAACGCCCAATGCACTATTTTTGCCGAATCCGAAATCATAGGTCTCATTCACGCCAGGACACCGAAAATGGATATATCCAGGGCTATCCTGGACGCTGTCGCTTCCAGGATAGCGTCAATGATTAGACGAGTCGGCCTTCAGCTGGACGTCGTCATGTTAGGTGGAATGGCTTGCAACACTGGATTTGTGTCTTCACTGAAGCGCGAACTCGGGATCGAAAACATCCTGATTCCGGATTATCCCGAATATGGTGCTGCGACAGGGGCAGCGCTCATCGCCGCCGGCGAAGAAACTGACGGGAATCCTTGAGTCAAATTAACAGTGCGGGATGGTGGCTAACCGTTTTAGAGTTCCCCTACCTTGACACCAGCGCGCAGGCCTACAATTGAATAAATAGTCAGTCAGGAACAGAAAAGAATTGGCTGAAGAAAACACGGAGTTAGTCTGGATGATAGACACGGCGCAACCCGAGTTCTGGAGATGGAAAGAATCCAGTTGGGTAAATCAGGATTTTCACAGAAAAGATGTGGAATATGTCACGCTTGGTATAGATGTAGGATCGGTTTCCACGCAGGCCGTCATTATGTGCGATGGACAGCTTTACGCTTACAGCAATGTTCGCACCGGCTCCGACAGTCCCGGCAGCGCTCGTAATGCTCTGGCAATCGCGCTGGAAACTGCTTCAATGAAAATTGACAACATAAATTTCTGTGTTGGGACTGGTTACGGGCGGGTAAACGTTCCTATGGCTGATAAAACATTGACTGAAATAGCCTGTCACGCCAGAGGAGCAAACTTCATCTATGGGCCGAGGGTCAGGACGGTTCTGGATATCGGAGGTCAGGACGTTAAAGTCATCAGATGTGACGAGAAGGGGAAGGTCATAAATTTTCTGATGAATGACAAATGCGCCGCCGGCACTGGGCGAGGTATGGAAGTTTTCGCTGATCTTCTGTCAGTGCCTGTTGGTGAGGTGGGAGATCGGTCTTTCATGGTTGACTTTGACCCACCTGCGGTATCAAGCGCGTGTGTCGTTTTCGCCAAGTCAGAGGCCACAGCGTTGTTGCGCAAAGGTCTTTCCACCAACCAGGTTTTGGCGGCGTATTGCTCAGCAATGGCCGAACGGATTTACTCTCTGACTCAAAGGGTAGGGGTTGAGGCCGAATTTGCCGTAACCGGTGGTATGGCCAAGAACCGCGGGGTGCTCGATCGCCTCATGAAAAAACTGGGCCTTGAGATGCTTGAGGCCAAATGGGATAGCCAACTGGCAGGAGCCACTGGAGCCGCCTTGTTCGGCCTGACTCTTTGTCAAAAAGGCAAAGGGCGAACTGCCAAATAATTCTGGACTGTCGGCAACCGGATAAACTGCAACTACTACACCATGGCCTGTTTGCAAATCTGGAAAAGAAATCGGTCAATCACAATTCAAAGAAATTTTTCAGATCCTTGGGATCAACTCTGAAGGGGCTGCCCGTCCCCTGGAAGAAGCCG
>CAZVOU010000340.1:0-3119 GCA_964628605.1 uncultured Syntrophaceae bacterium
ACCCTGGGATTTCCTGATGCCGTGATTTTAAGCTCTTATTCTGACGGAATCATTTTCGTGGTCAAGCATGCCAGTTCCTCCAAACACGAAGTCGAGGAAGCCCTTTCAATTTTGCGCTCTACCAATGGATCGCGCGTCCTCGGAGTTGTCATGAACATGTTCAATGCCCCGAGCGCCTACGGTTACAAGTACCGTTATGGTGGTTACTACTACAGAAATCAGAAATACTATTCTCAGGAAAATTCAAAGGCATAAAGAATCTAATACAGGCTCCATTCAGTTCCTTTCGCCATGAGAACCTCCTCTGCTCCCAAATTAATCCACACTCATCACACATGTTGATATGGTCACAAAATAGTAGTTAAGCTGCATAAAACCGGTTTATTTTGTTTACAATTCCAGACGAAAAATGCTATAATTCGCCAAAGTGCAATAATTACCTCTTTTCGACTAGTTGTAAATAAATGTTAAAGCAAACTTTCAGACATTCATTTTTGCTTCTCCTTATTCTGGCAGTCTTATTGGCTTCGGGGTGCCTCGGTAGAGTTCCTTCCCCGTTCAGGCCATCTCCTGGGCCTCAGAAAGGGCCTCAAATAAATGACCTGGCGGAAGCCTTTGATGTGGTATGTCGGAATTATCGCCTGGGTCCTGATGATAAGGTCGGAGTTCTTTATCAGGCAGAGTGGACTGTCCCCACAGGTAGCTTTAAATTAGACACGCTTGATGAACTGGATATCAAATTTATTCTTGATCCACAATTGAATGAAAAGGTAATCATAAGACCGGATGGCATGATAACACTGCAGGGCGTTGGAGAAATCAAGGCGGCCGGAATGACTCCTCTGGAGTTGGCCAAGCGGATAGAGGACAGATATGTTGAAGCTGAGATATTTTCAAGAGATGAAACCAGGGCAGCCTTAAAGAGCTATGCGCTGGTGACCGTGCATGTCCAGAATTTTTACCAGAAGATACAAAAACTCATAGGGTCGGTAACCAGTCTCGCATCTGGAGGCACCAACGTCACGCTGGTCAATCCAGACGGAACCATTGACTCTCCACTGCTCTCGGAGAGGATTTTGGCCTCAGGACATACTGTCGGTGAAGTGGAGAGCACCCTGAACAGGCTGTACAGGAGCGGGCCTCTAAAACATGTGGTCGTGTCTCTGTCGCTGAAGGAGGCCAAGTCACGCAAATTTTACATCATGGGCGAAGTGAGTGGCCCGGGAGCGTATGAAATCAAACAGCCCGTTTCCGCTTTGCAGGCGATTGCCATGGCAGGTGGAGAGCTCACAAAGACGGCAGATATGACGAGTGTCATCCTCATATCTAAAGATATCCACGGCAGACCTATCGGTCGGAGACTCGACCTCAAGAGAATACTCGATGTCGGGGACATGGGATCAGCCATACTGGTTAAGCCTTACGACGTGCTGTATGTTCCGAGAACCTATATTGAAGACGTAAACATGTTCGTGAGCCAGTATCTTGGCGTGATCGCAGGTGTCAAAGCATTTGCTGATACCATGAAGGAATAGCTTACCGGAAACATCGAGCTATGCCCCTCCAAAAGGTTCCCTTGGGGATAGTTATTCCGGTTAACTCTGAACCGCCTTGACGTACATTTGCTGGAGTTAATACACAAATGAATGACCATATAAAAACAATATTACTGTTATTAACTCTATCGTTCTTGCTAACAGGTCAGGGGAACTGTCAGGACATCCTCACCCAGCAGTCAGAGCAGCAGAAACAGATCAACGAACTCAGGCGGGACGTTGATGAGTTGCAGGGGACGGTCGCCATTTTGAAGAAGCTTTTGCCCAGGCATGCGTTATCCCCTATAGAGGCCCAGCAGTCCAAAGCATCGACGAAACCTGCGGTTAATGTGGAACCCCTTTCATCTACTGAGAAAGAAAAAATAAAGGCTGAAGTATGCGCTGATGTTGGGTTATTTTTCGATCAGGTCGATAAGGCCCTGAAAATGTCCGATGACTCAGCTGCCGAGAAGGCAATGAACAAGGCGGTAGCCCGTTTGCATGCGTCATTGGATCGCCACATACCTGACGAGAGCCTTAGAAAAATAATGGACCTGGCCGAAGCCATAGCTTGGGATACGTATTCCGCTGTGCAGTTCCGTTACGGCTCAGCAGGTAACGCCGATTTCATAGAAACCCTCAAGGATGCCAAGGAGAAATACAAGAGAAGGTGCGCGGAGAAGTAGACTCTGTGAAATGAAGAACTTACCTTCGATGTAAAAAGATCCAGGGTGATGCAGAGTATTTGTAACATCAGGATCACAATCCCCCCGGTTTTTCCTCAACATTTCCGAAGCGTCTTTCGGGGAACGTTACTCTTCATTGTTTTTGCTTTGATGACCATGTAATTTTACTGAAAGACTCGTTGACTTAGCGATACTGAGATTATCTGGTTCAAAAACTTTATCGCCGGTATTGACTGGCTGCTCGGCCAATTCGGTTCCTTTTTCGTAATCCCCGACGCGCAATAACTCCTTGAAACATGCATACCGGTCATACCAGGACTAAACACCCTCTGGACCCGGAGCGTACAATCTTGACCGACCGGAGAGCGCCACAGGAATGCTACACGATGACCGTGCAATGTCTCCGCTCGCAACGGAAACGCAGTTTGCATTGGAAAGTATGACCATTGAGGTTTGAAATAGATTCAATTGAGAAACAGACTTGTTTGTCCTGACCATTATGCAATCTGTTCCAGTAATTCCTTGAAGT
Source organism: uncultured Syntrophaceae bacterium (assembly GCA_964628605.1). Taxonomy (GTDB): domain Bacteria; phylum Desulfobacterota; class Desulfomonilia; order Desulfomonilales; family Desulfomonilaceae; genus CAITZA01. The sequence goes on from CAZVOU010000340.1 coordinate 2,751, forward strand.
CAGCATTCTGTTTCCAGGTCCACCAGAGAATTTTCGGGGTTACAGAGACTTCCTTGTCAGGATTGGACAGTATGCGGGTTGCCAGACAAAGATTTTTTGAGGTTCAGATATTCTATTGGATTACCTGCGTGGGATGATTCAATGAAGATGAAATAATACACTTCCCATGATTGGCTAAGATGTTAATGAGTGTTTTGAAGGACGAGGACGAGGTCAGCGGACAATGACAAATCGCTCGGCTGATAAGGGGAAGTTTTGGTCGGGGCGACTGGATTTGAACCAGCGACCACCTGAACCCCATTCAGGTACGCTACCAGGCTGCGCTACGCCCCGAAACAAGTCCTCATAATAATCCAGTCAAAACATTGT
>CAZVOU010000341.1:0-2872 GCA_964628605.1 uncultured Syntrophaceae bacterium
GGATAGTTTCATTCTCAAAACGTGTTTTTGACATTGCTATTTCCCTGTTTTTGGTGGTCTTGCTGTCCCCTGTGATTTTCATTGGGTGGCTCCTGTCTGGTCGCGCGTTCAAGCGAACCCCCAGGATTGGAAGGTGGCTCGTCACGTTCAATGAGCTTTCTTTCGAGAATGAGAAGGGACTTTCTGGCAAGATCATAAACTGGCTTCACATAAAAAGGCTGCCGACGCTAATCAACATTCTGAAGGGGGATATGTCCTTCGTGGGACCACTTCCCGCATCACCCGGAGATCATAACCTCAGGGACAAATCGGCGCGCAAGAGGCACACCGTCAGACCTGGCCTCATTTCATTGTGGTGGATAAGGAAGAGAGCCAACATCAATTACGGAACCGAGCTGGACGTTGACATGGAGTACGTCCAGACCCACAGCCTAATGAGTGACCTTGGAATATGCTTCAGGGCAATTCCTGCCATCATCTATGGCGAGGCTCTTCCAACCGCCTCTGACAGGCTCGTTATTCTCGGCATAAAAATAGACAATTATTCGATGGCAGAGGCCATTGATACCATCATCAGCTACCTGAATGATGCCCGGCATCGCCAGGTCTGCTTTGTAAACGCTGACTGCGCCAACATTGCGTACAAGAATTCTTATTATAGAAGTGTACTAAATGAATCCAGCCTCTGTTTTGCAGACGGGGTCGGCCTTAAGATAGCAGGGAAAATTCTCCGTCAGGATATCGCTCAGAATGTCAATGGAACTGACATGTTTCCATTGTTGTGCAACTCCCTCGAGCAGACGGAATATAAGGTCTTTTTGCTTGGGGCGCGCCCTGAAGTGGTTGAGGGCGTTGCAACCTGGATCAGGACCAATCATCCGGGTCTTCAACTCTGCGGATATCATCACGGCTATTTCTCCTCAGAAGAAGAAACTCAAGTAATTGATCAGATCAGACAGTCTGACGCTCACCTGCTGCTTGTCGCCTTTGGCGCTCCAAAACAGGATATCTGGATTCATGAACATCTTGTACAAACCAATGTCAAGGTGGCCATTGGAGTAGGGGGACTCTTCGATTTTTATTCAGGCAGAATTCCCCGTGCTCCGCTCTGGATGAGAGAAATCGGCATGGAATGGTTTTACAGGTTCATGCAGGAGCCTGGAAGATTATGGAAAAGGTATCTCGTAGGAAATGGAGTTTTTCTGTTCAGGGTCATCAAGGGAAAATTTTCTCGACAAAAAGATCCTGTTTAACTGGGTATTATTTTTAAGGGGCTATTTTAAGTTCTGTCAAACAGAGCCTGGTTTAGCAACAGGGTAGTGTTCTGATTCAAGACTGTCATGATTTTCTCCATGTTCATGACGTCTTTGGAATACTTCAACGTGCTGTCTGTCAGCGTATCAGCCCCATGTTGAGCGCAGATTTCATGAGTTCTTCCCTGAACTTGGGTTCAGCCAGGTTTATAAGGGCAAGCGCCCGTTCAGAATTAGTCTTTCCCTTCAAATTGGTCACTCCGTGTTCAGTGACTACGTACATCGGTTCCATTCTTGAATCTGTAACCAATCCTGACAAATAGGGAACAATCTTGGATGTCAAACCGTCGTTAGTGGTGGAATGGAATGCAAGAAATGATTTTCCACCTCTTGAACGAAAAGCGCCGCTCATGAAATCACGTTGACCGCCTACTCCGCTAAATTCACGCCCCTGCAAAAATTCAGAATTTACCTGTCCAAAAAGGTCGATCTCCACTATGGAATTGACTGAAATTACATTGTCATTCAATTGAATTATGGTTGGGTCATTAATGTGCCACGCGGGGTAACTCTCAACAGAAGGATTGTCATCAATGAAGTCGTAAAGCCTTTGATTACCCCAGCACAACGTGAAAACCGTTTTATATTTGTGAACATTTTTTTTGCTGTTTGTAATTGCCCCTGCTTCGTAAAGGTCGGCTACGCTATTGGTCAACATCTCTGTGTGTATGCCCAGATCCCTGTGACCAACGAGCTGTTGTGCGACCGAGTTTGGCATGCTGCCAATACCGAATTGCAGACATGCGCCGTCTGGAACCATTTGCGCGATGGTAGATCCTATTATTCGGTCTTTTTCTGATGGAGGCGCATCTTCCAGTTGAATCAATGGAGTATTATTTTCAACAATTACATCTACTTCCGAAACATGGATCAAATTTTCACCGAACACCCGGGGCATGTGACTATTGACTTCCAGCATCAGAATGTCACAGTTCCTGGCAACAGTTGATGAATAGTCACAGCTGGTTCCCAAACTAAAATAGCCGTGTTTGTCCATCACGGAAGACGTGGCCATGAATACATCCATGTGATTGATTTCGGAAAAGACCCGAGGCAACTGCCAAAGATAGGAAGGCAAAAAATCAATCACAGAATTGGAACCCGCCTCTTCCATGAAAGCCCTGTCCACGAAAGACAGGAAATTGGGATGGAAACGCACCCGATCAAGAAAATCTGTTTTAAATAGTGGCCTGGCCGCCTCATGAGCCAGTTGGTAATACAGATGAATGAAGTCGAGTTCCTTTGAATCGATCTTTTTGGCCAGGGCTTGAAGCAAGGCAGGAGGGTTAGACGGTCCAAGCCCAAAGCAGACATTCGCCTTTTTTGGGACTCTGTCCACAGCAAGCTCCGGACTGGTTAACTTGCTCCTGTAAACCTCCATGAAGTTGGACATGATAACCCCTTAACAGACTCCATTACACAAGAGTCTCACCAATTAACACCGCAAGAGCAACCTCCAGAAATCTTCCATGAGCCACCGATCCTGGAGCATTTCAAAGTATTATCCGAGCCCACCATAAAAGCGCTTGCGTTAATACAAGCATTGGAAGCGCGAGCCC
>CAZVOU010000342.1:0-2369 GCA_964628605.1 uncultured Syntrophaceae bacterium
ATTCAGCTTTTTACAAAAGAAAAAATGTGAACGCCAAACAAGTGCTGCCTGCACGACCATGGCGCAGGATTCTGACCCCGAATTTGCAGCCGGAACAAATTTCTTGCTGGATTGAGCGAAAAAAGCTGGAGACAAGACTTCAGGAAGAGAAGGTTGCCGACTTTTTTTAGTACCGAACCGGAAAACATCATCGGCAAAACAATTGATGTCTGCCTATCGGGGAATCCCGCTCACAAAATAGCATATGCTGCTCTGGAGAATGTAATGACTTTCAAGGTAGGAGGCAGTGTATAAACCCACTATAAATCTGAGGCTATGCTATGATATGGGAACTCCCCAGGGGATAGGTAACGAGGTCTTATTTAAAGTCAGACGACATGTCCACCACAGGCTGAGTTCCGGTGATCGAGAGTTTCTTCAGAGCTTTCGCTTCGGGATCAAACGTCTTGAGATCCGCCATCCGAATTGTTTGATCATCGAAGGTCTTATAGTAGTAGCGTTGGTTCATGGGATCGCGCGCCACAGTAGCCTGTGTGCTATCCGAGTAAATGACACCACCTTGATTCTCCCTCGCTATGCCCACGGGTATGTCAAAATTGTTTAATATGTGGAAAACCTGCTGTATCCCGAGAGTGGCGTCCGGAGCCGGAATGGCGAATGCGCTGAACAATGCGGCGCGGACAAACCTTGAGGGTGGGGTAAAATCGCCGGGAAGCCCTGTCGTTCCATTACCCTGACCAAACTGCTCCAGCTTCAGCCCCAGTATTTCAAGCTGTGGAACGTTCTCGGGGCCTAATGAAATGTAATTTCTGAGATTTGTAATGTGCCATTCAAAATCGGGAGAGTTCGTAAAAACCCCTAACGGATTATTGTAAATTTTCAGTTGTCCATCTCTTGGCTCGATCACAAGACTGGCTCCGGATAGATCGTACACAATATAATGAAGAGGAGGAGCGACAGGCCCCCAACCATCCAGTACGGTTGGCGCTATGACGGCCACTCCGTCTTTAATGGCTTCGCGAACCTGATCCACTGTATCGAACTGTGTGAGTATCCAGTTTGGGAAGTCAACTGGAGAAAGGGCCTTTGACCGGTTCTGATCGTTAATCTCAGAATATTTGGCATAGGTCGGGAAATAGAACGCCCCAACTGATAGCCCCTTTTCATTGATTCCGTCGTTGATGACAATGTCAGTGAAGGTATATGTCCCCAAACAGGCATTCTTGGCCTTGTATTTCATACCGGCGCCCGACGGAGTCTTGCCTGTAAACTCATAGCCTCGGGGGACAACCACAAGACCCGAATCAACCCTTGCTCCGAATTCAAGCGTTCGACCATGAACGAATGAACCATCCATGCTCCTCAGCATTATGCCGGTACATGCAAAACTTTCATCAATTGCTCCCGCAAATGTCAGCGATAACAACAGAATGAGCATTGAAAGACAAAAGTGTGATTTGCTTTTGAGCATGTTTTATCCTCCGGTAGCTGACTGTAGCGCTTCTTGCCATTTGAACCCCGTGTGCCATCCCGCGATGGAAGGTAAATCCAGGGCATTTGATGAGAAAATAAAAGCTAACTTGCCGTTCGTCAATCTGTCAATAAAAACTTTTCCTGGCTGAACCGGAATGAGTCCTCCACGAGGCCAGAGAAAAGGTTATATTCACTGACCGGAATCGGAAACCGAACATGTCCAGGACAAACCGTAGATTGCATACCCAAGCTGAGAAGCTAACACCCGGAACAAAAGACTGGACAACAAAAGTTTAAAAGTGTAGTCTGGACACTTGTCGGGAAGTGGCTCAGCCTGGTAGAGCACTGCGTTCGGGACGCAGGGGTCGCTGGTTCAAATCCAGTCTTCCCGACCAATTAAATCAAACACTTAGCCTCATTTTTCCTCTTTAACTGTCACACCTAACTTAAAAATGCTAACATTTTGCTAACGCTTTTGCTAACACCCGTTTATGGACATCAGCGCATGGATGTAAGTTGCTACGTTTTTATGTAATCGTAACAACGGACATGAATGGACATGACCGGACATTGGGCAATGTCCAGTTTTTTGTCTCAATTGTTTAGTCATATTGATATGTTATGAAACACTGGACATCATGGACATCCATTTGTGTATGTATTCTATATTCTCATAACTGTGGAATCGGACATCTGGACATCAACGGACATAGTGGACATCCGTGCAATGTCCATGTTTTTGCGTCATATCCTCAATATTTATAGATACTTAACAAAACGTGGACATCATGGACATGGATTTGTCTAGTGGATATTTTTATTTTGCAGTGAGTATTATGGTGGGTCCGAAGTCGTATTTCATCTTGTCGATAGCTTGAACTAGTTCAGTGTCCAGT
>CAZVOU010000343.1:0-2583 GCA_964628605.1 uncultured Syntrophaceae bacterium
TTGATTTTGTGCGAGCGTCATAAAAAATCACACAGCGAGATTTTGCCACAAAACCTTCTTCACCGAGGGTTTTTTGTTGTTTAGACTCGTGTTCTGCTCCCAAGACTGCGGGGAAGGTCGTATTTTTCACCAAATGGCCTGTGAGAGCGGGATTGATAGTTATATGTCAGACTGGCGCCATGCTCACCGCTTTTTTTGCGAGTTTTACAACGCTTTTTGAATCTTTTTTATCGGTTCGCAAAAGTATCTATTGTACACCTATGCTTTGGTGAAGACTTCCTGACTTGAACCCAAAGCTTTGAGATATGCTAATTGAACGTCGCCGAACGTGTGCGCTTCGTCCGCTCTCATCCACCCTGTGAATAGCCTCACCAGCTCCAATGACATGATCGGTCCAATTTTCATTCTTAATCGTTTACGGGAACGCTAAACTGTCGACAAGCTTTTTAACGGGACGTGCGAGGCATGCGGCGACCACGATTCAGACGTAACTACTTCAATCCTTTTTTACGCGTGCATTCAGTCAAAATGGTACTCAGATAGTCTTCTGTTGCTTCTTTCAAAACTGGGCCACGAACTTCTGGTCCATGTCCCAGGAGGCTGGCTATATGCCTGATCCCAATCATACCATGTCCCTCCAGGAGGCTGGCGACAAACTCCTGCGATGCGCCGTAAACAACAGCGCTGACTTTGTAATAGATAATAGCGCCACTGCACATTGGACAGGGCTCGCAGCTTGAATATAGGGTGTATCCTTCCAGAGACTTGAGGTTTAGATCGTGGCAGGCCTTTGCAATCAAGTTGATCTCTGCGTGGCGGGTAATGTCTCCATCCGTGACAACTGAATTCTGGCCTACATTTACCACACGACCGTCTTTGACCAATACACAACCGATAGGATGATTACCTTTCTCATGAGCTAATTTCGCCTGGTCCAGCGCCTTCTGCATAAAGAATTCATCTTGTGACAATTTATTCTGGAATTCAGGGGCCACATCACTAGCAAAACAGTTACAGGATCCTATGATGCACAGGAGCAACATCAAACAGCGGCTTTCTAAACTGAAAAGCTCCCTCATAGGCTTAAGAATCATGATCGACTCACTTGCTGCAGATACTTCCGTGGGATTCAGTTGGCGCGCCCAGCAGGACTCGAACCTGCGACCTACGGATTCGAAGTCCGGCGCTCTATCCAACTGAGCTATGGGCGCAAGAAATATCAGGAAATGAAAAATTAGAGGTGGGGAGAGCGATGGGGCTCGAACCCACGGCCTCAGGGGCCACAACCCTGTGCTCTGCCAACTGAGCTACGCCCTCCACGCTCTCTAAACTACAAATTTAAACTGACTAAGTCAACATTTCTGAGTCACATGATTCAAAAATAGTTCGGAGAAAAGGCCCAATTAAAGTTGTTTTATTTGGAAGCGCTTATTATGACATGAGTTTTATAAACATGAGCGGATTGGACAAAGGTGTGATATAAAAACCTCTATGGGGCATTTCATGAATTAATCAGTTTCAAAAAGGAATCTATTCCAGTAAGAGAGGCTATCGACGATGTCCAGAAATTTGCTGAAGATGATAATGGTAACGGCCATGCTGTTATGTTTGGCAGATGGATCCATAGCCAGTGGCGCCGATCCCGACACGGGTATTGTCGAGCAGACCCTTGGCAAGTATTTTGAAGCCTTTAATCGTCACGACGCAGCTTCTGCAGTTGGCGAATGGGTTCGTGACGGCGAATATTTGTCACCCGGTGGGGAGAAAATCAAGGGGGCTGACAAACTGAACAAGCGCCTTGATTCGTTCTTCAAGCAACACCCATCAGTGAAGGTCAGTCTTTTGAACAAGCCAACAATACTGATTCTGTCGAAGGACAAAGCTGTCGCCCGTGGGGTGGCCCGGACAGAGGTTGCAGATAAAACAGCTTCAGACAGCGAGTACACTGCAACATTCTCCAAAGGGAAAGATACCTGGAAGATATCGAGTATGGAGGATCATCGTATATCCTCATTTGACAGCTATATAAAGCTTTCTGAACTTGCCTGGCTTTTGGGAAAGTGGAGTGACGAAAGTGGCGCCGATTTGGTGGAGACAGAGTGGGAATGGGGACCGAACAAAAGTTTTATAGAAGGCCGTTTCAGCCTCAAATCTTCAGACGAAATTGCATTTGAGGGTCGCCAGATCATAGCGTGGGATCCGGTAACCAAAGTTATCAGATCATGGGTTTTTGATTCCGAAGGTGGAATAGGTAGGGGTGTGTGGTCGAAGGACGGCTCTGGATGGTCAGTTAACATCTCCACATCTCTTGCTGATGGACGAAAGGCTTCCGCTATCAACATTTACAGGCCGGATGGACCTGACCGGATAACGTGGAGATCTACAGGCAGGGAAATAGCCGGTTCCCCTTTGCCAAACCTGCCGGAAACCACAGTGATCAGGAATGTTGACCAGAAAGACAAACAGGACAAAAAGTAGCCACAGACTGGAGGCGGCCATGAAGAATTTCTTAGTTGTTTCACTCTCAGTTATCTGCATTATGGTTTTCTCTGCAAACGTGTCCCACTCAAGAGGTGGATTCGG
>CAZVOU010000344.1:0-1519 GCA_964628605.1 uncultured Syntrophaceae bacterium
ATTCTTCAAACATTATCCCAACCTCTCTTGAATCATGGGAATCGAGGACTTGAGCAGTACGAGCCTGTCGAACTTTAGCAGATCATACACGTTTAGTCCTTCGGTGGGCAGAACCAGAACCTTGTAAATATTCCTGGAAGACCGGACTAGATTCTCATTTTTTTCCGGAGTTACAAATAACGCCTTTTCCTGGTCAATGCCCAGATTCTTTACAGTTTGAGCAAAGAGTTTAGTCTTAGGTTCAGAAAGCTCGATATTATCGACCACCTTGAGCAAATCGTTTTGGAATTTGGAACTCAGGACGGATATTAAAGCGGCCTTCCTGACCTTCTTAGGCAGAGAAGTGGCGTACGATCTTGGAGAGGGGCCGAACACCGTCCCACCGCCGGTCCAAATAGGTGACCTGCTGGTACCGGCTCTGGCACGTCCGGTGCCTTTCTGGCGCCAGGGTTTCTTCCCTCCACCGCGAACCTGTCCCCTGGTCTTAGTACAGGCCGTACCGCTTCGACGCTTGGCTAGCTGCCAGACGACCACTCGCTGGACAAGATCTTCCTTGATCTCGGCGTTAAAAATAGAGTCGTCCAGTTCAATGGACTCGATTTTTTCGCCATTCTGGTTGAATACATCTACGGAGGCCATTATTTCTTCCTTATAATAACGATCGATCCGCGTGAGCCAGGGATAGGTCCCCTGAGAAGCAAAAGGTTCTCCTCGGGCCTAACCTGAACGACCTGGACGCTAGGGCAGGTCACGCTATCGCCACCCATGCGACCGGGCATTTTTCTACCCTTAAAAACGCGGGACGGCCAGGCGCACTGCCCGATGGACCCTGGAATTCGATGTGATCTTGAGCCATGGGTTTCGCGTCCGCCGCCAAAATTCCACTTTTTAATAACACCGGCGAATCCCTTACCCTTACTAACGCCGACCACTTTAACGAAATCTCCTTGGGAAAAGATGTCTGCAGTGATTTTTTGCCCGACCTGAATGTCCTCAAGATCATCAGCAGGAAATTCTTTTAAAATGGCGCAAGCATCAACACCCGCTTTCTTGAATTGACCAAGAATAGGCTTTGATAAGCGGCTTTCCTTCACAGTCCCGAATCCCAACTGAACAGAGGCCTGAGCCTTCTTCTGGACAACTGTGCAGGGACCGGCCTGAACTACAGTGATGCCGACGGCCTTGCCTTCCTCGTCGAAAGTCTGCAGCATTCCAAGTTTCTTACCTATTAAACCACGAACCATTTTGGGGCTCCTAAAAAACCAGCAATTGCAAGGCGCTAGGCCTTAATCTCAACATCCACTCCAGGAGACAGATCGAGTTTCATCAAAGCGTCCAACGTCTGCTGAGTCGGCTCAAGGATGTCCAGGAGTCTTTTGTGAACTCTGATTTCAAACTGCTCGCGTGACTTTTTGTCAATATGAGGCGACCTAAGGACGCAATATTTATGAATTCTGGTTGGCAAGGGAATCGGTCCCGCCACTTTGGCGCCTGTCCGCCATGCCGTATCGACAATTTC
>CAZVOU010000345.1:0-8857 GCA_964628605.1 uncultured Syntrophaceae bacterium
TGCCGAATGGCGTAAGGGCATTGGAGGCTATTTCCCGTACGGCGTCACGTATCTGGCTGACGACTATCCGATCAGCTATCAACAATCGTTGACCTCTCTGAGCATTTCCAGACAAAAAACCCACATCTCAGACAAGACTGGAAACAGGCTTCTCGTTATAGCAGACCCTGTCTTTCAGCTGACGGACCAACGGGCCCAAAAAGTTGAAGATCAGCGTCTCGCCGGGTTGGACAACGAAGTTCAGGGGAGACTAATGGCAGCCATAGAGGACTTCGCTGGTGGATACATAAAATTTGATCGACTGCCGCAAACGGGAGCGCTTGCTCAAAACTTGAGTCGTTTGTATCCGGGACTGACGGACTCGTTCACAGGATTTGAGGCCAGTAAAAAAGTCTTTCTCGAAAATTCGGCCCGGAAAATGTCTCAATATGACAAAATAATTTTTGCAACGCACGGCCTTTTTAACGATAGAATCCCTGGAATATCTGAACCGTTTCTCGCTCTATCTATGCTGCCTCAGGGGGCTAACGGCTTTTTGACGATGACCGACGTGATGACATTGAAAGCAGATCTCTCGATCGTGGCTCTAACCGCATGTCAAACAGGGCTGGGAAAGAATCAGACGGGAGAAGGAGTCATGAGCATGGGAAGGGCCTTCCAGTATATAGGAGCAAGATCCGTGTTGATGAGTTTATGGTCTGTAGCGGAAAAATCTTCGGTGACTCTTATAGAAATATTCTTCAAGAACCTGAAAGAAGGAAAGGACAAGTTGACCTGTCTAGACATCGCCCGCAAAGAGGTCAGGAGTCAAGGTTTTGAACACCCTTTTTTCTGGGCTGCTTTCGTTTTGCTGGGTGAAGCCATGTAGAAACAGGCCGGCTCCGTCAGTTACAGCGCTTCGACGAGTAGAATTTATTACAATTCCTTAAGATCGATTAATTCTTCAATCCTGGCCACTCCATGATCGGCACGGCGCTGATGCTGTTCTTAGGACTACCCTCCATGACTCGGTCGCTATATGCCACATAAACCAGAACATTTCGCTTGGGGTCTAAAAACCGCACTACATGAAGCTTCTTGAACAACAGACTGCGATGCTCTCCGAAAACTGTCTCGCCATCTTTTAATTCACCGATGATTTTAATCGGGCCGACCTGACGGCACGCTATGCTGGCGTCACTGGTGTCCTCGGCCACTCCGAGTTCTCCCTTGACCCCGCCTGTCTGAGCCCTGGCTATGTAGCATATGACACCCTGAACCTTGGGATCTTCGAAGCTGTCTATCACTATCTTGTCATTTGGGCCAAGCCACCGAAAATTTGTGCTTACTGATCCGGTGGTTCCCCTGTCAGGGCGGCTGAAAATCCACCACCCAAATGCAATCAACAAAACAAGAATAACTGACCCGACAATAGTAGCAATCTTTTTCATAATGACTCAACCTCTTATAGTGTCTTCCTGACGATCCTTTCCCTTATATTATTGACTCTGATCGATAACATCAAGTTGGTTTTACATGAAACACCCTGAGACCAACTAATTTTGAACCGAACTCCGGGTTTCCATAAAACAGTAGAGCCGGTTACGGAAATCTCAGACATTTTTTCTAGGACTAACGTCGATTTTTCTGTCATTATGGGGAAAAATAACAAGCATGCCTCCACTCGGCTCAAGGCTCGGACAATGACTGACTCGAATGACAAAATCAGGTCACGAATCCTCACACCGATAATCATCTCTTTTGTGTTGCTGCTTTTGGCTTTTGCTTTGGGTATGTACCTGTTTCAAACCAGGGTGAATGACATCCAGGCAAAACAACGAACGGAATCTCTGGGACTGTTGTTCTCGCAATCGGTTTCCAACGACATCCTACTTTTGTCAAGCATGATTGATTTCCTGCAACAAGACAGGACCTTGATCGGTAATTGGGAAAAAGGAGACAGAGAGGGGCTTCTCAGGCACGTCAGACCAATCTTCGAAAATTTAAAGTCCAAATACCGTGTAACCCATTTCTATTTCATGAATCCTCAAGGTGTCTGTGAATTGAGGGTTCACAAACCTGAGAGTTTTGGTGACGTAATTGACCGTGTCACTTTCAAACAGGCCCAGTATTCTGGACAGACTGCAGCCGGAATCGAATTGGGACCCTATGGAACCTTCGCCTTGAGGGTCGTCAGGCCTTGGGTTGTCGATGGGATATTGATCGGCTACCTGGAACTGGGTGAGGAAATTGATCATCTGACCGAGCATGTGGCTCGTGCTCTTGACGTAGACATCATAATAGCAATCTCCAAGAAATTTGTACAGCGGGATGGATGGGAAAAGGGCCTGCTGATTTCGGGGCACGATGCCCGCTGGGATGACATTGGCGATTATGTCATCGTTGAAAACGTCGGTTCAAAAGGTCTCGACGTATTTGTAAACCAGTTGCTTGCCTCGGGTGAGGGCCTTGGAACACAAGCGCTGTCTGTGAATCTCAAAGGCGTTTATTATCGAGTTGTTACACTACCTTTGCTTGATGCTGCAAACAGGCATGTAGGCCGAATTCTGGCTTTCAAGGATGTGACAGAAGTTGAGAACGCTCTGAGGTTTCTTACGGCCTCGGTGATAGGCCTGGGACTTGCTTTGGGCGTGTGTTTAACGGTGTTCTTCTATTTTTTCATAGGAAGAATTCAGCATAGTCTCATTACCCGGAGGCAGGCTCTGGAATTGGAAATGGAAGAGAGGGCCAGGTATCAGAGGTCTCTCCAGAACAATTTGGAGTTTCTCTCCACATTGATCGATACGATTCCGAGTCCGATTTTTTATGTAGACAGAGAAGGCGTTTACAGGGGATGTAATCGAGCCTTCTCCGAAGAGGTCATCGGACAGTCCAAAAATAGAATAATAGGACGCAGAATCCATGAAATATTGGACAAAATATCCGAAGAGCACGCTATCATCTATCACGACAAAGATTTGGAGCTTGTTGCTCAGGGGGGCGCCCGGCGGTATGAGTCAGAAATAAAATTGTCGGACGGCCAGTTGCGGTATTTCATTTTCAACAAGGCAGCCTACAAGGATGCACAGGGAAGTGTAGCCGGCGTTGTGGGTGTCATGCTGGACATGACAGAACGGAAACTAGCCGAGCAAACTATCAACAGGGCCCGTGAAGAAACGGAAGAAAGCAACAGGAAACTGCAGGAAAGTTTTGAACTGGCCACCAAGTTGGCAGTGGAAGCGCAAGTGGCAAACATGGCCAAAAGCGAGTTCCTAGCCAACATGAGTCATGAAATTCGCACGCCTATGAACGGTGTGATAGGAATGACGGAACTTGCGCTGACTACTGACCTTGATCCGGAGCAAAGAGAATATCTGGAATCCGTCAAGACATCCGCCGATTCCCTGTTGACCATTATTAATGACATCCTTGATTTTTCAAAGATGGAAGCAGGAAAGCTAGAACTCAGCGAGACTGATTTTGGACTCAGGGATTTCATGGCAGAGACCATGACTACCATGGCCTATCAGGCTCACAAGAAGGGGCTGGAATTTGCCTATTATGTTCCCCCGGAGGCGCCGGATAATGTGCGGGGGGATAAGGGGCGACTAAGACAGATTCTGATTAACCTTTTGGGAAATTCAATAAAATTTACTTCCAACGGAGAAATAATAGTGAACGTAGTCCTCGAATCGCGCACAGAAGACGTAATCAGTTTACGTTTCAGCGTGCATGATTCAGGGATCGGAATTCCTTCAGAAAAGCTGAACAATATATTCAAGCCCTTCGAACAGGTGGACGCATCTACAACCAGGGAATATGGCGGCACGGGCTTAGGACTTGCGATTGTTTACAAACTTGTAGAGATGATGCAAGGACGGATTTGGGTAGAAAGTGAAGTCGGCATTGGCAGCGACTTCAACTTTATTGTCAAACTGGGACAGGGAACTGGCAGCCTTGCAGAGTGTGAACCATCTGAGGATGATTTCCCTATGACTGGAATGAGAATCCTGGTCGTTGACGACAACGAGACAAACAGGCGTATACTTGAGTTAATACTTCAGCATTGGTCGATGGAGCCGTTGTGTGTCGGCAGCGGATTGAGAGGTCTGGAAGAACTGGACAGCGCATACACTTCTGGCAAACCAATTTCAATACTTCTGGTTGATTACATGATGCCTCGTATGGACGGATTGGAATTTGTGGCTAAGGTAAAAAAAGATCGACGGTTCGTTGATCTGGCCACAATTCTCCTGACCTCGGCCGGAGACAGAATACCTGCCGCCAGTTGGGCAGATCTCGGTATTCACAACTGTTTGACAAAACCGGTAAAATCTCAGGATTTGCGCAAAGCTATGCTTGCCTGTTTTGGACGACCCTGCGACGAAGGAACTATCGTGGGGACAACTACGCCGCAAACAATAAAATCAGGTCCCAAAAGCCTTAATATCCTTCTGGCCGAAGACAATTTAGTCAACCAGAAACTGGCTGCGACCATCCTGAAAAAAATGGGACACTCTGTGAGTGTGGCAGTTGACGGAAAGGAAGCTCTATCTCTCTGGGAATCAGGGAATTTTGACGTGATACTGATGGATGTTCAGATGCCCAACCTCGACGGATTTGAAGCCACCAGAATCATTCGTGACAAGGAAAAGTCAACTAATTGCCACATTCCGATTCTGGCCATGACGGCATACGCGATGAAAGGCGACCGGGAAAAATGTCTGGACGCCGGCATGGATGGATATTTGGCCAAACCTATCAATGTCAGGGAGTTCCAGGAAACATTGGATGAAATAGCCCAAAATAGGTGAAGATATCAGGCTCAACGCACTACATCTGCAAATTCAACACTCGTCGAGAGCCTTTCTGACCGTTTCCAGAAGCTGTTTGCTGTCAAACGGTTTCTGGACGAAACCTTTGGCTCCAGCCTCGATGATTTGTTTGGTAGGTCCATCGACATAGAAGCCACTGGCGATAATAGCCCTCACATCAGGGTCTATCTTCAGCAGTTCCTGGAGACACTCTTTGCCTCCCATGAGTGGCATGTTGAGGTCCAGAATAAGCAGCGAGATTTCATTCCTGGATTTTGCGTAGACTTCAAGCGCTTCTCGGCCATTGGCGGCAGTTAGCACAATGTAGCCGCTAAGCGTTATAACTCTCTCCCCGAAGTCCCTAATCTGTTTATCATCGTCAACTAGAAGCAATGTTTCGCAGCCTGCAGGCGGCAAGGCGCAGGTGTCATCAATTTCAGGCGCAGGTTCTGGCAGAATGATGGGAAGGTAGATGCTGAAAGTGGTCCCCAAACCGGGTTCGGTGTAACATGTGATGTGGCCGCCGTGACCCTTGACTATTCCGTAAACCATGGCTAATCCCAGTCCGGTTCCTTCACCTGACTGTTTAGTAGTGTAAAATGGTTCGAATATGTGTTCGACCACGTCCTTCTCCATCCCATGACCAGTATCGGAGACTTGAAGGACCACATATTCACCCGGCTTGATATCAACCTGAGTCTGGCAATATTCCTCGTCAAGAATGGCTTTTTGGGTTGTGATGGTAAGTTTGCCCCCGTCCGGCATAGCGTCCCTGGCGTTGACGGCCAGGTTCAGCAATGCCTGCTCTATTTGCCCGGGATCCGCATGGACTGATCCCAGGTCCTCACTGAGTGCCATCTCAATGTTTATCATGCGAGGGATGGTTCGTCGGAGAAGTTTCTGTGCTTCTTTTAATTGTTGGTTGAGGTTGATGGGCCGAAGGTTTGTCTCCATTTTTCGGCTGAATGTGAGAATCTGTCGAACCAGTTCCGCTCCTCTTTTTGCCGCATGGTTTATGGCGTTGAGTTCCTGGAAATCCTTTTTGCCTGCCTCCTTCTCCATGAGGAGGATTTCACTATATCCCAGGATAACCTGCAACAAGTTGTTGAAATCGTGGGCTATTCCTCCCGCCAGAGTGCCGATCGATTCCATTTTTTGAGCCTGAACGAGTTGCTTTTGTAATAGAATTTCACCCGTCACATCTCTGGTAACCCCAACATAATTTACTATTTTTCCATTTGGGCCGAGAACTGGAGAGATAGTGGCTTCTTCAATGAACAACCTGCCATCTTTCTTCTTTCCATCTATTCGACCTTTCCAGACTTTTCCCCCAGTAATTGTCCTGATCCTGGCGTAAAGTCCACCCGGTCCTGATTCCGGGGCTTCCCATAACTGAGCAGTGGCTCCTACGGCCTCGGCCCCAGAGTAGCCGGTTATCGATTCAAACGCCGGATTCACGTACTGGACTTTTCCCTTTGAGTCGGTAATGACAACGGCTTCTGCGGCCTGTTCAACAGCAGTGGACAGCCTGAGTCTGGCCTCTTCCTCTCTCCTGCGGTCGTGCACATCAGTGATCATCACCAATACTGCCGGTTCGCCGTCCCAATCAATAAGGCCTGTCGCAATCTCGTGCCAACGCGCTTTTCCATTTTGCCTCAGCAACCTGATGGAATAACGTGTGGTTATTTCCTCCCCCAAAAGACGTCGCCGATGTCTATCCGCTACGATGTCTCTGTCCAGTGGGTCTACAAATTCAGCAAAAATTTTTCCAATGAGATTCTTCTTTTCATATCCCACCATTTCTGCAGCCCTTGAGTTAGCGAAACGTATGAGATCGTCCTGGGCTACCATGATTCCGTCACTTGCATTTTCAACAACAAGCCTGTATTTGGCTTCTGACTGTGTTAACGCATCTTCAGACCGCTTGCGTTCGGTGAGATCCTCGACTATCGCCATTCCTCCGGAAACTAGGCCATCCGTTCCACGAAGGCCCCGGAAGTAGACCTTTACGGGAGTAACCTTTTCGGCGGTGACAGAGGCGTAATCTCCTTCATATATCCCAAATCCAGAAGACAAAGCCTTCTTGACGGATTCTATGACCTCAGCGTTCTTGATGCCTGTAATGGTATTTAGCCCTATGAGCTGTTCTTTTGAAGAGCCGATGATCGATACAAACACTTCATTACACGTAGTAATGAAGCCGTTCTCATCAAAATGATAAATGCCCAGAGGGGCGTGTTCAAAAATTGTTCGATACTTCTGTTCCGATCGTAACAGTTTGGTTTCCCAGTCCTTCTGTTCTGTTACATCTCGTCCCACGGCGAAGATAGAGTTGTCATGAGGGACCGAAATCGAATTCCACGATATCCACTTGTATGAGCCATTCTTGCAAAGGTACCGATTCTCAAAATCACAAACAGCTTTGCCTTCTCTAAGTAAGCATTTTGCTTCCTCGGTGGATTCCAGGTCTTCCGGATGGACCAGGTCTGTCCACTGTTTGTCGAGCAATTCTTCCGGAGACCATCCGAGCGTTTTAGTCCAAGCCGGGTTTACCTGTTTAAAATATCCTTGAAAGCTGACTATACACAACATATCGATCAAGAGTTCGAACAGTTTGTCGCGTTCCTGTTCAAGGGCCCGAATCTTTGAAATGTCCCTGATGTTCAGGTTGGTCCTCTGCTCTCCACTTGCATTTAGGAACACTGAACTTGCTATCTCGGCCAAGAATATGGACCCGTCTTTTCGCCGGAAGCAAAGTTCGCCAATAGCCTTTCCTGTCCGCCTTCTCTCCTCCAGGAGCCTTGAGAGTCTGGGGTCCGTGGTATCGACAACTCCATCCCTACCGGACTCTACGATTTCCTGCTCAGTGTAACCGAGCATTTTGCATGCATGGGGATTGGCCTTGAAAATTCTACCGTCAGGCGCCGTGAGAAGAATGGCGTCGAGACTGTTTTCGAAGAGCGAACGAAATATTTCTTCACTTTCCTTGAGTCGGCGTTGATCACGAGCGTGTTGTATTTCAAGTCTTTTGTTCTTTAGGACCGCCTCAATTGTCAGGGGCAGACGCTTGACGTGGGACGCGCTTTTTATTACGTAATCCGAAGCGCCTTTTTTCATGGCCTCTACTGCGATTTCCTCTGAGCCTGTTCCAGTGAACAACACCACAGGAATATCCGGAGTCTTAGCCCTGACAGCCTCTATCACCTGCAATCCCTCGTATCCCAATATATTGAAATCACTAAGGACTACGTCATAACCGCCTTCATTCAGCCTTTGTTCAAATTCTTCTCTGGAATCCGCTTCCGTCAGAACAAAGCGAGTGTTTTCTCTCTCCAGCGTGTCTCTAACCAACTGGCGATCGAGTGGCGAGTCATCAACGTACAGTACATGGATTGGATCAGTCATGTGAGTCTCCACGGGTGACCTCAACTATTGGGGATGACATCAATTGCCCTGATTTGTTTCAGCGCCTTCATCCACACCCTTAGGAGGACCAATGTTAAGTGTAAGCCAATATTCCCCAACTCTATCGATCACCTTGAGGAATCCTTCGAAAGAAACCGGTTTTCTGAGATAACTGTTCGCTCCGGATTCATAACTTAGCGCCCGGTCAGTCTCTTCCTCAGATGAAGTCAAAATGATTACCGGCAATCTTTTGAGACCAGGCGTCATTTTAATCCGGCGTAGGACCTCATGGCCGTCGATTCCAGGCAGGTTTAGGTCAAGCAGAATCAAATCAGGCATGGGGTAAGCCTCACGGTCGGCGTATTGGCCATTACCAAAAATGTAGTCCAGGGCTTCCTGGCCGTTTCTTGCCACCTGAATGGTGTTTAACAGACGGCTCTCTCGAAACGCGTCTAACGTAAGTTCTATGTCGAAGCGGTTGTCCTCAACCAATAGGATGTGGGCTGGTTTTGACATTTACTTGCTCCATCTGATCAGGGGGCGCTTGCATGTGCCAGTTTGATAAAAAAACGGCTCCCGTGTCCTTCGTCTGATTCAACCCATACATGACCATCCATCAAGTTACATGATTTTTTGACTATCGCCAGACCTATGCCTGT
>CAZVOU010000346.1:0-22969 GCA_964628605.1 uncultured Syntrophaceae bacterium
ACAGATTCCGCAAAAACCTCACCGGTTTCGGAGTGGGGAGGCGTTTTGGCCCTACGCCGAATAACGGTAGGTCTTATCCTTTGCTCTACGACTTCCCTCTTAGGTATTGCGGTGATCAAATGGGCCCGGAGAGCCGAAGGATCATCTATCTCGAGAGGGCTGTCAGGTCCATCAACAGAGAACCCCATGGTGACGAGTTCTTTTAATAAATCCTCGTTTTTGACCTTTAAATCTCTCGCTAGGTCATCAACGGTAAGCACGGTCATCCGAATACCTCTTTTTCTAGCCCTCTTTGGAGAAATCAATTCCGGCGTCATGAGCCGAAACTGCACTTTTCAGAGCCCTTGAGTATAAGTTTTTGCGTGCAGCTTTTTTCAAACACGCCTCCGAGGGGCATACATAGCAGCCTCGACCTTGAACAAAATGTCCTTGAGAGACCACGGTCAGCTTGCCACTCAACAGTTTAAATCTGAGCAGGCTACCCACAGGCAACTTCTTGCGACAACTGATACAAGTCCTGAGAGGAACGTGTCCCCTATTTGTCATCGCCTTCATCATCGCTGGAACGTTTCATGGCAAGAGCGGAAACTCCAGCATCCCACAAACCATCGCCGGTTTCTTCCTGATCATCCTGTGATTCGTCTGCGTCTTCAGACGATTCCTCCAAGTCGGTTTCTTCCTGTTCAGCCGACAGAGCGTCTTCCTCTTGATCTTCTTCTTCCTCTTCGTCGTCGTCCGTCACGGGATTGGCTAGATACCTCAAGGCCCCATGCTGCAAAGCCAGTCCCTTTTCATTTGTTATGCCCATGAAACTGGTCAACTCTGCCAGTGTCGCTCTCGCAATATCTTCCGGACTACGATAGCCATTGTCAAAAAGAATGCTTGCAGTCTCTTCATCCATGCCATCAATCGCCAGCAATCGCTCGAAAGACTCTCCCGTTACCTTTTCGTCCTTGGATTCGCTTCTGACATCAATTTTCCAGCCTGTTAGCCTGGCGGCCAGTCGGACGTTCTGACCCCTTTTGCCGATGGCTAAAGAAAGCTGGTCGTCAGCGACGATAACTTCCATGGCCCCAATTTCCGAGTCGATGATGACTTTGGAAATTTCTGCGGGCGCCAGAGCGTTACACACGAATCTGGCAGGATCATCATTCCACGGTATGATATCAATCTTTTCACCACGGAGTTCCTGAACCACCGCCTGGACCCTGGATCCCTTCATGCCGACACATGCGCCGACAGGATCAACATCGGCGTCGGATGAGCGAACTCCGATTTTTGCACGCTGACCCGGTTCACGCGCCGCGCACATTATTTTGACGATTCCTTCGGCAATTTCAGGAACCTCTTGTTCGAAGAGTTTAATGAGGAATGACGGCGCAGACCTGGAAAGAATGATCTGAGGATCCTTCTGGGTTCTCTTGACATCTGTGACCAGGGCTCGCAAACGTTCGCCCGCACGGTAGGTTTCACGAGGTATCTGTTCTGTGGCGGGCAAAATGGCCTCGGCCTTCCCGAGGTTCACCACCGTGTTGCGCTTTTCAAAACGCTGCACCACTCCAGTCACTATATCGTTCTTGCGATCCTTGTATTCCGCGTAAATGTTTTCTCGCTCGGCGTCCTTGACCTTCTGTATGATGACCTGTTTGGCCGTTTGGGCCGCTATCCTGCCAAAAGTCTCAGTGTCCATCTTTACACCGAGCTGGTCACCAATTTCCGCCTCCTGGTCTAATTCCCTGCGGGCTGTATCCAAATCAATTTGGACCATTGGGTCTTCCACATTCTCTACCACGTCCTTGAAAAGGAAAACCTCAATTTCGCCCGTAGTGGTGCTGTACTGGGCTTCCAGTTCCACTTTCGGGCCGAATTTTTTCCTTGCGGCCGATACCAGCGCAGCCTCCAAAGCTTCGACAAGCGTGTCCCGCTCTATGCCTTTTTCTTTGGCGACCTGATCTATCATACGGTCCAAATTTCCCATCGTCATTCTCCCGTTTGCACGGTTCCTCTTTTTAAGTCATTCCGAAACAACATTTCCGGGTTTAGATCGAGACGAGCTTTTTCAATCACCTGAGGAGATATTTCAACCTCACCGCTGTCAAGTTCGACTACAATGTTGGAGTTCCTAAAGCCTTTAAGCAAACCGATAAAATTCCTTCTTCCATCAATCTTGGCAATAGTCTTTATCCTGACAGGACTGCCGGCATATCTCTCGAAGTCGGCCGGTTTACGCAAAACCCGATTGATTCCAGGGGAAGAAACCTCAAGGGTATATGACTGCCCTATTGGGTCCTCGACGTCCAGAAGAGCGCTAATTTGCCTGCTAACCATCACGCAGTCATCAAGGGTGACTCCGGATGGGCTGTCAATAAACAGTCTCAGCACCCATTTTCCGAGTTCAAATTTGAATTCTATCTCGACCAGTTCGATGCCGTCAGCTTCGAGGGCAGGTTCCAATATGGTCCATAATTTTTCGATAAGTGGTCGATCCATAAAGCCTTGTGATAAAAGTAGGTTAAAGTTTGGACTTAGAGTTCCTGTATAAGTTATGTGCCACAATAAAAAACCCGGGATAAGACCCGGGTGGTTTTAACCACTCACTGGAGCGGGCAACGGGGCTCGAACCCGCGACATCAAGCTTGGGAAGCTTGCACTCTACCAACTGAGCTATACCCGCATTGCCTTAACACTAGCAACTAACCCGTATGTTGTCAAGCTCCAACGGATTGCTTTTGCTAAAAAATCACCGATTATTTGCTGTCCGTCCGGCCTTGATTCCGATCCTTTGGGCGATAACCCGTAAACGGCTCCGACAGTCCCGAATTTACGTAAAGTTTCCGGTTACATGAGTTTCTGGTTCATCTCGATCGATGACTTATCCTTGAGCGCCCTGATCCATCCTTTCAGCAACTCGGTCTTTCTCACTTCCGAGACCCATGCCCCGAAGGCTGAGGATTCTTTGGCGAACAACTCATCAGATGCTCTGTCAACTCTTGTCAGACGCACCACCGCAGCCCCGTCAGCCAGGAGTATTGGCTGGGGAAAGATGGGCGCGGACATGGACAGACTCGACAACATTTCTGAAACAGCCGGAGACTTTCCCAGGCTTGGGACAAAACCCGATGTCCTTGATAGAGGATCAAGATCGGTCCATTCAAGATTGTTCTGTTTTGCAATTGACTCAAAATCGGCAGGTGATTTCAACAGGGCTTCTATAATGGACTCGGCCTTTTTGGCTGCCGACAACAAGGCCTGCTCCTTGATGAAGTCGTTTTCAACCAGGTTCCTGACCTCGTCAAGGTCCGGGATTCTTTCCTTCTTCTTTTCAAGCACCTGCACGACTGCGTAATCGTCACCAATTCGGAATAACCTTGATATATCCCCGGATTTCATCTGAAAAACTTCTTCAGATACTTTCAGGTCATTACCTGCAAACGGCAATCCTGACTCTTTGAGAACATTGTCCGCTACCTGGACCTCCAAGCCCATTTTTTTTGCGTTATCCGCAAGGTTTTCGGATCTGTAAACCGCTTCGTAAAAATTGTCGGCATCTCCGATAATTTGTTTTCTGGCACGTTCTTCGAGTAGTTTGTCAACGATTTGCTGTTTTGAATCTTCAAAGGATTTTTGAGACTCTTCGGTGACTTCTTCTACCCGGATTACATGATAACCCTGATCTGTGCGAACCGGATTGGATATCTCGCCGGGCTTGATCTTGAAGACAACCTGATCAAAGGCCGAACTCATTGAGCCGGGGCTAAGGAATCCGAGGTCTCCCCCGTTGGACTGTGATCCTTCATCCTGAGACTCAGACTTGGCTATCGAAGCGAAATCCTCGCCGTTGACTATCCTGGTCCTGATTGATTCCGCCTTGTTCCTGATTTCTTCACGATCCTTGGGATCCATTTCCTTGGGAGCCTTAAGGAGAATATGTCTCACATGGCGCTTCTCAGGGATGATAAATTCTTTGGGATTGGAATTAAAATATGAAAGGGCTTCTTCATCCGTGACCGCCATGTTTTTGGCTAAATCCCGCCATGAAAAAGCCACGTATTGTATCTTGATCGAGGGAGGAATTTCGTACTTTGATAAACGGCTTTTGAAAAACGCCTCCAATTCTTTTTGGTCAATATCTTTGGATGACTTTAAATCCTTGGGTTTGACCAGAAGAGTTGAAAGAGCGAGCTTGTCGTTCTGGAAATGCCACAAAGTTTCAAGTTCTTTGGAGTCTGTTTTGACCGAATCGACGATAATTCTCGCTACCTGATTCTCCAGAAGTTCCAGCCTCCTGTTCTGTTCAAAACCGGAGGGGGTCATTTTCACAGCGCTCAGGTACGCCTTGTAAATGTTTGGGTCAAAAACTCCGTTGTTCTGAAATTCCGGAGTATTCCTAATGCTGTATATGAGGTCCTCGTCCGTGACAGTGAGTCCGAGTTTATTGGCCTCCTGTATGAGAACCAACTGATCGACCATCCCTTCGAGAACAACTTTCTTCAGATTCATCTTTTCAATGAAATCCGGTGGCATCGAACCTCTGAAACGGGACCTCATGAGTTCTACCTGGTTTTCATACAGGACGTAGAACTGATCGTAAGTAATTACGGCGCCGTTCACTTTTGCGGCGAAGTTCTTATCGACATCACCAGAACCGCCCCACCCAAAAAAGAAGACGAAGACCACTATGATTCCGAAAAGCGCTATTTTAATGATCCAAGAACTGGCGTGACGCCTCATCAGGTCGAGCAAAGGAAGTTCCTCCTAACTTTTTATGGCTGAGCGATAATACTTTCAGCGCACAGGATTGTCAATCAAAGCTAAAGAATACACTACATATAAATTTAACGCTCTGTTTCGTACACCGAAAACCATGTGGTCTTGCTCATGGTAAAAACTTCTGATAGATCATTGAAGAAATAAATCTGATATTTGTCCTACGATTGGAGACAGAAGTTGTCAAACTGGCTCTCAGGTGTCTTCTCAAACGACATGGCGATTGATTTGGGCACTGCCAACACACTGGTGTATGTGCGTGGTCAGGGCGTGATTCTATCCGAACCCTCTGTTGTCGCCATAAAAATGGACCTGAGACGTGGGCCCAGAATCGTCGCTGTAGGAACTGACGCAAAAAAAATGCTAGGCAGGACTCCGGACAACATTAAGGCAATTCGCCCCATGAAGGACGGGGTCATTGCAGATTTTGAAGTCACGGAAGCCATGCTGAAACACTTCATTTTCAAAATTCACAAGAGACGTTTTCTTGTGAAACCTCGCATAGTTGTTTGTGTCCCTGCCGGCGTGACCCAGGTTGAAATGAGAGCCGTCAGGGAGGCCTCTCAAAGCGCAGGGGCCAGGGATGTCTTCCTTATAGAGGAGCCACTGGCGGCGGCTATCGGGGCGAATCTTCCCATAACCGAGCCAGCCAGCAACATGATAGTGGACATCGGGGGAGGCACCACCGAGGTTGCCGTAATATCCATGTCCGATATTGTCTACGCAAAGTCACTTCGGATTGCAGGGGACACTATCGACAGCGACATCATACGGTATGTCAAGCAAAGGCACAGCCTCCTGATCGGCGAGAGAACCGCTGAGATGGTAAAAATGCTCATTGCAAGCGCATGTCCGGAGAAAGAGGAAACCATAATAGAAGTGAAAGGTCGGGACCTGATAGAGGGAGTTCCCAAGGTTATAGCGCTTGGCTCCGGTGAGGTTACCGAAGCAATATCCGGACCGGTCAGAGCCATACTGGAAACGGTTAAGACCGCCCTTGAGCAAACCCCGCCGGAACTGGCCTCGGATATAGTGGACAGGGGCATAGTGCTCACAGGTGGTGGAGCTTTGCTGAAAAATCTGGATGAAGTCATTAGGAGGGAAACCGGGTTACCGGTAAATATAGCTGATGACCCGCTGTCCACCGTGGTCCGTGGCTCTGGAATAGTCTTCGAAAACTTCAGTATTTACAAGGACGTCCTGATGAGGGCCTAAAAATTGAGATGCATATGGATAATTGTTCCGGGACTGTGGGCGCAATAATCATCTTTTTCGGCCAGGTAGGTTCAGCTAATTTCTGCCCGGCAGCTCATCACTTAATCATCAAATCATAATGCCAAAGTCAGTTAAAGAAATCGGTATAGCTCTCCTCCTGATAAGTTTGGCTCTAATAATACTGTTCTCATCAGGTTCCAAGGTACACACCGGTTTTCTTTCGGAGGCCCTGAGTTTTTTAGTCAAACCCTTTTATAGCACCGTATTTTTCGTCAAGAAGCAATTTGGAGCAGTATTTGATTCCTACGTCATGCTGGTTTCGGTCAAGAGCGAAAATGACGATTTAAAACGTGAAAACGCGCGGCTGAGAATGGAAAACGCAGGTTTGCTGGAGAGGGCCGCTGAAAACCAGAGGCTGAGAAAATTCATGGGACTCAAATCGTCCCTGGAATACCCGTCTCTTGTGGCCCAGGTCATCGGTTTAGACGCATCAGGAGTTTACCGGAATGTTTTTATCAACCGTGGCAGGGAAGATGGCATACTATCGAACATGCCCGTAGTCGTTGCTGACGGAATTGTGGGCAAAGTGGTCAGAACATCGGCGAATATGGCGCAGGTGGCCTTACTTACTGATCCTATGGTGTCTATAGACGCCAGGGTTGAGAGGACCAGGGACCGTGGCGTAGTAATAGGCAACGGCAAAAACGCATGCATAATGAAATATCTAAGTCGCAAGGCCTCAGTGCGAAGCGGTGACAAGATCATTACATCGGGTTTGGACGGGATTTTCCCTAAAGGACTTTCTATTGGGGTAATAGAATCAGCTCAACCTGGTCCGCAAGGGCTGTTTCTGGAGGCCCAGATACAACCCACAGCCGATCTTGACGAACTTGAGGAGGTTTTGGTCATTTTGCTCAAACAGGTCGGGTTCTATGTTGAACCATTTCTCGAAGGGGTCAAATGAATCAGATTCTCTTTCTGGTGGTGACAGGGACAGTGGCCTTTGCGATCCAGTCCAGCGTCATCTTTCAATTGGTTCCCACAGAACTCAGACCTGACCTGACACTGATTGTGCTGGCATGGTCCAGTAGTCACACCACATTTCCGGTTGGTGTCAGCTTCAGTTTTATTTTAGGTTTGTGCCTGGATATCATGACAGGCTCGCCACTTGGTTTGTCCGGATTGATTTATCTGCTGACTTACATCGTGTTCGGCTACCTGGATTCTTATTTTGAGGTAACCGGTGTTGCGCGTAACTATATTTCTATCTTCCTGGCGTCCTGCATGATCTTTACGGTCATGCTCGTTTTCAGGGCGTTTACGACGGATGTTGACTTCGCTCTCTACAATGTTTACTGGATTATTGCCAAATCTTTGTCCACAGCCACTTTTTCATGGTTTACTCTCAAAGCTATGAACATTATCTGGAAAGAATACTCCAAAGTCGTAGGAGCCATGTAAATGTCGGAATATGTCAGATCCTACGACAATTTGAACAGTTGCCGTTTGCAGGTCATCATAGCGGGATTGTTGATAGTCTTTTCTTTTGGAATACTGCTGTCCAAGTTGTGGCGACTCCAACTTATGGAGAGCGAGTACTTCAGCGAAATGTCCTACAGCAACAGGACAAGGTTGATACGACTTCCTCCCTCCAGAGGCTCCATAATAGACCGCAACGGACATGTGCTGGCCCAGAACCAGCCAAACTTCTCATTTTCCATAATCCCGGGCGAATTGAAGGACCGTGACATGATTATTGATGTCGCCTCTCCAATCCTGGGATTTACTCCGGAGAAAATGAGGGCCCTTTTGTCCAGCGCAGCCAATAGCCCCAAGTATAGAGTGTTTCAAATAAAAAAGAATCTGAGCCTGGAGGAAGTTTCGCTGTTGAAATCCAGGCTTGGAGACACCAAGGGAGCGCTTATCGAGATTAGGCCTCTTCGGGAGTATCCTTACGGAGAATCCCTTTGTCATGTCCTTGGCGCAATGGGGGAGATTTCCGTGGATGAGTTGGTCAAGTCGGAAAGGTTTGTTTACAAGCCTGGGGACCTCGTCGGAAAGACCGGTATTGAGCGCGAATACGAGAGTTACCTCAAGGGCGAGGAAGGTTGGAACCAGATAGAAATTGATGCAAAGGGCCGTCAACTGGGTTCATCCAATAAAATCGCTCCACGCAGAGGATCGGACATTATTCTCACTATCGATATCGGTTTACAGAAGTATATTGAGGAGATTTTCTTTGAACGGGCGGGTTCAGTGGTGGCTTTGGAACCGGACACGGGAAGAATTCTGGCTCTGGTCAGCAAACCCGGCTTTGACCCCAACCTGTTTAGCACATCGATCACCGAACGGAACTGGAAGAGTCTGAATTCCGATCCCCTTCATCCCCTTGAGAACAGGTCCTTGCGAGGCCTTTACGCGCCGGGCAGCACGTTTAAAATAGTAACAGCATTGGCCGGCCTGGCTGAGGGGATTATCCGGCCGGAAACCACATTCGAATGCAAGGGAGAGCTTGATGTTTCCAACCAGACATATAGATGCTGGAAACATCAGGGACATGGCAAGGTAGGATTGCATAAGGCGCTCGTGGAATCATGCGATGTTTATTTCTACGAACTGGGACTTCGCCTCGGGGCCGATCGCATTGCAAAATATGCGTCCATACTGGGCTTTGGGTCAGCTACCGGGGTGGAGCTATCCAACGAACTGCCGGGATTGGTTCCAAATTCTGTCTGGAAACAGAGAAACCACGGCACTCCAATTAGGGATGGTGATTCAGTGACCATTTCCATCGGCCAGGGATACTTACTCGCAACACCTTTGCAAATGGCTCTCATGTCCGCCGCCGTCGCCAACAACGGCAAGATCATAAAACCCTTCCTGGTTGAAAAAATAGTAAGCGATGATGGCGGGACGCTGTTCGAAAATCAGCCTGTACAGAAATGGGAAGCCTCTTTGAACCTCAAGCATCTTGAATTAATACAGAAAGCGCTCAAAGACGTTGTCGAGGATAAATCAGGGACGGGCAAGAAGAGTCTCATACCTGGTCTGAAAGTGTACGCCAAGACCGGAACATCACAGGTCATTCGTGAAAAAGACCGAGGCACAGAGCTGGATCAAATCCCGTATCACGAACGAACCCATGCAATGTTTGTGGCCCATGTAAATGACAGACCCAAGAAGATAGCTTTGGCCGTTGTTGTGGAACATGGAGGTGGGGGAGGCGCCGTGGCGGCCCCGATTGCAAGAAAAATTTTATGCAAGTACTACGGCATACCCGAAAATGTTCGCTAGACTCGTTTTCATTTTGAGCATGGAGATTATCAAAAAATAGAATGGCATATTTCGAGTTTAGCAACAGGCTGCTTGGCCCTTTTGGCAGGTTTGAATGGGCCTTGGTCTCACTGTCCGTTATTCTTACCACGGTGGGCTTGGCGCTCATTTACAGCGCCACCGCCAGTTTGGGCGGGGCGGAAAGAACTTTTGTGGTCAAACAGTTCACATGGTTCTGCTTGAGCCTGGTGATGCTCGCAGGCCTACTCCTGGTAGACTACAAATTTTTTGAAAAATGGACTCTATGGATTTATCTGGCAGTGATACTGGCCTTGCTGGTGGTATGGGCGATCGGTAGAGTCACTGCCGGCTCAAGACGCTGGATCGACCTGGGGTTAATGAGGTTCCAGCCTTCCGAATTCGCAAAGCTGGCTGTTGTCCTGGCGCTGGCCAAATGCCTCGGTCCCAGGTTCTGCGCAGGGTCCCTGGAAATTACCGATTTGCTCAAACCGGCAGTAATAATTGCCGTTCCCGCCTTTCTCGTTCTCATTCAGCCCGATCTCGGAACGGCGGTGGTCACCATGCTGATAGGAGCGTCCATGGTCCTTTTTGCAGGGCCTTCGAAACGCGTATTCATTCTGTTGTCGGCAGGATTGGCGACACTTGTAATTCCAATGTATTTTTTTGGCGGAAAATTACTGCTGGATTACCAGAAAAAGAGAATCGCGACCTTCCTGAACCCGGACTTTGACCCCTTAGGGGCCGGATATCATATACTTCAGTCACAAATCGCAATCGGCTCAGGGGGCCTGACCGGTCAGGGATACATGCAGGGGGCCCAAAACCAGCTCATGTTCCTGCCCGTCAAACACACGGATTTTATTTTCACCATATTGGCTGAAGAATTCGGCTTCATCGGATGCTCAATAGCGCTTTTCCTTTTTGCAGCCTACCTCTTCAGAGGACTGGCTGTCACCCTAAAGGCGAGGGATGGCTTTGGGGCCCTGGTTTCTTTTGGCTGTGTTTCCATCATTTTCTGGCACGTCATAATAAACGTGGGCATGGTCATGGGATTGATGCCCGTTGTAGGTGTGCCTCTAAATTTTCTCAGCTACGGTGGAAGTTCCTTGCTGTCGTCTTTCATCATCACTGCATTGGTCTCCAACGTCAGCATGCGCCGTTTCAGTTATATGGAGTGATTACACGTCACAGAAAGTAACTGCGGCGACCGAAGACAACCATAGGTCAACTATCTAGGATTATCTTTAAGATTATTGGCTAACGCTAAATTATTTTGAAATTATTTGTTGAATGAACATTTTTTATGTGTTATGAACTTTCAAACCGGCCGGGCGGTATTTATGATGTTGCCGGAATTTAGGAGGGCGCATGCTCCGCTTCAGAAAAACCAAGAATGACGCAGTGACAGGATTCCTTGGGGCTCAAACAGAATTCACCGGAAAACTTTCATTTGATGGAATAGTCCATTTGGACGGCCATTTTCAGGGCGAGATAATCAGCCGAGGGACACTAGTAATAGGTTCCGAATCGATAGTTGAAGCCGAAATACATTCAAATTCGCTAAAAATATCAGGAGAAGTTCGCGGAGACATTACCGCTACCGAAAAAATTGAACTGTTCCCGCCTGCCAAAGTTTATGGAAACATTAGGACCCCCAGTCTGATTATTGAAGAAGGCGTCATCTTTGAGGGTGTATGCAGCATGAGTTCGTTCCAGCCGGAGATGCCCGAGTTGGAGCGTAAAGAATCCGAACTGGTCGCAGAGGAAGAAGAGCCTGAAGAGGGCATTTCAGCTCAGGCGTGGCCCGTCGCATACGACCAGAATGACAACCTCACAGGGGAAGACTCGGAAAACGAAACCATCCATAAGCACGATCGCTAATTCTTGTCTTGAATTGGCTTTTTTACGGAAAAATATCTTGACACCTAGGTGTCGTGGTGTTACTAAAATAAGCCAATCATAGTCTAGGCCTTATTTTCCTATTAAACAAAATTAGGTATTTGGAAGTCACGTGGAGGCGTGCGTTACAACTGTCACGCTAGAGGCTGTATAACTTCTCGCATCGGGAGATCAAGCCAGTGATCAATCTAAATTTTACTGTGTTGATTCAGGTTGTGAATTTCCTGGTCCTGCTACTCCTCTTGAACGCTCTGCTCTATAAGCCCATTATGGCAAAAATTAGGGAGAGGGAGGCCGCGATCAAAAAGGATCGCGAAAAAGCCCTCGAGCTTGAAACCGAAGTGGCAAACCAGGAAGAAAAGCATCGTGAAGCCTTGGTTCAGGCAAGGAAGACCGCCGCAGACGAAAAGGCGTCGTTATTGGCTGGGTCCAAGCTAAAAGAAGCCGAGATTCTTGAAAAAGCGAGGCTGGAAGCCGCCAGGATTGTGGAAGAAATGAGAAAGTCAATCCAGGCGGAATCAGAGGAAGCTCGAAAGAAGCTCAAACAGGATATGTCTCCGTTAGCGCAGTCGGTTACGGAGAAGGTACTCGGGAGGGCCGTGTGATGAAGATCAACGTTCGAACCCTCTCTTTTTTTATTGCAGTTCCGGTGACGTTAATGACTGCCTCGGTCGCCATGGCGGCCTCAGAAGGCGGCGGCTCAACATGGACACCATGGTTGCTCATGTGGAGGGTCATTAACACATTAGCTCTCATCGGACTTCTCGTTTACTTTGTCAAGAAACCTCTGGTGAGCTTTTTTCAGGAGAGAAAGAGTTCCATCATCAGGGAACTTGAAGAGGCCAAACTCAAGCGAGACGAAGCTATCAGTCTGATTGAAGACTACAAGAACAAAATGGCGGGTATGGAACAAGAGTTGGCCAAGATGAGCGCCGAACTCAAGAAGTCCGCCGAGTCCGATAGTCAGAAACTGGTGGTCGCCGCTGAGAGCCTCTCCGCAGCCATGATTGAGTCAGCCAAAATGACGGCAGAGCAGGAAGTGCGAAAGGCTCGCATACTCCTCAAGAACGAAGCCGTTGAATTGGCCATGACAATGGCTGAGGCTTTAATCAAAGAGAAAATCAACGATCAGGACCGCAAGCGCATCGTTGAGGATTATCTGGTTAAGGTTGGGGGTATGAAGTGATAGACACAACTTTAGCTAAACGCTACGCAAAGGCGCTAGTGGATATTGGTCTTGAAAACGATACATTGGACAAGTATGGCGCTGACCTATCCGAATTTACCCAACTCATTGAATCTTCACGCGATCTTAAGGAAGTCCTGATTAGTCCGGTTTTTACCAAAGAGGACAAAAAGAAGATTGCCGATGACGTTCTGGTGAAAATGTCTGCCGATCCAATGGTAGTCAATTTCATAAATGTCCTGATTGATCGAAAGCGAATTGATCAGTTGGCAGGAATCGACGCGGCGTTTGCAACAAAGGTTGATGAGATACGGGGTATTACCAGGGGCGAAGTTATTAGCGCCGAACCGCTAAGCGATGAAGAACTAAACCAGGTCACCGAAGCGCTCTCTAATTTGAGTGGTAAGAAGGTAGAGCTTAAGACCAAGGTGGATGAGTACCTCATTGGAGGTTTGTTCGCCAAGGTGGGTGATATGGTTTTTGACGGTACGATTCGCACTCAGCTAAACCAGCTTAAGGAAAGCCTGAAGGGATAGGGACAATGCAGATCAGAGCCGAAGAAATCAGCGAAATTATCAAGCAGCAGATTCAGGATTATGACAAAAAAGTAGAAGTGAGCGAGACCGGCACCGTCATAAGTGTTGGAGACGGTATAGCCCGTCTGCACGGTCTCGAGAACGCCATGGCCGGTGAGCTTCTCCAGTTCCCGGGCGGTATCATGGGCATGGTTCTCAACCTCGAGGCCGACAACGTCGGCGCCGCCATTCTCGGTGAAGACGTCCACATTAAAGAGGGCGACACCGTCAAGAGAACCAACCGAATCGTTCAGGTTCCGGTCGGCCAGGCTATGCTCGGCAGAGTTGTTGACTCTCTGGGACAAGCAATTGACGGTAAAGGCCCAATCGAGAGTAAAGACTTTAGAGTGGTTGAAGTGGTGGCCCCCGGTATCATCAAGCGTGAGCCGGTGAAAGAGCCCCTCCAGACGGGCATCAAGGCCATTGACTCCATGATTCCCATCGGCAGAGGCCAGCGCGAGCTTATCATCGGCGACAGGCAGACAGGCAAAACGGCCATCGCCATTGATACGATCATCAACCAGAAAGAAAGCAACGTTAAGTGTATCTATGTTGCCATCGGACAGAAAAGATCTACTGTCGCACAGGTCGTCGCCACATTGGAACGTTTTGGCGCCATGGCCTATACGACGGTCGTTTCAGCCACAGCGTCCGACCCGGCCCCAATGCAGTACATCGCGCCTTATTCCGGCGTCACAATGGGCGAATATTACAGGGATAACGGCGAGCATGCCCTAATAATCTACGATGACTTAAGCAAGCAGGCTACTGCCTATCGTCAGCTCTCGCTGCTCCTCAGAAGACCCCCGGGACGTGAAGCGTTCCCTGGTGACGTTTTCTACCTGCACTCCCGTTTGCTGGAGCGAGCGGCCAAGATGGGCGAAACCCACGGCGGCGGCAGTCTGACGGCCCTGCCTGTTATTGAAACGCAGGCCGGTGACGTTTCCGCTTACATCCCCACAAACGTTATTTCCATTACTGACGGGCAGATATTCCTTTCAACAGACCTCTTCTATTCCGGCGTGCGTCCGGCGGTTAACGTTGGTCTGAGCGTGTCTCGAGTCGGTGGTAACGCACAGGTCAAAGCCATGAAACAGGTGGCAGGGTCCTTGAGGCTCGATCTGGCCCAGTTCCGTGAACTCGAAGCTTTTGCCCAGTTTGGATCCGATCTGGACAAAGTCACCCAGGCACAGTTAGCTCGAGGAACCCGTCTGGTGGAAATGCTCAAACAGGCGCAGTACGAGCCAATGCCTGTCGAGAAACAGGTGGCCGTCATATTCGCAGCCACAGCGGGTTTTGTTGACAGCTATGATGTGCGGGCCCTTGGAGAGTATGAGAAGCAGTATCTTAGCTTCCTGGAAAGTAGCCATCCTGATGTGCTCAAAGAGATCAAGGAGAAAAAGATCATCTCCGCTGAACTCGAAGGCAAGATGAAGGGCATACTGGAAGAGTTCAAGGGCATATTCAATCCGCCGTCTTTGTCGTTAGTTTAGGAACAAAGTCGTTTCCAGATCTTATGACATTGGGTCATAGCAGATAGCAACGAGGTCGAAATGGCAAGCCTACGAGACATTCGTAAACGCATAGCCAGCGTCAAGAATACACAAAAAATAACCAACGCCATGAAAATGGTGGCGGCTGCAAAACTGAGGCGAGCAGAGGAGGCCATTAAGGCAGGGAGACCTTTCGCAGAAAAGATGAGAGAGGTCCTTATGTCCCTGGCGGCCAGAACTAATCCTGGCGCTCATCCGATGTTAAGTGTCAAGCCGGTCAGTAAGGCGTTGCTGGTTTTGGTGACTGCTGATCGCGGGCTCTGCGGCGCTTTCAACACCAGTTTGAACCGTCGCGCTGAAGCGTTTATAAAAGAAATGAAAGCTAAGGGCGTCGAGGTAGAGTTGCTTACCGTCGGTAGAAAAGGCAACGATTACTTCCGTAGACGTTCAGTCACTATTGCTCATAAGTTCTCCAACGTCATGGGCGCCGTTAATTATGATCTGGCCGGGGAAATCTGTAACGCTGTTACGGAAAGGTTCGTGGCCGGAGAACACCAGGAAGTTTACATTTTGTATAACAGTTTCAGGAGCGCTGTCACTCAGATCCTGACACTGCGTAGACTTCTTCCTGTCGTCCCTGACGAAGAGGGCTGGAAGCCGCGAAGAGCCTATTTATATGAGCCGTCTGAAGAGGATCTGCTGACCGCTCTCCTCCCAAGATATGTCCAGGTTCAGGTCTTTGCAGGTTTACTGGATTCAGTCGCCAGTGAACATGGAGCCAGGATGACGGCAATGGAAGCGGCTACATCAAACGCAAAAGAGATGATATATAAACTGACCCTGAAGTTTAACAGGCTACGTCAGGAATCTATTACAACGGAACTGATGGAGATCGTCGGCGGGGCGGAGGCGCTGAAGGGATAAACCGACCCTCTCCATATTGATAAGACATTTAATCGAAGACCTTTTCAGGAGGAAATCCTAAGATGAGTGTGGGAAAAATCGTCCAAGTTATTGGCCCCGTCGTCGACGTAGAGTTTCCGGAACACCAGCTTCCGTCTATCTTTAATGCTCTGTTCATATCGAACCCCGCAATCAGCGATGAACCGGACAATCTGGTTGTCGAAGTAGCGCAGCACCTTGGTGACAACACCGTCAGGACTATCGCTATGGACACCACGGACGGTCTGGTCCGCGGTATGCCCGTCACGGATAGCGGCGCCTCTATGCAGGTGCCCGTAGGAAAAGCCGTCCTCGGACGCATCATGAACGTGGTAGGCCGACCAGTGGATGAAGCCGGCCCAATCGTTTCTGAAGCCATGAGACCCATCCACAGGTCCGCTCCGTCTTTTGACGAGCAGGTTACACAGATTTCCATTCAGGAAACCGGCATCAAGGTCGTTGACCTTATCGCCCCGTTTATGCGTGGTGGTAAGATCGGCTTCTTCGGTGGAGCCGGCGTTGGTAAGACCGTCTTCATGATGGAAATTATCAACAACATCGCCAAGCAGTTCGGTGGAACCTCCGTGTTCGCCGGCGTCGGCGAGCGGTCTCGTGAAGGAAACGACCTTTACCTTGAAATGGGTGGCGTCCTTCCCGGAATGGAAAAGAAACATGAAGGCGAGCGAGTTATCGACAGAGCCGCCCTCATTTACGGACAGATGAACGAACCCCCCGGAGCACGCGCCCGTGTGGCCCTGACCGCTCTTACCGTCGCTGAGTACTTCCGCGATGAGCAGGGTCTCGACGTTATGCTCTTTGTTGATAATATTTTCCGTTTCACCCAGGCGGGCTCAGAGGTTTCGGCTCTCCTCGGGCGTATGCCTTCAGCGGTCGGTTACCAGCCTACACTGGGCACCGATATGGGTGAATTGCAGGAGCGCATCTGTTCCACAAAGAACGGATCAATCACTGCCGTTGAGTGTATTTACGTGCCTGCTGACGACCTTACAGACCCGGCGCCTGCAACGACATTCGCCCACTTGGACGGAACCGTCGTCCTTTCACGCCAGGTCGCAGAGCTTGGTATTTACCCCGCCGTCGATCCGTTGGACTCAACCTCGAGAATTCTCGATCCTCGAGTTCTCGGTGAGGATCACTACAACGTAGCTAGATCGGTCCAGTTGGTTCTGCAGCGGT
Organism: uncultured Syntrophaceae bacterium; assembly: GCA_964628605.1. Classification (GTDB taxonomy): domain Bacteria; phylum Desulfobacterota; class Desulfomonilia; order Desulfomonilales; family Desulfomonilaceae; genus CAITZA01. The sequence continues at coordinate 16,569 of CAZVOU010000346.1, forward strand.
ATAAAGATCTTCAGGACATCATCGCCATTCTCGGTATGGATGAACTCTCCGAAGATGACAAGCTCGTCGTATCCAGGGCCCGTAAGATTCAGAGATTCCTGTCACAGCCGTTCTTCGTCGCTCAGGAATTCACAGGCACTCCTGGAAAATACGTCAAGATCGCTGATACAGTTTCAGGGTTCAAGGAAATCGTCGAAGGTAAACTGGACGATCTGCCTGAACAGGCCTTCTACATGGTTGGTGACTTGAACGAAGTGAGAGAGAAGGCTCAGAAACTGGCGAGCGCCTGATCAGGAGAGACCAATGGCTCAAAAGTTCAAAGTCGAGGTTGTGACTCCAAGTGGAGTCGTGTTGAATAAAGAGGTGGAAGAAGTTATCGCTCCCGGTGTTATGGGTGAGTTCGGAGTTCTCATAGGACATACTCCTATGCTCACATTCATCAAACCTGGGGTGCTCTCATATCTTGAAAACGATCGGTTTGTGAAATACGCCGTGGGTTCCGGCTTTTGCGAAGTGCTCAAGGATGCGGTCAATGTGCTGGTAGTTGAGGCGCATGCGGCTGAACAGATTGACAAAGTCGCAGCCAACGAGGATCTGGTTCGCCTGGAAAGAGAGATCCTGGAAGTCAACGCCACCGATAACCCAACGGAATATGAGCGTTTATCCGATAGCATCAAGGTAGCTAGGGCCAAGATTTCCATCGTCAGCTAAAAATATTTTAATTGTCTTCATGACTCAAGCCCTGAATAGACTGCGTTTATGCGGTTCATTTCGGGGCTTTTGCTTTATGAAGACTTAATAGAGGCACATCGGCATGCAGCAAAATCAGTCTATTGTCGAATTCCAGAACTTGATGGAAAAAATCGGCCTTGAGGCAGTGTTATTGAACACTTCGGAAATTACCAGGTCCATAAATTTGAGGAGATTGTCCGGTTTCTCCGGGTCTGACGCCGGCTTGCTCATAACTCAGCGTGAGGCTCATCTTTTCACGGACGGGCGTTACAAATCACAATCCGGAATCGAATGCCCGGGAATCAGGATTCATATCACCAGAAACAAGATTAAATCCATCTCAAGTCTGATCAAGTCCAGGGGAATCAGGAGCGTCTGCCTGGAGGGAACACGAATCTCGTATGAGTTCATATCGACATTACGCAAGAAAACTCCGGGGATTGATTTTGTCAATCTCAAACGTTCCCTGCTGGATGAGCTTCGAATTCTGAAGACCCCTCAAGAGGTTGAGACTATCAGATCCGCCGCAGAACTGGCCTCGGACGCCTGCATGGAAATAATAGCCCTTGGACTTTCCGGTAGGGCTGAAGCCGAAGTGGCGGCCGACCTGGAGAACCTGTTCAGGCGTAAGGGGGCGTCGGGGGCCTCTTTTAACACGATTGTCGCCTCGGGCGTTAGAAGCGCGTTGCCGCATGGGACCGCCACATCCAAGATAATTAATGATGGTGAGCTTGTCATTATTGACTTCGGCTGCAGACTATCCGGTTACTGTAGCGATGAAACACTTACGTGCATCGTCAACTCCGATCCCCACGATAAACAGCAACAAATCTATCAGGCAGTGAGGGACGCCCACGACCGGGCTATAGAGGCCATTCGAATAGGTATGAAGGCTAGCGCCGTCGATAAGGTCGCCAGAGAATCAATCGCAGCGGCCGGCTTTGGAGACTACTTTTTGCATAGTCTTGGTCACGGCGTGGGTCTTGAGGTTCATGAGGCGCCATATTTGTCACCCGGGTCTAAAGACACGCTGGAATGCGGAATGGTTTTTACTGTAGAACCCGGTGTTTATCTCGAAGGCGCCGGAGGCGTGCGTTTGGAGAGTCTAATATATTTGGCGGAGAACGGGCCCGTCATTCTGAACACTGCGCCCAAAACTCTTATCAGGGCGACTTGACAGATGGGTCGAAGGTGGTTAATCATAAGGGGTTTAGGTGAAGCCGCTAAGGCGGAGATTGCCGCTAATTTCTTGAATTTGTTGGGAGGGCGATGATGTATTCTACACCGGACTTCAGGAAGGGTCTAAAGATTGAAATAAATGGCGAGCCTTTCATAATGGTCGAGTTTCAACATGTGAAACCCGGAAAGGGTGGCGCCTTTGTTCGAACCAGTCTCAAAAGCCTGATTACGGGGAATGTGATCGACAGGACATTTCGTTCGGGTGAAAAGGTAGACAAGCCAGATCTCGAAGAAAAGGAAATGCAGTTCCTGTATGAGAGTGATGGTGAATTCCATTTCATGGACGTTGAAACCTATGAACAGCTTTTCCTTACGGCCGGGCAGTTGGGAGATGCGCGTAACTACCTTCAGGAAAATGTATCAGTGACCGTTCTGCTTCACAACGGCAAATCAATCGCCGTTGAAGTTCCGATCTTTGTTGAGCTTGAGGTCACGTTTACGGAACCAGGCGTAAAGGGCGATACCGCCGCAGGCGCCACGAAACCGGCAACGCTGTCGACAGGCATGACCGTTCAGGCTCCATTGTTCGTGAATGAAGGTGACATACTCAAGATTGACACCAGGACAGGAAAGTACATCGAGAGAGTGCGATAAAACAATATGAATTCCTTGGGCTTAATCGTTCACGACGAACAATCGTTTCTATCAAAGGTGGTTCGTCGCGGGACTGAGGACGGCATACTCACCAGAGACAGAGGCGATGAGATTCTGAGAATCTCTGTCGCAATGGCCAATAAATACGTGCTTCAGAAAGAGATCGATTTTCGATCGGAAGATGAGCTTTCAAGAGTTCAGGCTTCCATACTGAAGTTGGTCGGCATAGGGTTGGAAATCAAATCCAGGGGAGCCATTGATGAAGCGGTAAGAATCCTGATGGAGACTTCTCCGGTCGAACTTTTCCGCCTTGCTCACACCAGGATAGAAAACCTCAGGATGAGATGGAAAAAGCTTCTATTGAACCATAACATTCAGATTATGGTAAGCTCTGAGGAATTCGACTGTCTGAGTGATCTGACCTGTCATCTGCTCTCAAAAATGAGCATCTTCTCCGAACGTGAGATATACACCATTACATCCACGACTCTGGAAGATGAGCTTTTTAACAGTCTTGGCATCCTTGAGTATTACGAATCCGAAACCGATATATACGAATTCATTCTCATGCTCAAGGAGATTCTGCCTTTCAATCTTCTGAATAAAAACGAATCCTTGAGGGCTGAAAACATCTCGGAGGTTGACTCCATCCGTGAAGCAATGGTCAACACTCTTGTAATGTCCCATTTTAACGACACTGAGCCGCCGACCAGCGTCACTACAGAAGAAATCAGAGCCTTTCTTGGAGGGCTGGACTGGGACTCGGAGATTGACGTTTTTCCCGAAGACCTCGAAAATTCAGTCATAGATGTCATTCACGAGCTTGGTCAGGGGCTCACAGAGCGGCAGGCTTCGCTTCTCGCCAAGGAAGTGATACGGACGGTCCAAAGATTTGTCGAAACAATAGTTAGGGAGTGGGATACCGTAAACTCCTTGGATGAAATGGTTTTCTTCAAGAGATGGGTCCGCATGGCCTTGGTCGCCGATTCTCAAGGGCATGTCGATAGAATTCTGTCAGCCGAACGATCTCTGGACGAATTTGAGTTTGAGTCGATTCTGGACCGGCTCTTAAGAACTCAGTCCAGTGAGGCTGAAGTCATGATTGAAAGATTGCCTTGGAGCCACCTTAAGGCGGACCAGATTGTGAGACTTTTTCATGACGCTCGCAATTACCAGCCGTTCCTTGCCCCTAAACTGACTCTGGACTCTTTTTCCACCGAGGAAGTCATCGACCTGATCGAAAGCCTGGACGCATCAACTCTTGAGACGCTCTCCGAGCAAATAGCGAAACGATTGTCATCGCTCGAGATGCGATTGGAAGAGATAGAGATGCTGGCCTCCTTGCATCATGAAAAGATCGATGGCTTGTTCAGGTTCTGTAATCCTCCGGTTGACCTGGATAAAAACAAAATCCTGTCGGAGTTTAGAGACGGAGGACTTAAAATAAGGCGGGCCTTATTCAATTGCTGTATAAACTCGGACATTTTTCGGGACCTTTTTGAGGAGGCCTGGGCCACAAATCCCGAATTTATAAAAAAGGAATCACGTTCAATACCCCCGAACGAGATCGGCAACTTCCTGCTGTCGGCCTCCGGAGGCGCTTTCCCGGAGTTCCTGCAGTCCACCAAAGGCGAGGAATCTATCAAATTCGAGTCCAAACAGTTGACCTCGTTTTTCAATGGCCTTCCGGCGTCCAAGAAAAAAGCGGCTATAAAATTCTTTAAAAATACAAAGGCCTTGGACTGAAGCGGCCAACCTTTAGCAGGTGACAATTCCCAATCTGAGATCATCCCTTGATTTGAGGCTGCAACGTCTCCGGAGATTTCGAGAGCCAGAAAAAAAAATGAAGCTTGGAGAGCGCCGAATGTTTCGGTTCCAAATCACTCCAAGCTTCCAGTGCGAAGAGAGGATTCAGGAGGGGGTTGTCTTGTATATACGGCCAATGCCTGTCCACATACGCCATTCAAAACTGCGAACAGCCTGTGCGGAGCCGGTCATTGGGGGCCGGCTTAAAATAAGTCGGCTATACGCCATCTGCTGAACAAGTAATTGGTTTTGGATGGGCGGCCCGCTAAATTGAGACGCCCCGTCCACGCAAGGAGCTAAAGTCCCCCCTCGGAGAAGGACTTCAGTGCCTTACTATGGTGCAAAAACGGCGCCCAGAGATGTTAACATCCCCCTGGTTGTAACATAATAATATTATGTAATAAATATAGATTAAAGATTGTCTCGTGGGGTCAGGTTCGGGAAAATGAAAAAGATGGGCGTTTTTCACCCATCTTTTTGAACCATGTGGTTTTTATCGACCATGTATTCGAAAATTTGAAGGACTAAACTCGCGCTGGTCGTAATTACGCGTTTTATTCAATAACGGTTTAAACAAAACCAATGGTGGTCGTTACGCTACCCACATTAAATCCAGAAAAGCGCTCTGTTGTCGGTGTTCACATTCTCAGCCGAGCTTCTTGATAAATTCGGGGTGAACGGTGTAACCGCACTTTTGGGCCTCTTTTGCGTGCAGCCTGGCTTTTTCAAGATCGCCCGTGTGAAAGAAGGAGACAGCCAGATTGTTGTGAGCCATCCCAAAGCCCGGCTTGATTTCCACACATTTCAGGTTATGTTCAATACTCTTGTCGAAATCTCCAATAGTGAGATAAGCGTTCCCAAGATTCAGGTGCGCAATAACGTTGTTAGGTTCCAGACTTAACGCCTTGTTCAAGCTGTGTATCGCCTGGTCGAGATTTCCTTTGGCCATGAAGGCTATGCCGATATTGATGCAGCCTTCCACCAGATCAGGTCTGAATTCTAGAGCCTTCAAACTTTCCTGTATGCAGGCGTCATAGTCTCCCTGCTGAAGCAAAACCGCGGCTATATTGATTCTGGCCTCAAGCATCCCCGGCTTCAGCTTCAACGCTTTTCTGAATTCGGCGACACTTTCCTCCAACTGCCCGTTCCTGGAAAGAGCCAGGCCCAGGTTGTAGTGGGCCGGACCGGAATCGGGCTTTTCCTGCACTGTAAGGGTCAAACTTTCCAGAGATTCTTCCTCCGGAGCAACATTTTTGTGTTCTACTTGAGTATCTGTCATCTGATCTCCTGGTTGTTTATGAAAATCTGTTGTTTTCTACTATCAAACTTGTGGACGAAATGTCGCCCCGATATGATTCCGGCGCAGCCTTGTTCAAGCGTTTAACCCGCAAGTTTGCGCTATCGGGAATGGCAACGGAATCCCGTCAATATCGCATGGCATCTGCACGCTGTAGCGAGTATAAATTCATCAAGTCCTGCCGTTCTTTCAACGAGTCTGCGCAATTCGGAAAAATCGAATCCGCCAATTCCCGGCATGATCTGACGGCTTCTGATGACCAGTAATGGTAGATTCCGCGTGGATAACCCCTCCAGCCTCTCAAACATTGGCTGTCTGATCTCACCGGTCACAGTGCATTCATCATTCTCGGGACAATCGTCCGGGCACAAGAAATCTGCGTAACTACAGCATACATTCAAACGGTTCACTCTGTAAACATTTGGAAGCCCATCTGTCATTTCGTCGGGGATGGGGCGGCTTTCCAGACTGCCGGAAACGGATAGAAGATAAGCTGCGGCGAGATGAAACGGGACTGTCGGTATGATTCGCATGTCGCCGTTTTCTTCTGACATCAGCGAGAGATATTTCACTGCGTCTAGACCCTCAAACTGAACGTTGCCATGCCCTGGGTCCGGATAGTCGGGGCAGGCGGGGTCCAATACGAGGATTTCCTCGATGTTGGGAACCTCTAAGAGGCGAGACACCGCCAGTCTACCGAATTTACCATAACCGGCGACTACAATCTTCATCG
>CAZVOU010000347.1:0-8102 GCA_964628605.1 uncultured Syntrophaceae bacterium
TGCATCAAGAGCCCGATTATTACGCTGAAAGCCACTGCGCCAACCGCCCTGGCTATGCCGATATCCAGGCCCAATATTCTGGCGCTCAAAATGATCGCAAGCACGTTGATCGCAGGGCCGGAATAAAGGAAGGCCGTGGCAGGCCCAAGGCCAGCTCCTCTGGTCCATATTCCGGCAAACAGTGGCAGTATCGTGCATGAACACACTGCCAAAACAGTGCCGGAAACCGATGCCACAGGATATGCGATCCATTTGGACGCCGTCGGCCCAAGGTATTTCATCACACCTTCCTGGCTCACGAAAACGCCTATCGCCCCAGCTATTAGAAACGCCGGTACAAGGCACAAAAGGACGTGTTCCTGCGCATACCATTTGACAAGATGAAATGACTCCATCACTGCGTTATCAAAACGGGGATAACCGACAGGAAGGAAATAACACCCCATAAACACAGCAATTATGGCCAACAAAGCCTTCCACTGATCTGACCAGAATTTCATCAATGAATTTCCCACGAACAATTCATGAAGCGATTTCAATAAACCCGACTCCGAAGCCTCAAGCGGACCAGAATGGGACCCTGTAACATTTTTATGATTTGTCATTTCTTTTCCCTATAGTTCTATACAAAGCGCTCTAGCTGTTATTCACAGCCAGTACGCCGCAATGCTCAATCAATCCTCAGACCATTACGAAAGCAATTTTGACACTCGATTCAAACTATGTTTCATCTTCACCAGAGACCTGAATTTCTCAGCGCCTTAAAACACACCTGGTTTTCGCATTTACTATAGGCTTTCTTTTCAATCCATATGTTTAGTCAAACACTAAAGTATGTGTCAAAAAAACGGCTGATCAGTTCCTGGATGAAAATTCCACAACGTAGAAAAACCTAGGCCACCATAATGGAACGCTTAAGTTCCAATCTCTTGAGGACTGTCCTCTCCACGCATGAAGAAAACTCAAGAGCGCAAGGCATGATCAGGCGATACATCATTTTAAGCCCATCCCTTCGGTCTTCAAGAATGCCCGCTTTCTTGAGGATCGAGAGGTGCTTGGAAATATTTGACATCCCAGTACCGATATGATCAACTATTTCGCAGACGCATTTTTCATCATGATGAAGAAATTCTATGATTCCAAGCCTGATAGGGTGCCCCATGGCTTTAAACACTTCCGCCTTCATTCCGAGTCGTTGATTTTCCATTGATAATTTCACCATTCTTTTCAATTACTCGACCTGTTTTCAACTATGATCTTTATCCACAAATACAAACCTTTGACAAGGCGCTTCACTATTTCACCAATAAGTAAAACATCAAAACACCCGTGTCAAGAATTTTGTTGTTCATTCACTACAAAATTCGTATTTTTTCTCCTGCCAGACGATAAGACATAGATGCAAGGCATGAAGAACAGAGCTACGGGAATCAGCATCATGAGGCCGCCTATGGCTCCAGCGGCCATGGGCTGAAGCATGTCTCCGCCTTCTTCTATGTTCAGGGCCAAGGGAATGAGGCCCATGATAATTGGAATTGTAGTCATGAGTCGAGGTCTGAGTCTTATCTTGGCGGCCTGGATTACCGCATCGGTCGGGGAAAGATGCTTGAGTTGTCCCAGTTCTTCTGCAAAAGTCAAAAGCAGGACACCTTCGTTAACGGTGGCTGCAATAACTACAAGCGCTCCTATTACGACTGTCGCTCCCATGGGAATGTTTGCCATGTATAATATTAGGATCAAACCCGAGAGACTGAGGGGCACACAGGACAGAATCAACGATGGCAGTTTAAGACTATTGAACTGGACAGCGAGCACCACGAAAGAGAAGAAGAGAGCAAATGCCAGTATCATCATAGTGGTCTGCTTCATTTCCGCCATCATTAGAGCTTGTCCACCGAAAGTAATTTGATAGCCAACAGGTTTATCCAATTTTGCCAGAGCTTCCTTAAGTTCAGACAAGGCCTCCCCGACTGTTACACCAGTTGCGTCTCCACGTATGACCACCGATTTGACCTGGTCTTCACGCACAATTTCAACAGGACCTACTGCCTGTATAACCTTTGCGACATCACGGACCCTGAGATATCCGCCTTGTGAACTTTCCAGTACCAGGTTTTCAACGTCCTGTTTCGACCTGATATCCCTTTCCGGTATTACGACCCTAACATTGTAATATCTGTCTCCATCCCTGAATCGAGTTGCAACAGTTCCCTGAATCAAGGACCGGGAAGTATTTGCAATGTCTGAAATGGACACTCCTTTTTCAGAAGCCAGTTGTCTATCCACGCTAATCTGGTATTCAGGTTTTGTGAGATCCATCGAAACATAGACATTGGTGAAATGCGCAAGGCCGGTCATGGCGGAAGCGGTTCCTTGCGCCAGTTCAAAAAGTTTACCTAAATCCTGACCCTTGATCTTGACCTCTATGTCGGCTTCTCCAAGTTTTCGGATACCTTTAACCGGCATTGGCATTACCATGGCCATGCCTCCAGGAACTCCTATCCTGGATACCTTTGGACGAAGTTTCTTTACATATTCAAGGGTAGACATTTTTCTTTGGTGAGATGGAACGAGTTGAATATCAATCTGCCCCTCGTTCGCTATCAGGTAAGTATAAAGCCCCCATATTTTACCGCCAACCAGAGTAAAGTATGATTCGACCAAAGATTCGTTTGCTATTATTTCTTCAATGCTTTTCAAAACCTTTTCTGTTTCCTGAACTGAAGCTCCTGTAGGAAGTCGGGTCTTTATCAGGACGCGGCCATCATCCATGCGGGGTAAGAATTCCGATCCAACCCGCGGCAGAACTAGTATTACGACAGCGATGACCACTATGGCAAAAACGCCTGAGGCCCAGCGGTATCTCAGGATAGAGGTCAGACTCTGCCCGTAAAGCTCTGTAACCCGCGTGAAAAAACGCTGAAATGCTGTGTTTTCATCCTCTGAACCCGAAGATTTTCCCAGAAACAGGGCTGTTAGCATTGGAGTCAAGGTTATTGCGGTAAGCAGGCTGATAATTACAACTGCCGCAATAACGAGTATGAGTTCCCTGAAAAGGAGGCTGACCAGCCCCGGCACTAGCAAGAATGGAACAAAAATAGCTATGAAAGACAGTGTAGCCGCAATGATAGCAGGCCCAACCTCAGAGGTTGCAATTATGGCTACATCATCCGTTGGGGAATCCGGTTTTTCATGTTTTATTCTGGTGATATTTTCAATCACGACTATTGAGTTGTCGAGAACAACTGCAATTGCTACGATAAGGCCGCCGAGTGAAAAAATGTTAAGTGAAAAACCGGCCAGTTTCATGAAACCGAAATTAAGAATCATAGTCACTGGAAGAGCCAGAGCCATGACCAGCGCCTGACGCCAGCTACCGAGAAAAAGGTACACTACCAGAATAACCAACAATGCGCCTTCAAGGGCAGCGTTTCTCACTCCTTTTAGGGCCGATTCAATATAATCTGCCTGATTCTCTACCATGCCGAGCTTAATTCCCTGTGGCAACGCCGGTTGCAGTTCAGCAATTCTGGCGCTAACAGCCTTTGCCACCTCTACGGTGTTCGCGTCCGCCTGTTTAAGCACACTGAGTTTTACGCACGGTTTGCCTCCGAGTCTGGTAATGACTCGAACGTCCTCACTGGCGTCTTCGACTCGCGCTACATCACCGACAAAAACCTTTCCCTGCTCATTTCTGGATAACGTTACATTTTTTATCTCTTTTAGGGATTTATATTCACCAACTGTCCGAGCAATAAATTCGCGTGGCCCGGCGGTAACCCTCCCACCAAATTGTTCCACATTTTCATCGCGCAGACGCTTAGCAACATTGGCAAGGGTGAGCTGATGCTTCTCCATGGAGTTGGGGTCCAGATGGATGCGAATTTCCCTCCTAAGTCCCCCAACTATTTCAGTTCCCGCTACACCGGGAACAGCCATGAGCTGGTCCTGAAGCCAGTCCTCCGTCCAGGTCCTAAGCTTGATAAGATCCCACGTGTCCGAACTGATGGTTAGTTGAACTACTGGAAGTTGTGAAGGATCAGCCTTGATTACAATTGGAGGTTCAATATCTTTGGGAAGGTTCCTGGCAGCTCTTGCCATAGCTGCCAAGGCATCCTGGTAAGCTATATTAACGTCCACTCCATATTGAAAATTAAGGAGCAGGGTGTACATTCCCTCGATTGCTGACGACTCGAGATAGTCAAGGCCTTCTACACTGGCCATTTGGCGCTCGAGCACATCAGCGAGATTCTTGTCAATTTCGTCCGGAGTGGCTCCCGGCCAGTAAATATGTATCCTGATCAGTGGATAAGTTATGTCAGGCAGGAAATTTACGGGCAGTTTGAAGAGGCCGTAAAGTCCCAGGACGACCAGGGCCATAGCAATAATGCTCGTCGCAATCCGACGTTTGACAGCAGATTCCGTAAATTTCACTTTTATGAGCCCTGCTGGCAAGGACTGGATTTAGAAGCGACATTTGCGCCGTCTGATTTTACAGATGAAGATGTTCTTATCTCTACACCGTCTTTAAGTTTTTCATTCCCGGCGACGATAACCTGTTCATCCGGTTTCAATCCCGCGAGTACCTGGATTTTCCCCTCGGCCTCTATTCCCGTCTCAATCCTTCGTTGTCTGGCCTTGCAATCTTCCACAACATATGCCACACGAAATCCTTTGGGAGTTACTATTACCGCCTCAGACGGCACCACAACGTGATCATTGTCTGATTTTACAGTCATATTTAAACGAGCGAACATTCCTGGGGCAAGAGACACTTCCTTTGGAAGGGACACTTCAACAAGGCGGGTTCTCAAACGCCGGTCAAGTTCCGGATATACCCTGGAGACCCTTCCTTCAAAAGCTTTACCGTGATGAGCGTCCAGCTTTACGCTAACATCCATGTCAGGTGACATTTCCTGACTAACGCTCTCTGGAACAGCCATTCTGACAACCAGGGATTTCGTGTCGAACATCTCTACCAAAACTGTTCTGGCAGAAACATAGTTTCCATCGTTGACCAAAACCTTGGAAACCACTCCATCCCAAGGGGCCTCGATGTCATAATCCTCTGAATTTTCCTTCATTTTTTCAAGCTGCGCCAACATCCGGGCATATTTTGCCTTCGAGTTATCAAGCTGGTCTCTCGGGATCGCCCCGGTTTCAACGAGTTTTTCAATCCTGCCCAATTCCTCCTTTTCCGTCTCTACATCCTGCCTCGCCGATTTCAGGAGAGCGTCTGCGGCTTTTTTTCGGCCAATACTGAGTATTTTCTGGCCGGCTTTTACAACATCTCCCTCTCTGACCATGCAGTTCACAATAGGTCCTTCGGCCGGTGACGCCAGCTTGGCGACACGTATCGCCTCCACTGAACCAGTCAATTCAACTGAATTCGATATGGAGCCTATATTCACTGATTCTGTCTTAACAAGTGGCTTTGGTTTTTTTGGACCCTCATTGGCTCCCGGCTGCTTTGACGCCCCAGGCCTCATTATTCCCCAAAGTGAAAAAACTATTATCAAAGCAAAAACTGAAAGAAGTAGTCCGCGTTTCATAGCTATTGCCTGTTCCTCCTGTCATGTATGAGGATATAATTCATAAAAATTGATCCACATCACTCATCAAAAAAGGTTGGTTTATCTATCCTACCTGGAAACAAATACAAGGAAAAACACAGATTCTCGCGAAATAATTTAACTATTTCACCTAATACAAGAATAAATCTAATCTTGCCAATTGGAGGTTACGGATGGTCCTTAAACAGGAGATCAGGATATTGCTATCTTTTTTGCCCCGTAGCCATGTCAAGTTGTGCTAGAGCAATGTTGTAATCAGACATCGCCCTGTAATGCGTCACGTCAGCTTCAAGCATGGCTGATTGAGCGTCAAGCACGTCCGTAATCGACCCTTTTCCCAGATCGAATTTCTGCATTTCTATCCTGACACTTTCCTTGGACTGTTCAATCGCTTTCCTGGTCGCATCAGCCCTGCGTCTGGATGATGAAACATTGAGCAATGCGATTTCAACATCCTGCCGTATCTGCAGTTCAAGTTTGCGTAACTGCTGCTGGAGCGACGCAAACTTTGCTTCCTGCTCAGATATCTGTGAACGTATTCTACCACCGTCAAAGATCGGATAGTCAACAACAACTCCCATGCTACCGACCGGAAGCGTTGAGTCAGGGTTTGGCCATGGCTCGCGAAGTAAGGGTGATTCCGTCGAATTGTTTTTATAGGCTCTTACCGCATTGTAGTTCAGCCTTCTCGTATAGGCCACTCCATTGTCGTCAATACCGGTGGCGCTCCTCATTCCAATGGCGCCGTCGACAGAAACCTTGGGCCAGAGCGCTCCGGTTGATGCCCTTACCTTGAGCGCCTGAGCGTCAAGTGAAGCTCTTGCGGCCCTGTAGTCACCTCTCTGGGAAAAGGCCATGGCGATAGCGGAAGCAAGATCAAGCGACGAGGGGCTCATGTTCAGGCTTCCTTGCACCCTTACCGGTTCTTGGGTTAAGGGAGCGCCAATGAGGCTAGTCAATACCCTCCGTTGAATTTCCATCACGTTGCGTTCGCGTTCAAGTTTCTGATCGAGGTCAGCAATGCGCACTTCGGTTCTCAGGACATCTACACGGGCTGCTTTACCAACCGACATCATGTCTTCAACACGCCTGTTGTGCCTAGTTAGGACTTCGCGCGAAAAGTTGAGCGATTCAAGGACTTTTCGCTGTCCCAAAATAGTGTAATATGCGCTTGAAACGTTGAAGATCAGTTCCTCCCATGTACGGGCGAGTTTGTTCTCTACAGCCAGGGCGGCAAGGTCAGCAGCGCCTATTTCGTTGCGAATCCTTCCACCAGTAAAGACCGGCATCCTCACGACAATGTCCACTGCAAGGATGCCTGATCCGAACATACCGGGTTCGCCATTAAGCCGCGCAGCCTGAAGTCTCTGATTCTGGACATATTGACGTAGACTATCCACATTGCTTACCTGTGGCCATCTTTCAGCGGCCACAACATTCCTTTGGGCTCGCGATGTCTGTATATCAAAAGCCCCACTGGCAAGATTCGGGTTGTTGCGACGGGCGATTTCAAGCAGATCATTGATGTCCAACGGCGCCTGATTATAAGCTTCGACCACATGCTGCGGCGCAGGCTTCACCATTTGGACAGCCCCTGAAGCTGACGCCTGTTGAACCATGGGAGCGTTTCCGAGACTCACGCATCCGCTCAAAGATATGGAAATCGCAGCCCAGACTGCGGCAATGATAATATTCATTCTCACGCAGACGATCCATGAAATAGAGGATGATGTTATAAATTGATACAAATTTGATAGCCAAATCTCGCGTTTTTTTCGTATGGCAGAAAAAAGAGGCTAAAAATCTATTTGACATTCTTAGCCTCCGCAAATGGGCTCCAGCTATAAATTCGTCGACAGCCTATCTGTAATAGTGTCCGCTATAAGAGCTGGAATCTGGCCAGGCCAAGCTAACGCCCAATGACCTGACTGGTTAGACCTATGGTCAAAACCACTAACCTTTACCGACTCTTTATGGTCCTATGGATTTCGACAACACTATTTCACTATTCAGCAAAACGGTCAAGCTTTTTCTTGAGGGCGATCTGGATGACTCGGCCCTATACAGACCCAAAACTGTACTTTACTTTCATCAGGGACGCTGAGGATCAACCGCAACACGGATGTCATGCGAAAATCATGAGCAGACTAATATCTCCCGATCTCAGAGAATGAAACTGATATAGGTCGCTACAATCTGGGCCAGGCTAAGCTGGACGTTCTTACAGCCATTGCTTTATTTTTGCATCAATCTGGTCCCAAACTTCTCTGAATTTGACTATTTTCGGGAAAGTATGAGAAGAAGGAGGCCGAAGTCAAGGAGCATACCGACCAGCTTTACCAGGAGATAGGGCGACTCAAAGTCGAGCTGGACTGGCTCAAAAAAAAACTGGGCTTATCGGTTGATCAACGGCGGAATTTGATTGATCCGGATCATGAGACAATACCGATTTGCAGGCAATGTGAGCTTCTGGGGCTTCCCAGATCGAGCCTGTATTATCGTCATGATGAGAGCAAAGTCGATCATGAT
>CAZVOU010000348.1:0-4578 GCA_964628605.1 uncultured Syntrophaceae bacterium
GTTATTACACCCATCTGACCTCGGACAATGAGAACTGGAAAAGATCCCCTGACAGGATGTTGCTCAAATGCGCCGAAGCACAACTCATCAGAATTTTATTTCCTCACGAAATGGCCAGCTTTTACACCGACGAAGAAGTCCATTCCGAAAACATAGCTGATACCAGATCATTAAACGACCAGGACGTAATTGACGTAAAACCTGCAAGGCAAAGTCCCAAAAACCAAAAGTCGGCTGAAAACTCCGAATCAATGCCGGCTAAACCGGCCAGGAAACTGCAGGAACACAAATCCATGGTCCAGTCCAAAACAAGCGGCGACCAGACCCAGATCCCTGACCAGGATGATCCAACTAACGATTCATCAGTCATCATGCAGTTATGGGCCAAAATAGAAACCCATCTCCGATCATACCCGTCATGTAACGACGAAACCATACAGACTGCCCGCAATCTGGCCCAGGCCCATTTCAACGTTAACGACCTACATGAACTTTCCGTGAATGACATGGACGACATAAGAAAATACGCCAAAACCACGATGCTCAAAGAACTATACAATCTTCAGCTACTCTCATTTGAAAGGCCATGAGATGGAATTCAGACGTTTAAGCAAGTCACTATTGGCTAATGCGTTAAAATGCGGATGGTATGCTCACGCCACACACAATCTCCGTCACAAGGTATCGACAGGTCCACTGGGACTCCTCGGCCGTGAGACTCATGTCGCATGGGCTGATTATCACAGCAAGTCAAAATCCCTGGAACAGATCCGTTGCGGACTTTCGCCCGAGGTAGGTCCGCTTTTCAACATGGCTCTGGCCTCGGATACCATGTCGCTTTCCAATGTCCAGTGTGAGATCAAAATTGAAACGACATTGGACGATACCAATCTCATAGCAATCCTCGACCGTCTCGGAACCACTGCACTGAGCGAACTGGTGGTTGAAGACCTAAAAACTCAATATTCCGTGTCTGACGACCCATTCGAAAGAAATTTCTACGTCTACATGGCGGATCGAAAATATCCCGCGAATCGAATCATTTTTACACGGCTATATGCCCGATCCGGCCAGCGAACTATTTATTCATACGAAAAAGTTAAAGACCATATCTTCCTTTTGAATGATCCGGATGGAAACAGCGAAGAAATAAATCTCGAAGATTTCACAAGAAAGGCTATCGAAACACTCCGATCCATTGATCCCATTCCTTCTGTTGGCCCCCAATGCAAGGACTGGTTTGGTGTTCCATGTCCATTTTATCAAAACCTGTGTCCTGCTACGTCACTAGAGATCGAAACCGCGACAGCCGTAATACAGTCTTCGTCAAACTCGGAAGCTTCAGCGGCAAAGGCATTACTCAACGCCAAAGATCCTTTGACGCTCCCAGCTGAAACGGTGTCCGCTGCGCTGTCCGGCATAAACAAACTTAAGGAAGGCTGCAAAACAGTCGAGAAAATAATCAAAACCTGGTCCGATCATCACGGTGATGTGGTCACGAGTGACGGTATTTTCCGCTGGCACGACATAGAATCGTCCGAAATAGATAATCACGCCGCATTATTACAGATGTTTCTTAGCCAAATGCCAATCGAGGACATAGCTAAAGCCGTGAACATTTCACAAACGTCACTCAAACGACTACCAGGTAAATATAAAGATATCGCTCAGGACATAATTTCTGAGGCTCTGTCCATAAAAAAAACACGTCGGTTCCAGAAATTGAACTGACCCTTTTTGGGCGCCTGTCATGGCTTTAATCCTACCTACATCCCCTGGAAGGCAGGCGCCACCTTTAAAATCGGAGAATCAGTTGAGCACAACTCAAATATCAATAGACCCAGGGCTGACTTCTTCAGGACTATGTATCTGGGCTAAGGGTCGCGCAACCAGGCTGGACACATTTAGACCGAACGGCCCCAATCCACATGAAAAAATGAAAAACCTTTTTTTGCTATTCAGAGATCTCATTCAGAATACCCAGCGTTTTTCAACATTGACGGAATGCGCTATTGAAGACATTCCACCATTCGTGAACCCAAAACGACAGGCAGCTCTCTTCAAGCTGGCAAAAGCAGCGGCCTATATCGAAATGGCGTTTGTGGAAGCCAACATTCCCATAAAATTGATTAAAAAGGAACGCCGTTCCAAGGATATGGCCAAACAATTGGCTTCTGAACAGACCAGTCTCATCGGCTCGCAACACGCTTACGACGCATATCTCATTGGCATCCTGGCAGGGTATGGTGATGTCGAAAACTAGACCCATGCCCACTTCATTAGCCATCGGGAATAAAGCTTTTGAACTCTATTTTGACAAAAAAAGCCTCGCTATCGAGCAGGTCGAATCTTTGCAGCTGGCGCTCTTGGCCCACGCACTTTCACCGAATCACACTGACCGATCATTGCGACAGACCAGTCTGGCCAGGCAAATACTGGCTGACATTTCAAAATCGATAATACTACGATCAAATATCCAGAGCGCCGAGTCAATAACCAGGATTGAAGAACAAATCCATCGCTTGATGAGCTTGCCATATGAAAAACATGAAACGCCGGATAAGAAATCTGGCAAAAAACGTGGAATCCCTGAAATCGATACGGACCAAGAGTGACAGGCTCGACATAGCATCCGAAATCGAATCAAATCTTTTTATAAGACCAAAACAGGGTGGGTTATCCAGGATAAAACTCAAGCCTTTTCAACGCTCGATCATCGAGCTTATCCAGTCGAACAGGGACAATGAAAAACCGACACGTCTCATCATTCTCAAGTCACGACAGCTTGGATGCTCGACAGCCATACAGGCTGCGCTGTTTACGCTATGTCTGTTCCTGCCTCAGCGTTCGGCCCAGACCATTGCACACCGCAAGGACAGTTCACGTAAAATCTTCAGGATGAGCCGGCGTTTCTACAACTCATTACCAGCGGAACTAAAACTTCCCATCGAGGGCGGTAAGGTGATGAGGGACAAGATTGAGTATTCATGGCCGCATGACTCAGAAATTTCTGTGTACACGGCCGGTGGTGACGACGTAGGCCGTGGCGAAACCGTCCATTACTGTCATTGGTCCGAAACTGCTTTCTGGCCCAATTCGGAAGACATTTACGACGCCTTGATCCAGGCTGTTCCGCCTCCAACGGAATCCTGGGACACGATGGTGGTCGTAGAAAGCACGGCAAATGGACAAAACAATCTGTTCCATTCTCTCTGGAAACAGGCCGAAGCTGGAATCGACACCATCTGGCAAGGACTGTTCTTTAGCTGGAAAGACGATCCATCGGCGAGAATGACTGTAGCCGCAAACGAGCGTTTCAATCCTACACAGGATGAGCTCGACTACCAAATTAAACATTCACTTGATATCGAACAGCTCAAATGGGCCAGATATGTCCGGACCGACCAATGCCGAGGATCCTGGGAAAAATTCCACCAGGAATATCCGGTTTCGCCGGAACTGGCATTCACATTTTCGGGCTATCCATGGTTTGACCCTTCAGTCATCCGATCCAAAACGGACCAGGCCAGGCAGACTCAACCTGTATTCACGGGTTTCATGGATTTCGCTGCGCCGGAATCCCTGATGCCCAAGCTCCGAGATGACCAGCTTGGCCCCATCAACATTTGGGAACATCCACTACCTGACCGTTCGTATTGCATAGGAGCAGACATATCAGAAGGAGTTGGAGCCGATTACACCGAAATTATGGTCGTAAAGGATGACCCGTTGCAACTAGTCGCACAATTCCGTTCAAACCGAATAAAGCCGACTGCCGCCGGACTGGTGAGCTATCTTATCGGGGCCTATTACAACTGGGGGCTTGTCGCTATCGAACGTAACGGTCCTGGTCTGGCCACGCTGGCAATCCTGGAGTTTGGCCTGCCGGATTATCCACAGACAGCTTCAGGATATCCCAATCTGTATTACCAGCTCAAAATGGACCAAAAACTGATCGATGAAACACCGAAACTCGGATTTCCAACTACCAGAAAATCAAAAATCGCAGCCCTGAACAGGCTGAGCGAAGCCATTGCCCAGGAGTCTTTCCACATACCATCTCTCTCGTTTCTGTTCCAGGCAGACGGTTTCAAATGGGATCCCCTAACACGTAACTGGCTGCAGACAAATCGTGATCCCTTGTCAAACCTGAAAAACGACGATTCGATAATGGCAATGGCCATCGCAGTCGAAGTCATCTATCAACAGATGCCAAGGCATTTTATGACCCGCAAAAACATCCCGATAACGAATTGGTAAAATGAAAGCCGATCTTGCACAAAATGGAAATATCAGAATAACCGACCACGAGGGGTCGCCGGAATTCAGCGAAATATTCGGTGGGGTAGGGTGGGCTGATCCTAAAGGAACCGATCACTTTGCAACAAACTGGTTTGTCGCCATTGGAGTTCAGTTAGACCACACCTTCACCGTGATCCTTGAAGAATCCGGATCACTGAGCCTTCTGACACAAACAATGATTGATACAAAGGACCGCCTTTTCCTCAAAAGAATTTTCGTCAACGTATCCGCAACTGCCCTGGTCAAATCGCTCAAAGCCGTAGACGGTCTTTTTTC
>CAZVOU010000349.1:0-9638 GCA_964628605.1 uncultured Syntrophaceae bacterium
TGAACCTCTAACTGCTTTTTCTCCTCCACCTGGGGTGGTTTTCTGGGAGGCCACAGCCCAACCCGGGCCCGATAATCTGGAAAGGCTCTTTGAATTTGGCCCAGATCTGGATCCAAACTTCGCTACAAAACAAAATTGTCCCGTCGATGAAATATATTTAGTGACAACTCCATACCATGACCCTTACAGTATGATGGGAATGCCCAATTATGGAATGCAGGGGATGACTCAACAGGGCTCTATGAGGATCCTTTCAGCTGATGGCAAAACATTGGGGTACGGTTTTCCTTTCAGGGATGACACGGGAAAAGCTTCAATCTACAGAGACCCGGTTTATGCTCAGAGTCAGGATTCTTTCCGGGGCTACGACCCCTATCAGCGAGGATTTTATAATCCTGCAAACCCATACGCGCAGGGTATGCCACGCTCAGGGATGAATCCGTATCAGAGTAATCCCTATTACCAGCAGGATGGCGGCGGATATGGCTCAGTCGAATAGATCCTCTATAGCTATAACATTATTGATGATCCTGGGTATTGGGGTAGTGATTGGGATGTGGCTCAACAAAAGAACTCCACAAACTACACCAATTGGCCCACCTGTTACTGCACAGACATATGAAGCTCTTGAAAGCGGTGAGGCCGTTGTAATGAGGGTTTACAGGGATCTTAGCCCGGCGGTCGTAAACATCGTTTCAAAGAGCCTCGCATACAATTTCTGGATGCAGGCGGTTCCCCAAACTGGTCAGGGGACTGGATTCGTCATTGATGAGAAAGGTCACATACTAACAAACAGTCATGTGATTGGCAGTGGACAGAACATCGAAGTGACGTTCATGGGGGACAAAAAAATTCAGGCGGTTCAGGTTGGCCAGGATCCGGTGAGCGATCTGGCAGTTATCAAGATTCAGCCTTTCCCCGGACTCGCTGTTGCACCCTTGGGTAATTCAGAAAATCTGACTGTAGGCCAACGTGTAATTGCCATAGGAGATCCGTTTGGTTTCCAGCATACAGTCACGTCAGGCTTTGTGAGCGCTCTGAACAGGGATTTGATAATAGACAACAGGACCATGTTCGGCATGATTCAGACAGATGCCGCCATCAATCCGGGCAATAGTGGAGGGCCCCTGATGAACTCCCGGGGCGAAGTCATCGGGGTCAACACTGCCATAGTGAGCGAGACCCGGTCTTTTGCGGGCATAGGGCTGGCTCTTCCGATAAACAGGGCCAAGAAAGTTGCTACCCAGATCATCAAGGTGGGGCGGGTAATTTATCCGTGGACAGGGATAGCCGCAGGGACCGACCTCGAGCCTCAATTAATAAGGGCGCTAGGCTTACCTCAGCTCAAGGGCTTCATGATTTCAGTTATAGCTCCGGGAAGCCCCGCGTTCCAAAGCGGTCTGAAAGGCGGAACACAGTACGCCGGAGCCTACAGAGGAAGACCCCTCGTGATCGGGGGAGACATAATCACAGCGGTAGATGAAGTTCCGATTTCAGGCTTTGAGGATTTTCAGAACATAGTCCTTCAAAAAAATATTGGCGAACAAATACGCTTGAAAGTATGGCGAGGCGGCCAGGAATTTGTTGTAAACCTTGTCTTGGCCGAAGATCCACGAACGGCCAGAAGATCCGGCGTTTAATTTAACAGGTGACGGCCAGTGACCCTGATTGATGTCACCCTTACAATGGACGATGGACTAATAACCTTCCCCGGTGATCCGCCTTTTCAAAAGAAGCCATTGCTGTCTCTGGCCGGTGGAGACCCTTTCAACCTCACATCAATAAGTATGTGCTCTCACTCAGGAACCCATCTGGACGCCCCGTCCCATTACCTCGAAGGGGGATTCTCCGTGGATCAGGCTCCTCTGGACAGCCTCATCGGTCAGGGGATAATCCTGGACATGAGAGGCAAGGAATGCATTTCGGCCGACGATATCAGGGATTCCGATCTTGCAGATCACATTAGGGTCTTTTTCAGGACGGACAACAGCGCCAGCCTGCGCAACATGGCTTTTAACCAGCATTACTGTTACCTTACACCTGACGGCGCCGAATTCCTTGTTGAAAAAGGGATCAGATTGGTGGGCATTGATTACCTTTCGATCGAAAACTATTCTTCTTCTGACGCTGCTGTCCACAGAATCTTACTCAGCGCAGGAGTATTGATCGTGGAATCCCTCGACTTGCAGAATGCCCCGGCTGGACCATGCAAAATATATTGTCTGCCCATGAAAATTAAGGGAGCAGATGGGTCGCCGGCCAGGGTGCTCGTTGAAGTATAGTGGCCATGGACTTTGGCTCTATTTTGAGTCTGGCCATCCTGACGAGGCAAATACGCGAAGCACGGATTTTTAGTGTTGTTGTGCTACCGTAATTAAAAATCTAGCCTCCGTAATGTTGACATTTTCATTGATTGCGGCTATGCTATGGACTTCTCTTATCACCCTACCGGAAATTGCGCCCGTAGCTCAGCTGGATAGAGCGTCTGACTACGGATCAGAAGGTCGGGAGTTCGAATCTCTTCGGGCGCACCAAGAAAAACAATAAGTTACTGCCACAAGAAGCGCTTCTAAACTCTTTTTGCTGCACCATTGCTGCAGCGAAAATGAATTCATATTTTCTTATGCCGTTTTTTCACTGCTCAGATAGACCCAACCAGGAGTGGGCAACGACATCACTTTTGTTCGCATGAGGCATGGCTTTGCATCATCTGCATTCCAATTGGGGGGCAGTTCTTGAGAAAGCCTAATATCCTGCCAAGACTAGCAAAAGCAACTGCTACGCAACTATCACCGCTCCCGTAGTAAATTCTCAGATCGTCAGCCTCCAGAATCCAACCACAAGGAAAGATTACATTGCCAACGTCACCACAGCGTTCGATAGTGTCTTCAGGTCCAAATATCCACTGATTGGTTCGACTCAGGACACGGCCCGGATCTTCCCGGTCGAGTAAAGCAAGCCCAACCCTGTAAATGCTCCCGTTAACAGTCTCACGCACACCGTGATACATGATTAGCCAGCCTTCGGAAGTTTCAAGTGGCGGAGGTGAAAGTCCGATTTTATTGGCATCCCACCAAGCGCCAGTCCGGGCAGTCAGCACTAGCTTGTGATCCCCCCAATGCTTTAGATCAGGCGAATATGAAATCCAGACGTGTTTTCCTGACCCGCTGATTGATGGCGCAGGCCTGTGTAACATTGCATATCTACCCTTGAACTTGACAGGGAAAAGAGCAGCGTCTTTGTTTTCTGGAGGCATGGCCGGGCCAAGTCTCTTAAAGCTTGTGAAGTCCTGAGTAGATGCGAGCGAGACCAGGGGACCGACCTCAGAATAGGCAGTGTAGGCTATGAGCCATTGTTTCATGTCTTCAAGCCACGTGATGCGGGGATCTTCCATTCCCCATCTTTCTTCAGGAAATTTTTCGGGTTGTGGCGTAAATGTAGGCATCGGATCGATGGTCCAATCAGTAATTCCATTGGGGCTTCGCGCAGCGCATAGATGTGATAATCCGCTACGATCTTCGACCCTCACCAACAGCAAATGCTGTCCATTAACCATTGCAGCCCCCGGGTTAAAAACCGAATTTACGGGATAGGGCCAAACACGATGAGTGAGTATGGGGTTTTCTTCATACCTTTTGATTAGTTCTTCGTCGCAATTGTCGGTAGCATGTGTCATAATCAGATATCCTCTTTTAAATACATCAGAATTCGAGAGGAAGATTGACCGCTTCCCCCGACGCTACCGATTGACGGGCCAGTTCGTATGCTCGGTTGTACTGGTTTGCAACCAGCTCCCAGGATACAACCTCTTCAAGATATTTCTTGAGGTTTTCTCCGAGTCGCAACCTCAGCTTCTCGTCGCAGGCCATCATGATTACTTGTTCTCTTAACCTCTGTTTGGTTGTGAAAAGCAATCCGCCTTCGCTATCCAGCGTCTGTGCAGTGAGTCCTTCCATGGGGGCCGTGGTAATATATGGCTTATTCAATGCAATAATTCGTGCAAGTGTTCCAGATTGAGTTTCGTCGATAGAGGGCAAAACTATGAAGTCACAGACTGCCATAACTTTGTAATACTTGTCCCCACGAGGAACGAACTCAAAATAGTGAGCAAGGCGTTTTTTTTCAAGAACTTCAAGTTGTTCACGATAATGACGATAGTCCGATAAATGATTCGGGTCTCTCATGGCTCCTGCTGCAAGGAGATCCCAATTTTGACCGGATCGCTTGAATATTTCCGCCTGAATCTCTTCCCAGATAGAAGTCAGGATATCCCACCGTTTATTTGATTGTATCCATCCGACCATACCAACAAGGTGTTCCCCGAGGTGAGGCACATTGTCCAGACCCAACTCCCTCCTGAGAGACTTGACATCCTTTATTCCCCAACGTCTATCCGGTCTGGCCCCGTGGGGGACCACCATGACGTTCCTGGGTGTAGGCCAACCTCTTCCAACAAAGTTCCATTCCAAACGCCACTTCTGATAGTGACATTTGAAAAGCACTACTCGCGCCCGAGCGCACATCTGGAATACAAAGTCCGCCTCAAAATTCGTCAGCCTGCCATGAATGGTGTGCGGTTCCACAATAGTTGGGAATTCATTGATTGCTGTCAACAAATCCAGGAATCCTTCGTTCCCGTCTCCAACCCCCCTCGAGTCATGGTATTCGTATAGACCGTATTCGTGTTCCAGATGGACTACGTATGGGTGTAAACGATAAACTTCTCTGGCAACCGTTTTCCACCAGTCACCTTTGGAAATGTCGATTATCGGTAATACGCCCGGCCCCTGTCCGTCGGTATGACTTATCACCAATACTTCCCTGTCTGGATTGGCCTTGTGGATAAATTCTCTCGCTTCCTCTGCAAATGTTGCGATTCCACACATCCGTGGAGGATAGCTTGAAATAATGACTACTGGGTCTAAATTGCCCATAAAATACCTTCTTTTTACTGCCAGAGGAGACTGCGCTGATTCTGCCAAGTGACCTTTAATATTGGTTCAGCATACTGTGTGAATCATCTTTCACCTTTGTCAGCCTGGATTATTTGAGCCTTTATTCCGGAAAGACCCAGAACGGCAAGAAGGTAACAGACGGCGGATTCCGCACCCTGATTGGCGCTGATTCCATTGGAATCAATCCCGTCGGCCACTGATCCGTCAGAGAAATCATAAAGCGCTGTATTGAGTCTGTTCCTCCCCAAGAACCAGTCAAAAGCAAGCCGGGCAAGATCCAGATGTCTCTTTTCCCCAGTTACTTCCAATGCGGCGACGTATGCTTCCACCAGATAACCGGCATCAATGGGTTGCTGTCCAAATAGCGCCCTCCTTCCTTCTCTGGGGTACCAACCTTCATTTCCCACAAGTTCAAAATAGACACCGTTCCATTGTTCCTTGGTAAGAAATTCGAGCGATTCCAGAGCAACTTCCAGATACTCTTCATTCTGTGTTGCCTGATATGCACGCAGCAGCGCCTCAGGCAATTTGGCGTTTCCGTAAGTAACGACTTCCTCGAACCAGCGCCAGTTTTCACTGTGGTTGTTTTTATAAGAGACAACAACATCATCTGCAAACTGAACCAAAAGCCGCCTGAACTGGCTTGCTCCGACAAATTTCTGCAAGAGATGGAAAAGACCTAGTATGGAATAAGCTTTGGCACGAGGCGCTTCAATTTCGAGCATTTGCGGTATAGCTCTTGCCATCATGTTTTGAGCCAATGCCCTAACCTGCTCTTTTGGGCCCCATCTAACGACAGTTCCCAGTCCCCAAACGACTCTACCCAGTGTGTCATCGCTTCCTTGCTGATCCTGAAATGTTCGATCGTATGACATAAAATTGTGAAAATGACCTGTTTCAGTCTGAGAGTGATGCAAAAAACTGATGTAAGTCTGGATGAGGGGAAGGACCTGCTCATCTTTCTCGTGATTATAAAAAGTCATCAGCGCAGCAAGTCCTCGACCGACATCGTCGGCGCTATATCCATGGTCACGATTCGGTACGCCAAAACTGGCGTGCTGGAGCAGGCCAACGTCATCTGATAGAGCCCTCAAATGATCGAGTCTTATCTCCGGGAGAGTAATCATGGGCAGCATCTTCTGCTTCCAGGCCGACCTTACCTCTATGTCCTTGCGTTCACTGCGCATTTGTACAAACATTTCTACATACTGACGTGCTACCTCACGCCAGACCATTGTGCGCCCAAACTCATAGGCCGCCTTGCGCATCTTGTTGCGCCGCATTGAATCCCCTATCAAACCATTTAGAGCATCGGCCATAGCCTTGGAATCTCTGAAATCTACTAACACCCCTCTAGAATCTGCTAGTAATTCTTCCGCATACCAATAGGGAGTAGAAACTACCGCCTTTCCCATCCCTACGGCATAGGCGAGTGTACCTGAAGTTATTTGTTCTTTAGACAAATACGGAGTCAGATAAATATCGCAACATGACATGTATTCGGTCAATTCCTGCAGATCGACAAACCTGTTGTGAAAAACAACATTGTCCACTATGTTCAGATCGATGGCCTTTCGTTCCAGCGACAATCGGTATTGCTCTCCGAGAGCTTTTTTTACTCCAGGGTGGGTTGCGCCAAGAATTATGTAGACAGTATCCGGGTATTTCTCCACTACCTTCGGCAATGCTTCCAGCGCGGTCTCTATTCCTTTGTTGGGACTAAGCAGTCCGAATGTGAGAAGAACCGTCAGTCCTTCCACATTGAACTTTTCCTTGTAGAAGTTGGAGTCAACAAAGGGAACGTCATGAACTCCATGATGTTTTACGGATATCTTGTCTCGAGGAACACCATATATTTCTTCCAACATCAAGGCGCCTTTATGACTCATTGTGACCAAAAGCTGAGAGCAATTGATGACATCCTCGAAAGCTTCCCGATAATCTGCCGAGGGATTATCCAAAATAGTATGGACAGTCGTTATAACAGGCTTCTTCAAATGTGACAGTAGGACTGAAAGGTACTTTCCGGCATCTCCGCCGTAGATTCCAAATTCGTGCTGAAGGCTGACTATCTGCGCCGATGAACCATTAAGGTATTCGGCGGCCCTTGCATAGTCTCGAATAACGTTCTGACGAATTTCAAATGTGACCTCGGGAGGGTAATCGTAGCCTTCCGGCCTATCAGTGATAGCAACCACTCGATATGGCTTGCCTCCCATTTCTTGAGAAATTGACGTGGCGAGGTCATTTGTGAACGTCGCGATTCCGCACGTTCTCGGAACGAATGTTCCAACGAAGACCACATCGAGATCGGAAACCAATACAGGGGTTTCGAGTTTCATTTCTGCCTTCTTACTTTCCTCACACCTTGAAACAGTGCTTGGAGTCTCCCCCGGGTTGTAGATTCAATCAGTGAGTTGGTTGTTCCTGTTGAACAGTGTCTGGAGATAATTGATCGTGGAGCATCGGACAGTTCTTGTCAAGCCCTTATTCTTTGAATCATTTTCTCTTCTTATGGTTGTCAAATTCAACATGTCCCTGTGCAAAATTTTAATGCCAAAATTGTTCCCTGATGGCTCCATCAACTGGCCGAGACCGTTCTGGCGCTTGAAGATGTCCCTTATGTCGGAGAGTTGAAGAAAGCTTTTTTCTAGAAACCAGGAGATAGAGTTTTACTGGCGTCGAATAGATTTGAAGCCACAAACATTTTTCGGGAAAGAAGGGAAAAAATATCGCCTGTTGTTCTTGATCTGTTAACACCTGTGATGTCAGGTGAGGCATGTCTCTTGGAATTGTGGAAAATTGATCCATCGTTAAAAACGCTCACGTTGGCCGTTATTCTGTAGAAGATGAACTGAATAAAAATAGATTTATACGTCAAAGGCTTTGTCCGTATACCCTGCAAGAAGACTGAATTGCTCGCAAAGGCTCGCATAATCATTGGCGCCTAGAGGACCTCAGTCTCCTCTATCGGTTCTCTGTGACTGTTTCGTGGGCCATCTCAATTCCTCACGAGAAAGACCATTGCGCTCTCCTTTCTTTCAGAAAAGTTCTGTCAATGTCCCAGCGAAACTGCCTGTCCAGGCATATTTTTGTTGTTGTCTCAACTTTCGCACTTTGCCAAGAACACAGGTCTGATGAGGGCTAGAGCCTCTTTCATTTTTGTTTGAATTATTTCCATGATCAGTTCCTCAGATTTTGAGCATAATTCCAGTACGTTATTCCATACTGAAGACAGGATGCGGGTCAACACGTCTGTCAGAGACACGTCCTGGATTTTTTCTCGGGTGTTTAGGAACAGGCTACCTATCGTCAGGGCTGGATCTTTGTTCGACAGCCAGGAATGCATAACGGATCATGACAATTGACTAATGGGCCACCATAAAGTCAAAATCTCGAACCTGGATCCCGGAGTCAAGCTTCAGGTAGCGCTTGGCCATCTCGCAAAACACCTCTATATCCCAACCCTTTCCATGAATACGGACTACATCCGCGTCGGACAGGGAAAGATCAGCGCATAATATCGCCAGCCATTTCTGGCCATTATTGCGGTTGCGGACAGAAACCAGCTTGGCTTTCTGTTTCTCTCCGATCCCAACTGTAATCGATCCCTTAATTTTGGCTTTACCCAGTCGTTTCCTTATCATACGATAGATCTTTGATAGCGTTAAAGATTCACCGTCAAACCCATAGAATACCTTTGGTGTATTTTTAACCATGCAGAAGACATGGACTTGTTCCATGACAGAGCTAACCACTACCTGAAAATCAAAGCATGAGTCCATCAGCAAATACCTTGCCGGAATTAACAGCCTCAAGGCCCGTTTCACCATGGGGACGATCAAACCCGTGGACTTCACGAAAGCTTCTCTTCGTCTTTTAGCCCCCCAAGTACGTAGGTCCATTGTCTTGGTGATTCACCAGGATTAGGTTTTTCTCTTTGGCCGAAGTTGGCACGGCATGATCGCAACGAACAAAGCTCACTCCATCCAACCAGCCTAGCGTAAGCATTCTGAACCCTTTGATATATTTCTTGGCGCAATGATCATACACTCTGGACAGCAGTTCCACTTTGGAAGAGCGACTTCGATCATAGATAGTGGTGGCCAATATCAGGACTTTCTCTCTATCCGCCGCAGTAAGTGGCTCCAGGAAATCCGTTACGATTATTGGGGACAAAAAACCGATCAGACGACGCCAATTATGCCCGAGAGAACGGAGAAATCTATAAACAGTGTTTTTTCCAATCTGAGGTTTTGAATTACTGTGAACTCCGGTGAAGATGTTTCTACCAATAAAGGCCAATTCAAATATGGTTCTAAGAACCAAAGGTGGCCTGCTACAACGCAATTTCCTGATTCCTGCCTGGCTTACAAGTGCGCCGATCTGGAACCGGGACATAAATAAGTCGATCCGATCTCTGATCTCTTGATCCTCTGCCTCAAATGAAGTAACTCTCGTGATGGGACGTCCTTTTGTTGTGCGATTTTTTGTTGGTAATACTTAAATAGCACATCGGACATCCCTTTGTGAGCTTATTGCACTGTTTTGATTAACCTTTTACCTCTTTTCTCAACTGAGAAAGTTGAGTTGTTGTTGAAATTCGTTGTAAAGAGTAGTATTCTTGTGCGCCTTATTTGCTTGAGAAATCGTGTTCGTTGTGAGCATCCAGGATCCTTATAT
>CAZVOU010000350.1:0-2772 GCA_964628605.1 uncultured Syntrophaceae bacterium
CCGGTAAGACCAATCACACACTTTCCTTTAAGGGACTTTATCGCGTGATATGTTTTAGTGAGCCTGTTTTTGACGGCCTGCACTTCATCAAGGATTATCAGGTCAAAATAGTTTTCAGATAGGATTTCACGATCTCTTAACGCTATTCCGTACGAGGTTATGATCAGGGGACGATTCTCCCAGCCTTCGTGTGTGGCTCTGTCAGTCCCGTGGTAAATAAATGGATCCAGATATGGACAATACTCCAGAACCTTGTCCTGCCAGTGAGAAAGCACCGTTGTAGGGCACACAACCAGAAAGTGTGTGCTTTCTTGCTGTTTGAGGGCTCTTCTGAAAACACCGGTCATCAAAGCCATTACCTGATGAGTCTTACCAAGGCCCATGTCATCACACAACAGGCCTGAGAAACCATTCTCATAGAGGAACCAGAGCCACCCGTATCCGTTGCGCTGATATGAGCGCAGCTTTCCTTTCATGGAGGCCACTGAAGGTAGTCGTGTCGGAGCTTTCAATCCATCAAGATGCTCATACCAGTCTTTCAGCTTTGAGTTTTCATACTTCTTTTCTATTTTGTCCTGAAGAGCCAGAAATCTCAGGTATTCGATTTTTGACAGGTTGAGATCGTGCCTATCGACATCAGTGGATTTATCGCCGCCACCAATCCAGGCAAACTCGGGAGCTGATGTGTCTATCCACTTGGATCCCCGAACCACAAATCTTTGCTTTTTATTCTTCGCCTCCAGTATTTCCGACAAAGAAATGGAGAACGATCCGTAATCGTAGTTTATTTCAATTCTGACCTGACCATTGGACGCATGTTTATGCATCACAACAACCCCGTCGCTTTTTTCGACGGTCTCACGTTCCAGGAGCGTCCTGTCTATTATGACTGACTTTTCATTCCTCAGCAGTTCCAGATTTTCTTTCAGGAACGTTGAAATCTTTTCCGGAGAGACTATTACCCTCTTCTGAGGCGAGAAATATTCTGATGGAAGATTCGTCAAACTCACATGAATGCGGTAAAAACCGAAGTCAGGAAAGAAATAGTATGCGCCGAAAAGCTGTTTATCCAGGATTGAACGATCAATGAACTTGTCTTCTTCAGGGGCGTCTTCGTCAGGGTTCTGCACAATGGGCCGAATCAGTAAGGACGAGTCATCCATGATTTCGAGTTTATATCCGGTCTCCAGCGGATGTGGATTTATGAACAGATCATGACCGATTATGCCTTTGCGCTCCGCACGTTCTATCACAGGGCCGATCAACGTTCGTGGCGGTATGAAACGAACTATGGTTTCGCCATATTCATCCGAACCTTCAACAATGAGTTGGTCACGGTGTTCCAAGAAATTGAAGCTAAACTCCCCCCCCGTTCTACCCGCCAGAAGAAAGCCCACTTTAGCTATTCGGCTCCACATGCTCTCTTCCATACTCTGGCGCGCAGATTTTATGCCTCTTTTATTAATCTCCAGTTCATCCTCAGTATAATGCCAGGGTTTACGTCTCAATGAAGGAACATTGGGATCCTTGAGTTTCTTGCCATACATTCTCTTGAAAACAGCAGGATCTATATCTCTTCGAATAATTTCGAAAAAATCATGCAGAAACTCCTCTACCAGCCTCTCTCCCGGAACAAACGACAGAATTTCCTCAGGACCCCGATCGGAGAACGTGATTCTTAATCCCTCTCCCCCATGATTTACACTAGCCCTGAAACCCAGCGAGGAATCCCCAAAATTCTTGAAACCAAACCAGCTTATTTCGTTCCAGAAACTATCCTGAAAATCTTCACACAAACTCCTAAGCTTGCCGGTTTCTTCATCAGTTCTCAGTATGTAACGTACAAAGGTGACGATATGATGACAATACGTTCTCGTCGATGACCTGAAACATCCGCATGTAGCTTTTGCCAGTATCCTGGTCTCAGGATCGAGCGTAACGTGAACATTGAAACTTTTTGTTGAAGACTCTGTAATTAAACCAAAATAAGCTTCTCTGCCAAAATTTATATGTGAAATTCGCGAAGATTCTACTAGCCTCAGTCCCCTGTCCAACGCTTCCGAATTAAACTGCTTGGTAATCTCGGATGGGAGTTCACCCGTCTGGGTTACTCCAGAGTAATTCTTCTGAAAATCCAGGATTTTTCCGAACACTTAATTCTCCTGTATCCGAGCAATTAACTGAGAAGCGCTTGGCGTGCGATATCATACCAGGTAAATGATGTCAACATTAATCTATAATTTAAGAACTTGGATTCAACAATTATTTTCATTTAATTTATTTGCCATCAACAATAGTTAAAGTAAAATATAGATATTTAAAATTATTTTCTCGCGAAATTTACTATTTTTAGATCGTTTACATAAAAAAGCGAACCAGGCGACCACCTAACTTCGCAATTTCATCACTTCTTTCATCAGGGTTGGTTTGAGTATTAGTTTCTTGAGACATATGTCTTTTGCTGATATGATTCATGAGTCAATTTGATCTCGTTCCAAAGAGATAAGGAAATCAACCTTATGAACAAAAAGCATATCATTCTGATAGCGCTATTGATTGGGGTGGGGCTAATCCTTGGGGTTGCGTTTTATCTGAAAAAACCTGCTGTCCCTCCTGGAACAGTATTCGTGAGCGGCAATATAGAGGCCATAGAGGTTGATTTATCCTTTCGGATCGCCGGACAGATAAACCATTTGCCGATAATGGAGGGTGATCGTGTTTCCAGAGATCAAGAGATCGCCAGACTGGACACAGACACCATGGAGGCATTGA
>CAZVOU010000351.1:0-32045 GCA_964628605.1 uncultured Syntrophaceae bacterium
CCAGGATCACAAGCTCCAGGTCTTCTTCCTGAACAGAAAGTTTGCGCAAGAATTCCAGTAATTCAGCCTCATAGTCGCACACACCAAGGGCTTCATCCCCACCAATATGCAGATCACTGATGAAATAATATGTTTTATCCAAGTCTCGCTTCCTTCAATATTGCAACCTGTGCGGGATACAACATGCACAACCTTACATATATTTGCAACAATTCCTTACATTTTGGATGGTTCTGAAGCGAAAATGATGAAGAACTCAGACGTAAAGACCAGGTCTTGGTCGAATTTTTGGGGAGTATGTTTCATTGAAGATAGTCTTGGGGAGACTTCAAAGATTCTCAGGGCTTCTACTTACTTTAGGGACAAGGTGGTTGATTTCGACCATAGCTTTTCCGAACTCACTGAGATATCTTCCTCATCAATTAAGGACGTCTAATGATCTTCACAAGTGTACAAACATTTTCTGTATAGCTTGGAGACATTGGAATGGGATGGTCTTGTTGTTGTTGATTGAATTGTGTGCTAACTGTGTGAAGGCTATTGGAACGGTACCCTTGAAAACAGAGCACTTTTACAGAATTCATGCTGTAGACATCAGTGTGGTTCAAAATGGCATTTACCATGGAGATCGAAGCAGTCAAGACTTACGCCAACAAAAATGCGAGAGAATTCAACGATTCTCAGATAGCGTCTAGTGCACTCAAAAAACGAGCATTTCGTTTAATTGATACTTTTTGTGGAGCGGGTGGTATGACGCTAGGCTTTTCAAAACTTTTCGGACAATTGTTTCGGACTGTTTGGGCCAATGATTTTAACCATTACTGCGCTGAGTCTTACAATGCAAATTTTGGTGAACATTGTTTGACAGGAGATATAGTAGATGTTTTAAGCGATCAGAGGATCGAGATACCAAAAGCTGATGTTGTTATCGGAGGACCGCCCTGTCAAGGATTCAGCCTTTTAAACAAAAACCGCCAAAATGACCCCAGAAAAAAACTTTGGAAACAATTCTTTGAAATTGTTGCGCGATCTGATGCAGAAGTATTTTGTATGGAAAATGTTCCTCAGTTATTTGGGTCCAACGAACACATGGAAATAATTAGTGTGGCCCATCGAATGGGATTTAAAGTGACAGGAGCAGTTCTATGTGCCGCTGATTATGGAGTTCCTCAGACAAGGCGACGAGCCTTCATCGTTGGCTGTAAGTCAACAAATCCGGATGATTTTTTCCCTCCCGGAAAAACTCATTTTGATCCTAGCGGTTCTGAAAAACAACTCAAAATTTCAATCAAAGAGTTTATGAACTCAAACACTACGGTACAGTGGAGAACAGTCAGAAACGCCATAGGAGACCTTCCAAAACCGGAGGGGACAGACCTTCGAAACGTTCCACCCCCCTTGGATCTTCATTTTGGACGTAACCCCACAGATTTAAGCCTCAGGCGATACAGGGCCATTCCAGAAGAAGGAATGAATCGTTTCGATCTTCAACGTCTAGCAGAGAGCTTGACACCGGCTTGTTGGATTCGCAAAAAAAAAGGCGGTACTGATTTGTTTGGTCGACTCTGGTGGGATCGTCCGTCTTTCACTATACGTACGGAATTTTATAAACCGGAAAAGGGACGTTACTTACACCCACAGCAGCATCGCCCCATCACTCATAGAGAGGCGGCCCGCTTACAATCATTCCCGGATGATTTTATTTTCAAGGGAAACAAAATTGAGATTGCTAAACAAATCGGCAACGCTGTTCCCCCTTTGTTGGCATCTCATGTTGCAAAAACGGTCTATGATTTATTGACAAGGGGGAGATGATTCAGATGGCGGACATTTTCTCTTCTGAAAAAAGAAAATGGATCATGAGACAAATCAAAAATCACGATACCGCTCCCGAAATGCTGGTAAGATCCCTCCTGTTTAAAATGGGCTATAGGTTTCGCTTGCATAGGAAGGATCTACCCGGCCATCCAGACATCGTTTTACCACGTCATAAAAAGGTGATCTTTGTAGATGGTTGCTTCTGGCACGGACATAAGGGTTGTCCCCGATCGAAAAGACCCGATACGAATGAAGATTTCTGGAACAAAAAATTGGACCAAAACCAAGAGAGAGACATACGTTTTCGCAATGAATTAAAAAGGCTTGGCTGGCATGTTTTGGTCATATGGCAATGTGAAACAAGAAATCCAGAGAATTTGCAATCAAAATTGAAAGGATTTTTTGACAACAATCATGGGAATTAAACAAACCAAGGGACCAGAAGGGTTACGTTGTAAGCTTGAAGAACTCATACGCGATTTCCAGTTTAAGATTCAGTCCGAAGACGTTCGTCCCCAAGTGCTAGCTCTAATTCCAATTTTTCGAGGGTTGCGCGATTTGGGAAAATCCATGATTCCCCCACAATACGCCTCGGCCGCTCGCGATCGAATACTGTATTACTTCCGTAGATACCCGCGTGTAGCAATAAAGGGTGATGAGCTATTGGTAATCTCTGGTATTCAAGAGTATGCACGCCGGGTTCGCGAATTGCGTGTTCAAATGGGATGGAACATCGCAAGTGGCTCAATGATTAAAGCAATGTTCGATGCTGGCGATGCCAAGATTTTGGATGAACTCAGGATCATGAAAACTAGCGACTACGTAATGCTGAATGAAGAGCAGGACAAGGAGGCCGCTTATCGTTGGCATTTGGCAAACTCTATAAGGAAAGAACCAATTTCTGTTCGTGACAAAATTCTAAGTTTTTTTCTACACAATGTTGGCAAGCCTGTATCCGGAGAAGAAATGCGGTATCTGGCCAAAGACAAGACCGAATGGGCCAGGAGAATTAGGGAGTTACGCACCGAATTTGGTTGGTCAATAGCGACTAAGTCAACGGGAAGGCCTGATTTGGGAATAGGGATGTACGTACTAGAATCGGACCGTCGAAGCCCTGAACATGACAGAAAAATATCGGACCAAATTAGGGGCGAAGTAATGTCCCGAGATAATTACCGTTGTCAAGGTTGCGGGTGGAATCATGATGAATGGAATCCGTCTGATCCCAGGCATCTTGAGTTACACCACATAAAACCTCACGCTGACGGAGGGGCCAACACAACAGAAAATCTGATTACATTGTGCGTAATCTGTCACGATGTGATTCATAAGCAACAGAACCAAGAAGAATGGGTCACCCTAAGAAACGGGGACGGATCTCCAAACGATAAAGCAAAGTGAAAGCGCTGGTTCATCAAACAGTTGATGTGCTGGATACATTGAAGATATCTTCAAAATTTAAAGTATCACATTAACACAGCTTGCGCACGCTTTGATCCAAACGTTTCCGGGATAGCAGTCTATCAATGTCGGCAAGTTACTGGTGGAGGCGGCGGGAATCGAACCCGCGTCCGAAGATCTTCAGCCGAAGATATCTACATGCTTATTTCGAGTTTTAATTCTCGTCCGTCAGGACCCGCTCGAACCCGGTTCCGTCAAGACCAGCCCGCTAAATATTTCGCCTCATTTCCAACAGGCCCGGAAACTTGGCTATCCTGCTAGCCTCGCCCCTTCCATTCCCGCAGGAGAGAAACAGAGGGACGCTAGCCTACGCGGCTAGAGCGTACTCGTAGTTATCGGCGAGTATATTTTTTTTCCAGCGGATTAACGAGTCACCGGAGTGCTCGGCATGCAACCTTGACCTCAACTATCCCCGTCGAAACCAGGTCGCCCCCGTTCGACAGCTAAATTGACTCTATAGCAAAAGACAACATTATGAAAGAGAAGTTTCCAGAAATTCATCCCTGAAAAAGAAAATCATGACATCAGGGAGTGCGTCTAACGCTGCTTGAACTTCATCATGCGTTCCAGTTCGCGTCTTTGGTCCTTTTTCTTGATACTTTCCCTTTTGTCGTAATTCTTTTTTCCACGAGCCAGGCCCATTTCCAGTTTTACTTTGCCGTTCTTGAAATACATCCTGAGCGGTACAAGCGAATATCCGCGCTCTGCCACTTTGCCGGTGAGTTTCTTTATCTCCCGCTTGTGCAGTAGCAGTTTTCGATCACGCAAAGGTTCGTGATTCTCCCTGTTAGCCTGTGAATATGGGGATATATGGCAATCGACGAGGAATATTTCCCCGTTTCGTATTTTACCGTAAGAGTCAGACAGGTTGGCCTTTCCGTCACGCAGCGATTTTACTTCCGATCCCATGAGGCAAATCCCAGCCTCAAAGGTATCCTCTATTTCAAAATTGAAAAAAGCCTTACGGTTTTTACAAATTATTTTGACATGTTCTGTTTTATTCATGGATGTGTCACGAGTTGTTGAGGAAATAGTCTTTTGGAAATCTCTCGGTTATCCATGATTCAAGGAAGGCATGAATCTCGTCGGCTTCCTGCATTCGAAAAGCTTGATCTGTAAGTTCGAGACATTCTTCAAGAGTTATGGATCTTATCAGTTTTTTTACGATAGGGATCGAAAGCGCGTTCATGGACAATTCATTGATCCCGAGAGCAATCAGTATTGGAATGTTGACCGGATCTCCCGCCATTTCTCCACACATCGAAACATCTATTCCACGGGCCTGACCAGCGTTCACGACATGCTTTATCAGTCTCAAAACAGCAGGATGAAGAGTGTCATAAAGATAGTTGACATGCTCATTTACTCTGTCGATGGCAAGAGCGTACTGAATAAGATCATTTGTTCCTATGCTGAAGAAATCGACTTCCCTGGCCAGCAGGTCCGCAATTGCGGCGGCTGACGGGACTTCGACCAGAATTCCTATCTTGTAGTCATTGCAGAACTCAATTCCTTCCGCAGTCAGTTCCGCTTTGACATGATTGATGATGCTTTTAGTCGTTAGAATTTCGCTCATACACGAGATCATGGGTATCATCAGACGGCAGTTTCCATGACATGCTGCTCTAAGTATTGCGCGAAGCTGGGTTTGAAAAATTTCCCTGTAACTCAGGCAAAGCCTTATTGCCCTCAACCCCATGGCAGGATTGGTCTCCTGAGGTAAATTCAGGCTCGTGGCGATCTTGTCTCCACCGACATCCAGCGTCCTTATTGTTACCGGCTTTGGTCTGTTGTATTCCAGGACACGTCTATAGGCCTCATACTGTTCCTGTTCCGAAGGAAGGTCCGATCGACCCAGAAACAGGTATTCAGTTCTGAATAGTCCAATTCCTTCACATCCGTGATTCAGGGCTATGTCCATTTCATCGACAAGTTCGATGTTGGCGGTGATCCTTATAGAGCGATTGCCGTCCCGAGTGACGGCCGGCAGTCTGCCGAACGCCATCAAAGACTGCTGGTAATTGCGGAAGACGTCGTGACGCTGCCTGTACCTGAAAATCATTTCAGGATCAGGATTCAGAATGACAATCCCCGTGCTTCCGTCAACTACGATCGTGTCGCCTGTCTGAACCATGCGGCTGATTTTTTCCATTCCCGTGACTGCAGGGATTTTCAGGGACCTGGCCATAATGGCGGTATGCGAGGTTCTTCCGCCGACGTCCGTGACGATTCCCAGAACATCCTCACGTTTGATTTGAGCTGCGTCAGCAGGCGAGAGGTCGTGAGCCACAATTATGGAATTGGGTGGAAGCTGGTGTATTTTCCTCTCGGAAGAAAGGCCCATCAGGATTCGCAAGATCCTTTCACCCACGAAATGGACGTCCCTGGCTCTTTCCTTGAGGTACTCGTCCTCTATGGTATCGAAGGCCGAGGTTATCTTCATCATCACCTCGGACAAAGCCCATTCTGCGTTCTGGCGATCTTCGGAGATTACCTTCTTGGTGCCCTCATATAGCATTCTGTCGCGCAACAAGAGGATATGGGTGTCTAAAATATAAGCGTGATCCCCGAGAGGATGATCGGAATCAATATGGCCCTTGATGGTCTTGAGTCTCTCAGCGGCGCTCTCAACAGCATTTTCAAATCTAAGCAACTCAGCTTCCACTTCATCCGGCTGCAAAACGTAACACGGGCAAATATCACTGGCAACGCGCTCGATGAGAACCACCTGCCCGATACCAACACCGCCGGATACTCCAACCCCCTTCAAAATCATATTAATGTTGTTATCTCTGGAAATCTGCATTGCGCTAGTGCGACTCCAATTAGAAATTGTCAGGCTCGTCGGTTTCGATCAGTTCGCAGATTTTTTCTACAGCATTTTTTGAATCAGGTCCATTCCCGCGAATAATCAGTTCACTCCCAGGTGTAGCCGCAAGTAACAAAAGACCCAATACGCTTCTGGCGTCAACCTCAATGCCGTCTTTCACAAACGTCACCTGACATTCAAAATTGCGCATTGCCTGAACCACTACGGTGGCCACACGGGCATGCAAACCCAACTGGTTTCCCACTACAATGGTCTTTTCAATATACTCTTCAGGTATGTTCACGGAATTCCAATCCAATATCGCAAAAGTCCCAAAACGAGTATAGCGCAAAAGATGATAGGCAGAGTAACCTTGGTGACAGAGAATCCGGATTTTATAGCCACAAAGCCTATTATGCCCGTCAAGCTTACATCAAGCGCCGAAACCAAACCATAAAAATCACCGACTCCATCAAATTGATACCGGTAACATTGCCTCAAAAGTAGCCCGGTTAAAATGCCCAGAAACAGACTGGATCCTGATCGTATGTAACCAAGCAACCTCTCGTTTCCGGTAGACCTGAATTTTTCAAGGATCTTGAGCCCTTCATCATATCCACGCCGAAAACCCACCATGCGAAAATAAATGTTCGGAACATTATACAACATCAGCGCCAAAAAAGACCCAAACAGGGTAATCGGAAAATACAACATCGCCACAACACCGACGATTGCTGCAAAAGGTTTCAAGTGTCCCCAGAATAAGCGGTCGCCGTGAGCAGCCAGCGTTGTCATGATTCGGCGTCTGAAGGAAGTCAGGTCACTGGTAGGCCTGTCCCTTTCCAGCCTGGATACCAGGCCCGCAAATAACGGCGCCATGCTCGGATGAGTGTTTGCGGACTCCAACTGTCGAGATACCGCATCACTAAAATCCCGATCTGAACGGTGGATTCGCCTCAAAGCAGGAAAAATGCAATACGTGAACCCTATGTTTTGCATTCTGGGATAATTCCAAAGTGTCTCGAGGAAAAACGACCTCAGAAACACCGTCCTGTTTATGCTTACCA
The DNA here is from genome assembly GCA_964628605.1 of uncultured Syntrophaceae bacterium. Lineage (GTDB taxonomy): Bacteria > Desulfobacterota > Desulfomonilia > Desulfomonilales > Desulfomonilaceae > CAITZA01. The sequence goes on from CAZVOU010000351.1 coordinate 7,156, forward strand.
TGTTAGAATCATTAGATGAACGAAGATCAGCCATCAAACATTAAACCACTGGACAAAACGTGTCAACGAAGTCCCATCTGAAAGTTTCCCAAAAAGCCTTTTTGCTTTCGATCAAACCCCTTACAACCTGTTTTCCCAACATTTTAACTGCTGAATTTTAAACAAACAAGTTTTAAAACGTCACTACCTATAATTTTATTTAATACATTATATATTTGAATTAAGCATTTGTTTATAAATAGTAAAATAATAAGTAGTTTGTTGACTTATATTAGCTTGATGTGGTATTATTGCTATAAACAGACTGATACGAACAGAAGCTATGTCCAGAATAAATAAAATAGCATATTTATCTGTAATATTTGTATTGTGTTGTTTAATTGGTGGATGTGCGTCAAGATCACAATTGATGCAGAGCAACATAGCGTCATCCTATAAGATCAATGGTCAAACTTACCACACGATGAAAAAGGTTGAGGTAGGTCACAAACAAAAGGGGGTAGCTTCGTGGTACGGGCCCGGTTTCAACGGGAAAAAAACGGCCTCTGGTGAAGTTTACGACATGTTTGACATGACGGCGGCCCACAGTTCACTGCCCTTGGACACGGTGGTGAAGGTCAAGAACGTCAGAAATGATCGTGAGGTTGTGGTTCGTATAAATGACAGGGGGCCTTTTGTTGGTGACAGGGTTATAGATCTTTCGTTCACTGCGGCGCGCGAATTGGGGATGATAGGTCCTGGAACTGCTCCGGTAAATTTGGTGGTCATAAAGCCGGGAGAAACCAGGCTAGCTTCGAAATCTCAGCGAAAACAGCTGGCAAAAGCTGAGGAAAAGGCGCCGAATCCTTTTTTTTCGACCAAACGATTGTGGCTATTGGCCTGGGGCAAAGATTGACGTTCTGTGGACAAGCCTGATCCAATCAACTATTCTCTCCGTCTATATCAATACAGAATTCTCAGTTTGGTTATTCAGAAATGGGTATCACGGTTGTTGGCGCCGGATTAGCCGGATGTGAGGCTGCGTGGGTGATTTCTTCTTTTGGTTTGAGGGTCAGACTGATTGAGATGAAACCCTGCAAGTCTTCTCCAGCTCACAAATCGCCGGATTTGGGCGAGCTGGTTTGTTCGAATTCATTGAGATCATCTGATCTTGGCTCCGCAGTGGGTTTGCTCAAGGAAGAACTGCGGTTGCTGGGGTCATTGATAATGAGGGCAGCCGATAACACAGCCGTTCCGGCCGGGAGGGCTCTGGCTGTTGACAGAGACCTTTTCTCCAGGTTCATTACAAATGAAATTTGTACGAACGATCTGATAACCGTTGAGCGCAAGGAATTGACATCCATCCCGAAAGTCGACGATGGTCCGGTGGTGATTGCAACGGGTCCGCTGACTTCCGATGAACTGGCCGACTCCATAGCTGAGTTGGTCGGAGAAAAGAGTCTCTCGTTTTATGACGCAATAGCTCCGATTGTTTCCGCTGAAAGCCTGGACATGACGAAGCTGTTCAAGGCCTCCAGATATGAGGAAGGTGAGGGCGCCTATCTGAACGCTCCGATGGACGAGCAGACCTATCTGAGATTTGTCGAAGAGATAATAAAAGCCGAGAAGGTGAATCCATATCCATTTGAGAAGATAGATCATTTTGAAGGCTGCTTGCCCATTGAGGAACTGGCTCGTCGCGGCGCGCAAACACTATGTTTTGGTCCGATGAAACCGGTGGGGCTGATTGACCCTAGGACCGGAAGAAGACCGTACGCAGTTGTTCAACTTAGAGCAGAGAACTCTGCGGGAACCCTGTTCAACCTTGTGGGGTTTCAGACCAAGATGACATATCCGGAACAGCAGAGAATTTTCAGGATGATACCGGGGCTGGAGCACGCCGAATTTGAACGCTTGGGCTCTGTCCATAGGAACACTTTTCTGAACTCCCCAAAAGCTCTGGATGAATTTTCAAGAGCCAAAAACTCTCCGCATGTGTTTTTTGCCGGTCAGATAACGGGAGTCGAGGGTTATGTGGAATCTACCGCTTCGGGACACGTAGTAGGGCTGTACGCTGCGCTTCTGGAAAAAAACGTGAGACCCGCGATTCCTCCATCAAGCACGGCAATAGGAGCCTTGATAAAACATACACGTGACGAGCCTGTGAAAGAATATGAGCCCATGAACGTCAATTACGGCATGATGGATGACGTTTCGGTGCGCAATCGCAGGCAGAAAAAGGAGCTTAGGGCGAAAATAGCTCTGGAAACGGTAAAATTGTGGAAGACAAAAATTGATGAAATTAGAGACGGTCTGATCGAATAAAGGTATATCATGGAATTACCCTCCAGAAAAATCTACACAGTTTCCGAACTGACTGAACAGATTCGGTCAACGCTGGAATCAAATTTTTCGTCCGTTTGGATAAAGGGTGAGATATCCAATTACAAAAAGGCGCCTTCGGGTCATTCATACTTTACGCTGAAGGATGATTCGGCTCAGATTCGGTCCGTCATGTTCAAGCTCCAGGGGCGTTTCATCAAATTCAGAATGGAGGACGGCTTACAGGTTCTGGCGTGGGGCAGGGTTAGTGTTTATGGTCCTCGCGGAGATTACCAGTTCATAATTGACACGGTGGAGCCGGCGGGACTCGGGAGTCTGATGCTGTCATTTGAGCAGCTAAAGATGAAGCTTGCTGCGGAAGGGCTTTTCGATCAAGCCGGAAAGCAGGCTTTGCCGAAATTCCCGCGCACTGTTGGAGTTGTGACTTCCGCTTCCGGCGCGGCTGTAAGGGATATCATCAAAATAATCCATCGAAGGTCTCCTCACATAAACGTTCTGGTAAGTCCCACATCTGTCCAGGGAGATAAGGCGCCTCAGGAAATAGTGGGCGCTTTGCGTCGGTTATGTCAGATCAACGCGGTGGATGTGATAATAATCGGCCGAGGAGGAGGATCTGTAGAGGACCTGTGGGCGTTCAACGCAGAGGAAGTGGTCCGTGAAGTGGCCGTCTGCGGGAAGCCTATCGTGAGCGCAGTTGGACATGAAACAGATTTTACACTTACCGATTTTGCGGCGGATATGAGGGCATCGACCCCCTCGGCGGCGGCAGAGTTGGTGGCCCCCGACGTAACCGAACTCGCATTGTCTGCGCAAAGTTTGTTCTCTCGACTTAGAAACAGCGTCTTCATTGCGCTGGAGAGGCGATCAACGGCCTTGGATGAGTGGTACAGCAGGCTATATGATCCTCGTCGTTCCATCGTCCTGAAGCGTCAGATGATGGATGACATGACGACCAGACTCAGGAATGCGATTCGCCGGGACATCGAAAGAAAAACATTCGAATACAATGCGCTCAGGAAACGCCTGAGAGTCGAATTACCGGCCCAGAAGCTGCAGTCATGCGATGAGGCGGTTCAGGCGCTGAGTTCCAGGCTTTCAAGAGTGATCAACGTCCGACTTTCTGAGGCTCGTAACGGCCTGGCCTCTTTCGTCGGAAGGATTGATAGCCTTAGTCCGTTAAATGTGCTGGCTCGCGGTTATTCAATAACGTTCAGGCTTGATGACGGCAAGACTGTCATGGATTCGGATTCTGTGGAACCAGGGGACAAGTTAAGAATCCGGCTTGCCAAGGGTGAGTTGATAACCGAAGTGACTCAACGGGGAGATAGTTGAAACGGAGTCAATCAACAGCATGGGATACACAAAGAAATGCTTAATACGATAGACAGGGAAGCGCTAAAAAAATTCATGTTAAGCCTGACAGAAATTTCAGGCAACATTTTGATGTCACATTTCAGTGGGGAATTGATGGTCGAATCCAAGGACGACCGCATAGGTGGAATAGACATTGTCACCAATGCGGATAAAACATCTGAGCGGGCCATCATCAGCGAGATTAGGAGAAAATTTCCAGAACACGACATAATGGCTGAAGAAACACCGGAACAACTTAAAGGGTCTCCCTGGCTTTGGGTCATAGATCCTTTGGATGGCACAGTGAACTACGCTCACGCTTATCCTCATTTTGCCATTTCGATTGCATTGCTAGAACTGGGAAAGATTGTGGCCGGGGTAGTTTGTGATCCTCTAAAAGCCGAGACATATCATGCCGTAATAGGGGAAGGATCGTTTCTGAACGGGCGTCGGCTGAAAGTGTCCAGCGCTGAAACACTCAACAGAAGCATTGTTGGGACAGGTTTTCCGTATGACAAGGCGTTTTCATCAGAGAATAACCTGACGGAATTCTCAAGGGTGTTACCCAAGGTCCAAGGCATGAGGCGTTTGGGTTCGGCGGCCCTGGACCTGGCCTATGTAGCCTGCGGACGTCTGGACGGTTTTTGGGAACTGAAACTCAAGCCCTGGGACATAGCGGCCGGAATTCTGATTGTTGAGGAGGCAGGAGGCCTGGTCACCGATCGTTTCGGCCAGGTCATGGCTCTTGACAGTCCGAGCATACTGGCGACAAATGGTCGGATTCACAGCGAGATGATAGGCGCTCTCAACGATTGATCAAAAGCGGTGAGTCAGTATCTTTCATTTTTACAGGTTCATGATGTTCCAGTTACCCCTGGCCGGCTGACGATTTTGATTAGCATTTTGAACCGTGTGTAGGGGGAATTTGACTCAGAAGGGAATTTCAGGTTTTGGATAATAGAGAAATCAAGGGATATGCCCGGGATATGGGCGCTGATATAGTGGGAATAGCCGATCTGGCGTTGCTTGACGGTTTGCCTGTGGCGCCGGTGGACCTTGTGAAGAACTACAAACGGGCAGTAAGCATAGCGGTCCGACTGGCTGATGGAGTCATAGATCCGATCGAGAATGGTCCGACGCCACTATATCAGCAGCACTATCTGAAGGTAAACGCTCTGCTGGACGACATAGCTCTGAGGGTGTCACAGTTCATTCAGGACCATAAGGCCGCCGCATTGCCGATTCCGGCCTCTCAGGTGCTGGATAGGCAGGAATGGACGTCGTACATCTCGCACAAAGCAGTGGCCTTGGCGGCAGGGATAGGTTGGCAGGGCAAGAGTCTGCTGGTGGTGAGTCCAGAGTACGGTCCAAGGATAAGACTTGTAACCATATTGACTGACATGCCCCTGAGGCCGGACAAGCCGGTTCGGAACAGATGTGGAAAATGCACATCCTGCGCTGAGGCATGCCCTGTTCAGGCTATCAAGGATGTGAACACCAAGTGGCATTATTCAGATAGGGATGAAGCCCTGTTCTTTGAAAAATGTGTTGAGAGGGTGACCAGAAACGCTGTGGAAATTCCTTTTGTTGAAAGCCCCATTTGCGGCGTCTGCATCCGCGCCTGTCCATGGGGCGCCAGAAAGAAGGGGCGCAGGTCGAACTCGAACCACGAAGATAATTTAGCCTGGAACTCAAAATAAACGCTCGGAGCGCAATCCCGACGCGGAAAACAATTTCTACATGAAACCTAAATCAAAGGCTCTAAAGATGGACGGGAAAAATAAAACTGACAGGCTGACCTGGGATTTGGTAGAAACCAATGAAGTAGGATCTTACAACCTGTTCTCTGTGAATATTAACAAAAGTCGATCTCCACGAACCGGAAATGTTCATGAATTTCAGGTGTTGAATTCACCTGACTGGGTGGCTGTCATAGCCTTGACCAGGTCGAATGAAGTGATACTTGTGAACCAGTACCGCCACGGTGTTTCCCGTTTGTCGCTGGAGTTGCCGGGTGGTTTGGTGAAACCCATGCAAACACCTGAGCAGAGCGCCAGAGAAGAACTCGAAGAAGAAACCGGATTTTTGGCCCCCAATTTTGAGTCTTTAGGTTGGATGTATCCCTTACCGGCCATTTTCACCAACAAATTCCATGTATTTTTTGCCGAGAACGCCGAGCCCAAGGGTACGTTCAATCCCGATGAGACTGAAGAACTGGAGACGGTGATGGTCCCTGCCACCCAAATACGCCATTACATAAAAACCGGAAAAATAAACTGCGGAGTAATGATTGCCGCTCTGGCCTATGGATTGGACAGACTGGACGCCTTGCGTTAAAAATCCAGAACCTTCTGACCGCCAACGTAAGTGGAATGCAAGGGTAGTCAACTCTGATCAGGGGTTCTGAGGTTTTTCAACTCCTGTCGAATCAACAGAGGATGTCTTTTCAACTTTAAAAGCCGCCTCAGATGTTGAGTCTGTCGCTGGGCTGGGAGGCTTGGAATCATCCTCTACGGAGTTCTCCAAAAGTTCGGCGTAGAAATCAGGTCCAGATTTCTCCCCTGTCAAGTTGAGGATATCCTTGTCCGTGTTTTTGGCAGGCTGCAGTGTTTCGGAAGGTATTGCAGGCGTTGGAGCAGGTGTTCGTCTTGGAGGGGGCGGAGCATCGAGGTCGATGCTATCTTTTACATCCGAGGCCATTCGTTGCACTTCTCTAAATAGTCTTCCCACAGCCCTCGCCGTTTCGGTGAGCTGGCGTGGTCCCAAAAATATCAGACCAACCAGTATGATCAGGGCCATTTCCCACATCGATATACCAAACACGTTCTTACTCCAGTAACAGTACTTCAAAAAAATCTTGTCATCAAAAAAGGTGGAACTGATTAACAGCCAAGCGAACCACCTCGGCCTCAGGAATGGATCATTCCGGAAAAAACTCGCCGGAGTCCGTTAACCGATGTCTAAAGTTCGCCCTCAGTGCTGAAAACCTTATCAACAGAAAACAGATCCACGTAATAAGGGCCACCACCCCAACTCTCGATCAATAGGGAGACATTCCCGATTAGCGCATCGAGCCTGTTATCTGGTGATGTGAAGCCAGTTTCGGGATCCATTAGCTTGTCCATCCAATCCAACGCGTCGGATCTGAGGCATATCTTTACTTCGAAACCCTGTCCGGCTTTTATGAGTATGACCTGACCGCAATGGTCGTCATCGGCGTTTGAGTCCGGATGTTTTATGTCGTACAGTTCCACATCATGGCCTCTGATTATTCGAATCAACTCGACACGGCGCATTTCCCTGTCGAACAACTGTTCCGAAAGTTCTAGGCACTCCGGGCAGAATACGGCATCTTCGTCAGGAAAGGTAGCCTCGGCTATCCCGCACACTTTGCAAACAGGTTTGGCGAAGTTTTCAGCCATTTTTTTGTCTCCGTTCCAACACAACAGAAAATGTTCTATTTTTGGGGTTACCGCCTGGGCAGTTGCCCACAATCTACTTGATAATGTAACAAGGGACTATATAATTCAGTCGGCATCCAGATCGGCGAAAAATTTGTGACTGTAATCACGTCATGAAAAACTGGACTAACACTTACTCCACGCCGAAAACGACTCAATTTTATCATCTCAAAGATATTCTGAAAAGGAGAACATTTTGCCCGGATTCATTATAAAGCTGATAACCATAACCTTCATTATCATCTCCACGTCCGCAATGGCAACTGACGGAGCGAGAATAGAGTTTGAAAAATCGAGGCATGATTACGGAAAAATCCTGTACGGGGACTCGGTTACAGCGGAATTTCCATTTGTCAACAGCGGAGATCAGACACTGATCATAAAGAATCTCCACTCTACATGCGGATGCACAAAGGCGGTTGAAGGCAGCAAGGAAATCCCTCCCAAGGGCACAGGCAAAATCTCCGCCTCTTTTGACACCGATGGACTCAAAGCCGGGAGAAAAGAAAAGAGCATCATGGTCTCTACCAATGATCCTGTGAATCCCGTCGTCAAACTGACACTACTCGCAGATGTAATAAGGGAACTCGCCATAGACCCGCCAACATTGGGAAAAAAGGTTGGCGCAGATGTCGAGTCTGTCAATTTTATGATCAAGGTTTCAAACGTGTCGGACAAAACATACAACGTGATAGGCCTGAAGACTCTTCCTGGTGAACTCTCAGCTACCATCAATCCGGGCGCCATCGAAGTGGGGCCGCATCAGGAAGCTTCTTTTGAAGTTGTGGTGAAACTTGAGCCTGAACCCAACCGAGCCTTTTATTCCGGAAAAATAGACCTGGTCACTGACCACCCCAAGGAGTCGGACACTGAATTGAAATACCTCATACAGGTAGAAAAAAAGTAATTGATTACAAACGTCTCTCCGCTTCAGAAACGGGACGTGAATCAGACGCCAACCCCATGATGGTGTCAATCATGGCTACCAACACTCACGACTGTCGGACGAATTATGTTCTCAGGAACAGAGTCTACACGTTCGTCCGACTCTGAGGACTCGGGCCAGCCTCGTCCCCTCAAGTTGTGAATGAATCGCAATGTCTGGTCTATTCCGTATTTCCAGGCGACTATTATCACGGCAAGAGATAACGCCAACCCCATGACTGTTAAAGTCAGCAGAATGTAGCCTATCCACATGCCTCCAAGGCTGTCCGGAGACAAAGGTATTATGAACAACAAGAGAATGAAAAACGATTTAGGTAATGGGCCCAAATTGCTCAACAAAGTCTGAACGCAGTCCAGAACTCTCATCAGCGCACTGAAAACACACCAGATCAACCCTATGCCAAATATGACCAGAGTTGACAATCTGGCCATCAGGATCACGGTTGACGACACTTCCAGTCCCGAAAAAAGAAAATTGAGCTGAAAGAATCTCTCCAATTGTCCCATTAGTTCCCATACGGCTTGCATATTCGTTAACTCCTGTTTCTAGTGTGTGGTGGTAATTTATTTAATTCGATCAAATAATTAAAGTTTTTATCTAAATCTATTTGTGCATAAAATATAAAAATATTCAAGATTAGAGGTATAACTATCCATCTGATTTAGAAAAAAGTGCAGATTATTTCGCTCTGTCATTGACAAAAATTTCCGGTGAACCTAGACTTTGATGTAACTGAAGCCAGTATGGATATGCATTAGACGGAGCCGATCAATCAGATGGGAATCAATGAAAAGAGCGCTGTCAGGATTTTGGCGACAATCCTGGTCACAGGCGCATTTTTTTTAGCGGCGAGTTCCTGTGGTCAGAAAGAGTCGAAGGCCTCAATTGGAGAGGCGACCCGTTTGTTGGATCAGGGTAAGATTCATGCAGCGACAGACATGCTCGATGCATTGATTGAATCAGATCCAGGGGCCAGTCAACTTAGAATTGTCCGTGCAAAGGCTCGGGAGAGGGTTTTTGACTTTGATGGCTCACTGGAGGACTGTGACTTTTTAATTGCTGCAAATCCAGATGACGCAGAGCTTTTGGAAATGAGAGGGAAGGTCAGAATAAAGGCGAGAGAGTTTGACGGCGCGCAAGAGGATTTGTTGGCTGCGAGCAAGCTCAAACCCGACAGCTCTTCAATTTTCTCATCTCTCGGTCTCGTTTATTTTTACAAGTCTGATTTCCAGGAGGCCCGTAGACTGTTTGAATTGAGCGCATCCCTTGATGGTCGCAATGAAGGGCCGTATTTTGGCAGGGCCGCGATATTTGTGGAGGAAAGTGATTATGAATCCGCCATAGGCGAGATGACCAACTTGCTCAAGATTCATCCTAATAATGCGCAAGCCTTGTTAAGACGAGGTTTTTCATATCTGAAAAATGGTGACGCAAAAAAGGCTTTGACGGATTTCAACAAGGCCCTGGAGCACGACGCTGACCTCAAGGAAATATACTGGTACAGGGCCGAGGCGCACAGGGCGCTTAATGAGCCGGAAATGGCTCTCAAGGATTATGAGAAGGCGGAGCACGTAGATCCTGATGACGCTATATTATACCTGAACCAGGGAAGCATGCTGATTATGATGGGGCGGTACAATGAGGCCCTGGAAAAACTCCGTCGTTCCATTGTGCTGGATCCCGACAACCCTCTACCTTACATAAACAGGGCGGCTCTTCAGCTCCAGACGGGAAATATTCTGGCGTCACTGTCTGATGTCAACAAGGCGCTGGAAATAAGAAGTGACGATCCCCAATTGCTTACAAAGAGAGCCTATATTTTCAAGGTAATGGCTCGCCAGGACAGGGCTCTGGAAGACCTGGACGAGGCTTTGAAGCTGGACCCGGACAACCTTGAAGGGCTTCTGCTTCGTGGAAGTCTGTATTTCAACAATCAACAGCTCAAAAGATCGATATCCGATCTTGAGAAGGCAATAGAGCTGTGTCCGGATGAGCCGACCGCATATCAGTTGTTGGCGGAAGCTTTTTTCAGGCAGGGGGACACTCAGCGAGCCACGGAGTTTGCTGAAGTCGCCCTGAAGAATGAAGCGTCATTTGTGCCGGCTCTTATAACCATGGGTGACATACTCATTGCTGAAGGCAAGGCCGACAAGGCTATTGAGTCTTATTCGAAGGCGCTTGGTATAGATCAGAATCATTTTGAGGCAAGGCTTAAGCGCGCAAAACTCTACGTGGAGATGAAGAATCATCCTATGGCGTTAGAGGATCTGGAATATGCTGCGAAAGTCTACCCATACAGCGGGGAAGTCTATCAGCTAAGAGCGATTTGCTACGAAGTGCTGGGGGAGACAGAAAAGGCCAGGCAGGACGGCTGGAAAGCCAGGGTTTTTGTGCACCGATGATTGAAGTGAACTGGTGGCTCCCATGCGATGGGCTTTGTGGTTCCATCGCATGGGGCTAAATGTATCTGAAGAATTGATGATTAGAGATTTCTCTCGTCCAATATCCTTTTTGCTTTTCCTATACTGCGCTCTATTGAGTCAGGAGCCAGGATTTTCACTGGAACATTGATGCCTATCACCTGCTGAATCCGGTGAGAAATCATTTTTGCCATTTCCTGAATTTTTGCCTCGCCTTCCCTGTATATGGCCTCTTTCAACTCGGTTTCCACGGATATATGATCTATGTAACCTTTCTTACCGAGTCTGATCTGATATTGAGGCTCCACTTCCTGGAATTCCATGAGGACCGTCTCTATCTGAGATGGGAACACATTTACTCCACTCACGATCATCATGTCATCTGAACGCCCCAGAATTTTGTCCATGGTCGTCAGAGTTCTGCCGCACGCGCATTTCTCACGTCTCAAAGCGCATATGTCGCGGGTTCTATACCTGATCATGGGCATGGCCCTACGTTGGAGAGCGGTGAACACGAGTTCTCCCTCTTCTCCTTCCGGAACCGGCTCCAATGTTCCAGGATCCACTATTTCCGGGTAAACATGGTCTTCGTTTATGTGTATGTTGTAGTGTTCACACGTGAACGAGACTCCAGGACCCATCAGTTCCGTAAGTCCGTAGTGTTCGTAGGCGTGTATGCCACCGCGCTGCTCTATGTCCGCCCGCATCTCTACAGTCCACGGTTCAGCTCCAAAATGTCCCGTCTTGAGCGTTGAGTTCTTGATGTCCACCCCCATCCTCTCGGCCCGCTCAATAATCGTCATGCAGTAGGAAGGCGTGCAGCATAATGCCGTCGTGCCGAAGTCCTGAATCAGCAGTATCTGCCTCTCAGTCATTCCAGCGCCGGACGGAACCACCGTGCATCCGATTCTTATGGCGCCCTGCAGGAATCCTAGTCCTCCAGTGAAAAGTCCCATTCCATAGGCGTTTTGCAGAATGCTGTCGGTCCTCACTTCCTGAGCCCAAAGACCTCTAGCCATACACTCCGTCCATTGATCCAGATCGTCTGCCGTATATGGACCTGTGATAGGTTTTCCCGTGGTGCCTGATGACGCATGGATTCTGACCACTTCCGACAGAGGAACCGCGCACAATCCGAAAGGATAATTATCCCTTAGATCAGTCTTGACAGTGAACGGAAACTTCGCAATGTCGCCTAACTGCTGCATGTCAGAGGGTTTTACCCCCTTTTCATCAAAAGCTTTCTTGTAAAATGGGATCTTCTCGTAGACCCATTTCACAGTTTCTTTCAGTTTCTCCAGCTGAAAGGCTTTCATTGCGTTGTCGTTCATGGTTTCGAATTTTTCGTCCCAGTACTTCTTAGACATGCCGGTCCTCCTAAATGACAGGGGTGTTTTGAATTGTGTATAGATTTAATTCAGGAAAGCCGATAAGGACACTTGAATAAGTAATCCAAAATCCCATGTAATGTCAAAAGGAAAGTGCCATTTGTCACGAAAAAACAACTTTTGACCCTACGCCAAACTTCACTGGAGTGAAAGTCTAACGTCACAGGAACCGAGCGGGATTTCAGAACCGGCTACAAACATGCCCGGCTGATGTCCTCAAGCATCAACCTTCCCATATAGTTTACAAAAACTATGGATCGTCTCCAAGTATTCATGATCAATTTAATCTACAAGCGCTTTCAACTTCAATGCGATGGCTTCGGAGATGGATTTTTCCAGCACAGGGGTCACACTGGGCTCTCCCGCGTTTCCTGAGAGTTTGAAAATCATGAATATTGGCGTCTTAGTGGGCTTTCCGGAGTCTGGGGCCTGGGATTTCTGTTCTTCAGTGTCGATACCGATCTTCTTGAGTTCCTTATCCAGCCCCATAATTTTTAGCAGCCCTTCATGTTTCTTTGCCAGTTCTTTGACTGCGGGGATTTTGCCAAGTTGTTCAGGTGGGTAGACGAGCGCTTTGGCGGCCATCATTGCGTTCAGATTATGATTGCGTAGATCAATATCACCGATTACGCCGGACCTGATATCTCCGCCAACCTGTCGCAAATTGTCCGTATGAGCTATGCCCTTCTCGATGGAAAAATCGCCGGTTATTGATTCGAATTCAGGGGAAGCAAGACTCTCGTTATTCAACAGTGAAGCCCCCAGGGCTCCGATGGCGCCAAGGACGGTCTGAGGTTTTGATAAAACACCCTTGAAGTTTTGAAATTTTATTGCCCCTCTTCCTACCCTGACAGAGACGTTTCCCTTCAGGTGGTCCATGGAGTCCATGTTCTGTAATTTGCCATAAGCCGATATGGGCGCTTCAACGAATCCACGCGCCTTTCCTTCGAAGTTTACCTTGTCCAGGTTCATACCATTAATCACGGCCAGACCATTCATCTGATCGAAATAGATCATGGACTTCTGGGGCTTGAACAGAATTGAATCAAAGTGAATGGAGCCGTGCGGTAAAAAGGCGTTTTTATCGCTCTTCAGTGATATTTTTCCGGAACATCTGCCTGAGAGGCTGTTTGAGGGGAAATTGGGAAGCATCGATGAGAGCTTTTTGAAATCTACTTCCTTGATGAGCAGGTCAAATTCCGTCAAATCTTGCCTTGGGTCAGCAATCTTTCCTGTGGCCCCCAAAGACACGCCCGGTAAAGCCAGAGACACTGCGTTAAGTTTGGTCAGCTTCCTGGAATGGACCCCATTCAGGCTTAGAGAGCCGTCTACCCCCTGCTTTTTGGCAAAAAGGTCGCCAAATGAAATTTCTAGGCCTTTAAGAGGAGCGTCGATAGCGAAGGAATATGCGCCTGCGTTTTGAGCAATTTTGACACCCAAAGTGGTGTGTCCTAAAAACCTGAAGCCTTTTGGGTCGGCCATTCCCAGGCCACTTATAAAGTCGTTGTCAAGATTACTGTTTACGGTCGCGTTTATTTTCATGGCGCCATTAAGAAGGCCTTCGATGTTGCCGCGAAATTTTGCGAGAAAAGTTTTGTTGGAATGCCGCCTGATTTCGACTTCCAAGTCTTTTAGGTCCATGCCTTTGGGAGCATAATCGAATGTTGATTTACCATAGAGGTCCAGATCTCTGATTGCAGGCTTACCATCTGTTGAATTGAGAGAAGTTTTTGAGAACTCGAAGCCTAGTGTTCCGTCAACTGATGGAGCTTTCCTCTTATTGCCTGAGAGATTGCTCAATGTGCCCTTTATAGCTATGGCTCCCTTGGTTTCAGGATGCTTGGTGATTCTTCCGGCTGCTTCAATGGAGGCCTTGGTGAGATCAGCCTGAATGTCGAAAACAATCCGTCCCAGGGGTCCCCTAATGCGTGCTGTGGCTGTAAGTGGGCCTTTCAGGGATATTTCTTCAGTTCCAGTCAGAGCCGACAGTATTTTACCCTCCGTTTGAAGCTCAGTGTCAAGACGCACTGCCATTTCTCCGTGGCTACGTAGTGGATCTGTAATTTCCCCTGAGAGCTTGAACAGAATGGACTGGTCCTTCACATTAAATTCCTGCAGTGATATGACGCGGGGGGTTCCGCTTGCCACTACGCTTAGTCCGGCGTCGCTTAATCCTATACTACTGCCTTTTATCAAAGATGCGCCCTGCAATTTCAAATCGGCTTTACCTGACCACTCACCCAAAGGGTTTCCGTTGAAGGCAAACGAGCCGCTGAAAACTCCCTTAGACAAATCTATGGAGTGGATTGTGTTGAAAGGGGCAAAAAGCGCCAGAGGAGTCCCGGAGGATTCTCCGTTTAATTCCAGACGTGATAACGAGGAAGAGTCTTTTGACGTTTCTACGCGCCCTCTTAACATGATAGGGGAAGATTTGCCGGCGGCATGAGAGAGAGGAGCGCTGAGTTCAGCCACTGTTCCTTGTGAAGCGTCGTAGTCCAGCTTCAAAATGCCGTCTTGAATACTGAAGCGCTCGAGCGTGTGTTTGTGTTCCGGGGCAAAAGGAGTGAGAGCCGAAAGATTGGCAGTTTCTATTTTTAAATTTAGTTGAAGTGTCTCGACCGAGGCGAGAGAAGACTTGAGTTTGACCACGCCTTTGACGTTTGATTTTATTGTGGATTCAGGGCCGGAATCAAACTTGACGCCATTCATGACCACTGTAAATTCATTTTTCCTGGAAGTCTGGGCCATCTCTATCCCGGATACCGCCAATGATCCTTTCGCAAAATCCGAGGAGGCGTCTCTGAGGTCAGTCAGACCCACCGCGATGTCGGTAGCTCTTACTTCGTCTATGGACCACGAAATGCCTGGTTCCTGCGATACTTCAATCTGAGGTTTTGACATTTGCCCGGCGGCGCTGGTCGTAACAGCGGGACCTTTAGACTGGGCCGACGGATCGGCAGAGTTTGAGCTTACAGGGGGCGGAAAAAAGGGATATTCGACTATACCGTCCGGATGGATTATGATTCGAGCGCTAATTCCATCCATCTGGATGGAAGATATGGAGATGTTTCCCTTCAGCAGACCCAAAAGAGAAGGTGTCATTTGAAGACTTTTTATAAATAGGGTTTCTGCCTTGTTGTTGCCCAATATCCTGATATCACGCGCAAAAACCTTTACTGGCCCGGGGAGCGAAAAACCGACCGATATATCACCAATGGAAATCGGGGTCTTGATGGCAGAAGCCAAGGCGGTTTCGACGTTTTTCTTCACAAAGTCATCTGACGGTATTAGAAACCATAAAAGCGCATACCCGAGCACTAGCGCCACGACGGTCATGAAGCCAATCAAGAGTAGGAATTTCTTAGTTTTTGACATCTTCCATCTTACTCATCAGGATTTTTTGTAGAACGCAAACGTTCCGTATGTCGGACTTGCATGAGGCTTCCGATGCAGTCCTGTTCAGGTCAAAAGACATCATTTTTTCCATCCCAGAGCCTTGATGAACCAATCCTCAAGTATTTGAAGACATGAAGGATTTGTTCGTAACCTGTGCTCGCCGCCATGTATGATTTGAAGTTCCTTGATTCCAGCCGGGGCTTTTTTAAAAAGTTCCTCGGCCTGGGACAACGGTATCAGCTCATCAGCGTCCCCGTGAACAATTAAGAGGCTTTTACCCTTGAAAAAACCGATCCATTTCTCCGGCTGAACTTCCCTGAAAGCGTTCATCCACTGATTCACATCTTTGGGAAAGTCCGGCCTTCTGATAATTCCGCGTTCACGGAAATCGTCTATGATTTCATTGGGATCTTTATCAAATATCTCGAAAGTGGCGGGCGAGCAGACCGAGGCAAGCGCAAAAATATTGGAGTTGTCCGCGGAGACGTTTATGGCCGCCGCCGCGCCGCCACTAAAACCCAGTAATATGACTCTGGTCGGATCGATATGAGGCATATTGACCACTTTATCCACTACAGCCCTTAAATCCCTTGTCCAGCCCATCATATCAAAATCACCATCTGAATCTCCGCAACCGCGAAAGTTGAAGAATACCGACGCCAATCCAAGACCGGAAAAACGATCCATCAGGCTGTCATATCCCGGGTCATTTTCTGAGCGAGGCGTACCGCTGCCGGGTATCCCATGGCATATGATTAGAACGGGGTATTGCATGGAGGGTTTGGCGCCTGGGAACATAACTTTGCCGCGAATGGTTATCCCATCTGATTTTAGAGAAAAGTTTTCAACTTCTCTTTTATTAACCGATTCTATTCCAAAATCCCGTGGGCTTGGTTTGTCAAATCGCAAAGCCTGAAGAAGTTTACCAAACATCACTCTAATTAGATTTAGCTCCATTGGTTCTCCCTTATTATGTGGTATAATAATTGGACAAAGTTCCCGGCGTATTTGGAAATTTGCTTAAGGTGTTGAATATCATAAATTTGTTTTTTATAGAATTGAATGAATCCATGAACAGAATCGGTCATTCTTGAGAGAGGATGACTGAAAAGGTAACTAGTCGTAATTACAAGAATATTTAACGGATTTTTCCTGTGTCGCTTTATAAGGAAAAAACTGGCTTAGCGCTTAAAACCGGTCTTGTGGCCATGCTGCTATCAGCTTGGTTGTGTCAGGCTGTCTCTCACGCAGAGTCCGAAACACGCGCTGACGGCGAGATCAATTCTGCGATTTGCAGGCCGAGCCTTTCCAGGGGGCCCTCAATTGAAATGGGGAATTCAGGCATTTTTGGCTGGAAATGCGATGAGTCTTCAGGCAAGGGCGCCGGTTTTTACATTGTCTTTATTCGTCCCTCCGGAACATACATTCTTCTCAAAGTGCCGATCGGCAAAACCTCATTTGAATTTACCCCCGATTCTACGGGGTCATGGCGCTGGATGGTAATCAACACCGATCCGGACCGCTCGAGACCCGACGTCGAGTCTGAACCGGGCAATTTTCAGGTAACTCCCACTGAACAATAATAGTGGCGCGGAGCGCGGATTTGTTGTATCAGAATCTTCGCTTGGGATGGACGCGACAACTTTTGCATGCGTCGCTGATAAATAAGACTTCCCGAATAGCTGTAGCGCCGTTTGGCGCCATGACGCAGTAAATCTTCCCGGATGCTGGAAGATGCAAATAAGGCGCCCGTTTGTGTGATTATTGTCGGAAAAATCAAATTTTTGTTGGAACCCTTGAAAGAAGTGAATGTCATCAAAGGAAGGTCAGTGATTCCCGCACATGGGTGAATGAAAAATAAAGTGAATGACGAAAAGGAGAAAATTAAATGAGAGAACGCCTAAATAAGGCAGCCACAAAATCTTTATTGGCGGTAACGGCTCTATTTTTAATGATTGCCACATTGCCCATTAATGCCGTTTCAAGCCCGCCGGCATTGCTCAAGCAACTTGACGAGTCTTTTGTGCAGGTAGCTGAGAAAGTTACACCTTCGGTTGTAAATATAAGTTCTACCAGGAAAGAGTCAGCGGTTGGCGGTGGCGATGTTGACCAGCTCTTCAAGAATCATCCGTTCAAGGAGTTTTTACCGGAAGAATTTTTCAAGAAGTTCAAGAAAGGTCCCGGAGAGGGACGTGGCGAAATGCGTCCTCAAGGCATGGGTTCCGGTGTCATCGTGTCAGCGGATGGCCTCATACTGACCAACTCACATGTGGTTAAAGACGCTGATGAAATCAAGGTCAACCTTTCCGACAAAAGATCGTTCACGGCCAAGGTTATCGGCGCTGATCCCGAGAGCGACATAGCTCTAATCAAAATTGAAGCCAAGGACCTTCCGATAGCCGAGTTGGGTGACTCAGACAAGATTCGCGTCGGTGAAATAGTATTTGCCGTTGGTAATCCCTTTGGGCTGAACAGAACCGTCACATCCGGCATAATTAGCGCCACAGGACGCGCAAATGTCGGGATAATAGACTATGAAGATTTTATCCAGACCGATGCGGCCATCAACCCTGGAAACTCGGGTGGCCCCTTGGTCAACATCGAAGGAAAAGTGATAGGCGTCAACACGGCAATAGCGTCGCGTAGCGGTGGATACCAGGGCATCGGTTTTGCAATTCCATCCAATTCTGCCAGGTTGATCATGAATGATCTGCAGAAGACAGGAAAAGTTCGTAGAGGTCTGCTTGGCGTGAACATTCAGGACCTGAATGACTCACTGGCCAAATCTTTCGGCAGGAACAGTTCAGAAGGAGCGCTTGTGTCCCAGGTTATCGAGGGTAGTCCTGCGGAGAAGGCAGGGGTCAAGTCTGGCGACATCATTCTCAAATTCAACGGCCAGCCTGTCGGTGGCGCCGCACAACTCAAGAACATGGTCGGTCGTGAGAAACCGGACACAGACGCAAAGTTGACCATTTTCAGGGACAAGAAGACTATTGATCTCAATGTAAAGATTACTGAGCGAACTCCAAAGGCAATTGCTTCAGCCAGCGAGACTCCGTCAGGCGAAACTTCCAACGAACTTGGGCTTGAGATCGAAAAAGTGCCTTCCGCAATGGCCGGTAAACTGGAACTAAAAGAAGGTGAAGGCATCCTTGTCAAGGATCTTAATGCAGACGGCGTTGGAGCAAAAATAGGTCTCAAAGCCGGTGACATAATACTTGAAGTGGACGGAGCCGCCGTCAACGACATGGCCGCATTCAACAAAGCTGTCGGCGCAGCAAAAAGTAACAAACTCATCAGACTAAAAGTCCAGAGGAACAACGCCAAGATTTTTCTTGCAGGGTCTCTAGGCTAGCAACTAAAAGCCTGATCCTGTCCTAAATGGATCAGGCTTTTTCTTCCTCCCAAGTCGATAATCTTACAGAAATTCTACCTCCATTTTATAGCCATCAACAGCCAATGATTTTTCCAGCAATCTAACCGCTGTCAGGAACAGCGATCTGTGTTCATTTGCGCAACCGCAACGCTCTGTTTCATCATGGGTCAATCTGGAATCAGTTCTGAAAGACCAACTATTGAAATACTCATCCAGGACTTCGGGCCATTTTCCTGTAAGGGATCGCACTCTGGTGTCCTCAATTGTGATCTCCACCTCAGTCTTCAAATAAGGTCGGGTGATTTCGCTTACCACAAGAAGTCCGGCCTCATATCTACTCTGCGAAACCTTTTTTTCACCCTCTTTCAATGTCGCCACTATTGACATGATCGCCGACCTTACCTTTCTGGTACTGGTGTAAAAACAAACCCCTTAATAATATGATCTCTAAAGTCATCATTCGTTTCTCGTGGACTTGACAAAATAATAATATAGGTTTAATGAAACCTAATTTTGTAAGGATGTGTAACCCATTTTTGTTTATGGATATATTGCAATAACATAGTGTCGGCGTAAATTTTATTGTTAATCCACAAATGACAGGTCGATGCGCTTGGTTACACTGGCATTCCACAAATGTTAGGTAGACTGGAATGTTGTGATAGTTCTGTTTTTGAATTTGTTTTAGCCGCCAGAATTTGCATTCAGTAGTTAGTTTTATTGGAGGCTTCATTATTTTAGGTATCGTTGGGAGGTTTTTGGAATCATGGAACCTTGTCCCGTGCTCGTAAAAGGCAACCGTGAATCAGACAGACCTTACAGAAAAGTGGACTGTGATCATTATGGAGATTGTCTGAACACAGCGCTTAAAAGTAGATGGTCGGATTTCTCCTGCAATGAGTGCAGCGCATACTGTCGGACGAGATTCATTGAACAGGCCACCGGTTCGGATGATTACTGGTAAACGTCCGATTGATCACTTCTAAATATTTTGATATATTGACTCGGATTATTGACCCGTTGGACCTGTCAGACGTGATTTGGCGCCTGCAAGATCTCCCAAACGGGTCTGAAATTATTTAGAGCGCTCTCAGCGCATGGAGGTTTTATGGGAACGGCGCCGGCAAAGAGACTTTCCGAACTTGGCTACGACGAGAATCAGCTCGGATTTGGCAGGATATTTACAGACCATATATTGACAATAAGATATTCGGCGGCTGATGGGGGTTGGCAGGCTCCAGAGATCAAGCCTATGGAGAACGTCGTCCTTCATCCGGCGGCGATGATATTCCATTATGGACAGCAGGTTTTTGAAGGGTTAAAGGCCTTTTCCGGACAGAATGATGAGGATATTTTCCTGTTTCGTCCGGACATGAACATAGCCCGTTTTAACAGATCATGCGCCAGGCTTTGCATTCCCGCCATTGATCCCAAATTGTTCATGGACAAGATGTCTGAACTGATCAGGCTTGACCGTGGCTGGATACCTCGAACTCCGGGCACCTCCCTGTATATTCGCCCGACAGTCATAGCGACGGACGCGTTTATAGGAGTCCGTCCGTCAAGCACATACCTTTTCTACATAATATTGTCACCAGTGGGCGCCTATTATCCGGAAGGCTTCGAACCGGTCAAGATAATGGTTACGGACAAATACGTTCGCGCAGCGGTCGGCGGGGTAGGTGAAGCCAAGACGGCGGCCAATTACGCAGCTTCGCTGTTGGCGGCGGAAGAGGCGCATGCTGCAGGTTTTACCCAGGTGCTGTGGTTGAACGCAGTGGACATGTCTTCTATCGAGGAAGTCGGCACGATGAACATCTTCTTCAAGATAAAAGGTGAAGTTGTTACGCCGGCGTTGAGTGGGACCATTCTTCCGGGTGTCACGAGGGATTCTGTAGTGACGTTGTCCAGAGACCTGGGTATGAAGGTTTCCGAGAGAAACATCACAATTGAAGAGTTGGTTTCCGCTGCCGAGACCGGCGCTTTGGAAGAGGTCTTCGGATCAGGAACCGCAGCCGTAATATCCCCGGTGAGTCATTTCAGGTACAGGGATAAGGACTACATGGTGGCCGACGGCAAGACCGGACCTACCGCCCAGAAGCTGTTTGATGAGATTACGGGCATGCAATTGGGCCAAAGACCGGACAAACACGGTTGGGTAGTGAATATTGGAAAATGATTTAACTCTTTTCTTCTCGATACATAGACTCTAAAAGATCAGGCGCCCAAAATGGGCGCCTTTTTGGTTCTAGCCTCGTGGATGATACCTGGAGTGAATCTGTTTGAGTCTTTTCTTCGCTACATGTGTGTATATTTCCGTAGTTGAGATGTCAGCGTGTCCTAACATGGCCTGAACCGAGCGAAGGTCCGCGTCATTCTGGACCATGTGGGTTGCGAAAGAGTGCCGAAGGGTGTGCGGCGATATTTCTTTGAATATGCCTGCGACAATCGCATTCTTTTTTATGATCTTCCAGAAGGCTTGCCTGGTCATCGGCTTGCCTCGCCGTGTCACGAACAGCGCTTCATTTTTTCTTCCTGCCATGAGCGTAGGGCGCACGATGTCCAGATAATTCAGGACTGCTTTAGCCGCTGGAGCCCCCAGCGGTGTCACGCGTTCTTTCGATCCTTTGCCCATCACCGTTACGCAACCCAACTCAAGGTCTATGCGGTAAATCTCAAGGTTAACCAGTTCAGAGACTCGCAAACCGGTCGCATACAGCAGTTCAAGCATGGTAGCGTCACGCTTGCCCTCAAATGTGGTCTGATCCACTGAATTTAATAGCCTCTCAACTTCTTCAGTCTCAAGGTATTGAGGGATTTTCCTTGCCAGTTTGGGAGAATCGATATGTTCCGTGGGATTGGCTTCAACCTGTGAGGTTTCAGTCAAATATTTAAAGAATGTTTTTAGACATGAAATTTTCCTGGCAGTGGTTTTGGCTGCGTAACTTTTTCTGTACAGCGTTTCAAGATAGGCCAGGATGTCTTCCCTGTTAATTTGAGATACAAAATTCTTGTTGTTCTTTTTCAGGTAGGCAAAAAACCACTTGAGGTCAGCCTGATATGACTGAATGGAAAGATGGGCCAAGCCCCTTTCTACTATAAGGTGATCAAGAAAGCCTTCCAGGGCGATGTTCATGTCCACATCTCTAACTACCTGCATGGCCGGCCTCAATAAACTTAAGGTGGTCATAGAGCTGCTGTTTGATGTCGTCCAGCTTTTCAAAATCAGTTATTTTCTCACCGTTTGAATCAACTGAGTAAAAAATATCCGCAGCCTGATCCACTTCTGTTGAAATTTTCGCAAGAGAGAGTGATAGTCCGAGTTCACTGATTTTTCGCGTTATATCATATAGAAGTCCGGGACGGTCATGAGCGTAGACCTCGATGATGGTAGCCCAATCGGAAGTTGAATTGTCTATTTCAACTTTCATGGGAAACCTGGGGCTGGATGCCGGATGGAACACTCCCCTAGATTGACGTCTGGTCTCCACGAGCCTGTCCACATCCTCCTGTCGTGTGATTACCTTCATGAAGTCACTTTTGAAATGCGCCCACCTCTCCGGGTCGTCCAAGTGTCCTTCCGGAATATCATTCACATGAAAGGTCGCAATCACAACATCTCCGATGGAATGCGTCCATGCGCTAAGGATGTTTATGCGGTTGGCGGATAATGTTCCGGCGATTTTATAGAAAAGGCCCTGTCTGTCTTTGATTATCAAGGTGATAGAGCTGTAACCCGGTTTCTGGTGATCAATCTTCGTGGCTATCATGTAGTCTTCCGCAAAGGCTCCGGATGCAGTTGATCTCAAGTGTTTCTGTATGTCCACGAAGTGATCGGCTATGACGCCGGGATAATAGTCCAGAAGATAACGAGCAGTCGCCTGCTGCAAAAAAACTTCCAGGTAAGGATCCCTATACTCTGCAGGAACGAGTTCTTTGATTACTGATTTTATCTCCTTGATCCAGTCAGATAGGCTCTCGCCATCCGAGCCTTCCCCTTCCATCACGTCAAGAGTCCTGTAATAAAGCTCTTCCAGCAGCATACCTTTCCACGAATTCAGCGCTGTTGGGCCGACTGCCTTGAGGTCCGCATGAGTCAGGAGCATAAGCAGGTCGAGGCGATTGCGATCCATTACGTTCTCCGCAAAACGGTGGATCAGATTTTCGTCATGGAGATCCTTCTTGAAAGCCAGGTGGGTCATGGCCAAGTGATTTCGGATCAGGAAAAGGACGTCTGAAATCTCATCCTTTGGAAGACCGAGTCGCTGCAAAATGGGCCTGGAGGTCTGTTCCCCCCTTAATTCATGGCCGGGGCCCAAGCCCTTCGCTATGTCATGAAAAAGTCCCGCAATATACAAGACCTCCGGGTTCTTGAGCCTCGAGAAAATCTGGCGCAAAAAAAGATCATCGTTGCCGGTGTTGAGTTGAAGGGACTGTATACTCTCCAGAACGGCCATGGTGTGCAGGTCCACCGTGTATTGGTGATAAATGTCATGCTGTGGCAAAAAACGGATACGGGCAAACTCGGGAATAAACAACTCCAGGAATCCGACTTTCATCATGCTGTTTAGGGTTGTAGCCACGTAACCCCTGGTTCGGAACATATCGAGAAACAAAGAGTTCACATCCGGATTCGACCTCATTTCATCATCCACGGTTGACAGCCTTGAGCGTATGAGATCAACCAGGCGTATATCAAGGTCGCATCCGGTCTGAGCAATTTTGGTGAAAGCCACCATTATATCAGTTGGGGTGTCGCCGAATTTGTCGGGGGCCTGGAAATGTATACCTCCCGATCCCACGTAGAACGAGTCGCCAATGTGAAGCCGCTTAATCGAGGACGCCAGTTTTGGACGAAGAAACAATCGAGCCTTGGCCAACATTTGCCGACCAAAAAAATCGATGGTGGACGCATGTCTGTAATAGTCCCGCATGAAACTCTCCACGCCTCTACGAACTGCCGAATCTCTGTAACCCATTTGTTCGGCAATAGTGGCCTGACTGTCGAATTTCAGCCTGTCATCGCGACGTCCTTCAAGGAAGTGAAGCCTGGACCTGATTTCAGAGAGAAAATTGAGACCGGCCCTAATTTCCTCAATTGACTTTTCTCCGCACAAACCAGCCGCCGGGAGGTCATCAAGACCCTTGCATCCGAATATCATTTTGGCCAGCCACGTCAGCAACTGAATGTACCGCAACGAACCCGGACCTTCCTTGAGGTGAGGCTCCAGCATGTATATTGTGTGGCCAAATCTTTCTGATGATTTTCTTATTTCTCCCTCAATCCTAAGGTAAAGGTCTAATGGGTCTGTTTCCGATATCAAGGCCGCTCTCTCGATGAGCATTTTTCTGAATATGTTGATGTCTCCCCAGACAAGGCGTATGTCCATCAGGGATGTGAGGACGGCCAGGTCCTTATTCGCCTCCTGTTTGCACTCGTCAATTGTTCTTACCGAATGACCCAATTCGATGCGGGCATCCCAGAGCAAATATAATATGCTCCTGATTCCGCGGTATATTCCTTCCGGAGCGTCGTCAGGTCTCAAAAAGAGGAGGTCGATGTCCGAATATGGGCTCATCTCTTCACGACCATAACCTCCCAGCCCGATTAGAGCTATACGATCTTTCCAGTAACCAAGAAAATGGTCGCATAACTGTGTTAAAACAAGGTCATAAGCTGAACTAATGTGAAATGTCGCAGGATTTTCCTGCCCTACCGAACGGTACTCGGCAAGACCATCCCTGATTTTCTGTAATTGCCCGGCGCGGTCCGTTGTTGAAAAAATGAACCTCATCAGAGTATTACCTCATAAAATCAATTACTTTACATCCAATTCAAAACCTTCCCCCATTAATCATGTTAGCATCAATTTTCAGGTTGAGCCACAAAAGGTCTGGCGCAAAAACCTGCCACGTTTAAATTGCTATATTAAAATACTTAATAAAGCAATATGTTAAATGAAATACATAAAGTGTAATGATATTAATAGTTAATAAATGTTTGACGTTGACATGCCATGACCCCTATGTTATTATGAATTTGTTCCAGTAATATTTGAAAAGCTTAGCTATTTTAAGTCTTTGCGGATTCGTGAGGATCGAGTTGGGATCGCGGATCTCCTTGGAGAGGCTTGGCTGATGCAATCCAGCCGTCGCAAGCAGGGTGGATTTTCTTGGGAGTAGCTTGTTTGGGCGGACTCTGAGATTTTAAGGAATGGTATGTTTATT
>CAZVOU010000352.1:0-8254 GCA_964628605.1 uncultured Syntrophaceae bacterium
ACTTGCATTTTTGATCCGGCCACTCTGAACGCAGCCTCGAAAACAGGATCCCCGGCTCTGGCCAATCCGCAAATCTCGGCTACCGTGCGGATCCCCTCCTTGTATGCGCTGAAACTTACCCAGCCTGATTCCGGATGACCCTGAGGCGTCACAAATGTGAAGGAAAGGCCATCAGAATACATTACCATGACGCCGGTCGAGACAGGG
The DNA here is from genome assembly GCA_964628605.1 of uncultured Syntrophaceae bacterium. Taxonomy (GTDB): domain Bacteria; phylum Desulfobacterota; class Desulfomonilia; order Desulfomonilales; family Desulfomonilaceae; genus CAITZA01. Next base: position 208 of record CAZVOU010000352.1, read on the forward strand.
CCGCCAGGGGTCATGGAATCAATCAGGACGATCTCCCCGGCAGAGATACCGGATGGGGATGGATAAAACTTGTTGCATGACGGCTGAAAAGCGGGGAAGTTTTCCTTCATTGCCTGGACCGCATCCTCAGGGGAAGCCAGGCTGCCATCTAAATAGAGCCTGTAAGTTTTCTGCCACAATGGCCCAAATCCATTCACCGGACCTACGGCTTTTCTGCCGATTACATTGAGTTTTCTCGCCTCAACCGGTGTCACCCAGTTTGCATGAAGCTCATCAACCGGCTTCGCCCAATTCTCAAAATTGTCAATTTTGCCGGTTGACGTGCTTGTTCCATATCCGACCGGATTCACATCACTTGAATACATGTTAATTTCGCCAGAGCCACAGCATGTTTCTGTACCGTTGACCCTGTTTACCATCTGACTCAGCTCAGTGACCTGAAATATGTTGATAATATCATCATTGGCGCCTATTATTGTCACTGCTTTATGTTGTTTTTTAATATTAAGGAACAGTTTAAGCAGCATAGATGCGCCAAGACCATTGATTAATATAACTTTGGCGAAATTAAGCGCTACTTCTTTGCAGGATGATGAGCTTATCTGATTCAGTAGAGTAAGGTATGGAGTCTCATCCTGATTCATGAGCCTGTCCGGCATTTCGATCTCATAACCCCCAAAATTGCTAGGCTTAAGGTTCAGCCGCAATTCGGAGTGTTGCTGTTTATCAATGTCTGTGATCATGCTCAGGGTTGAAGGGCTTGGACCGATGCTGTCTGTATCGTTTTCGGCCAATCTGTCACGGGCTGTAACCAGCCTGTTTTTGAAGCCGGGAATGAGCCATAGCCCGGCCCTAACTACGGGGTTTGACGACATCTTGTCCAGAAAGGCCAGTTGACAGGCCCTTCCCACTAATGCCTGAGCGTAAGTAGGGTAGGCGTGCGTAATGAACTGCCCCCTATACAACGGTTTTTTGAAAGCCCTAATCATCTGGGCTTCATGAATTACCTCTCCGGCCGCTTCCCCGAGTATGTGGGCGCCCACCAATCGTCCTCGTCCATCGCACAGAAACTTGGCGGATCCTACATTAGCGCCGTCAATCATAGCCCGGCGCATTTTGGAGTAATCAAATCGATACACTTTCAGTTTGTGGCCATATTTTGTGTGAGCCTGTTCTTCAGTGAGGCCAAAAAAAGCTAATGGAGGATCGGTGAATATAATATTAATATTGTTGTCGTAATTGGTGTTTAACCTGATGGGGCTGAACATGTTGCCGGCTGCCGTTATCCCCTGGTATTCCGCCATGGACGCCAATTGATAGGGACCCGCAATGTCACCGCACGCATAGATGTTAGGAGAGGAAGTCCTGAGTTTCTTGTCTACCACGACACCCCTCTGGTTGACCATGACTCCGGCCTTTTCAACCGACAAACCGTCAAGGTCAGGCCTGCGGCCTATGGCCACCAGAACCCTGTCCGCAGAAGCGCAACTCCTCCTGCCATCAGACGTCTCATATTCCACCACGATCCGGTCAGCCTCAGTTTTGACCCTTGCCGCCTTGGCGCCCGATAGTATCTCAATGCCATCCGCTTTCAATATGCCGATCAGTTGGTTGACCATTTCCCTGTCCGCCATGGGTAACAGTCTTGATGACATTTCGATTACTGTGCATTTAACACCAGTTCGTCCAAGGGCGGATGCGTATTCAAGGCCGTCTACACCTCCGCCGAGTATGATCAGTGAATCCGGCAATCGTTCAAGTTCATACAAGTTTTCGTTTGTGAGATATTCAACCTCAGAAAGCCCTGGAATAGACGGGATAACGGGTCTGGTTCCCGTTGCTATCATGAAATTGTCGGAAGATATGGTCTTCCCATCCAGAGAGACGTGGTGGTTGTCAATAAATGACGCATGGCCCATCAAGATGTCGATACCTATAGCCTTAAACGTCTCGGGGAGATCCTTTTCATAAGCCTTTTGGACTATCGACCTGACGTGGTTCATGATTTGAGTTTTGTCCAGTGAAATATTCCCGGAAGTCAACAGCCCGAGCTTGCCAAGGTGTGAAATCTCGCGACTCAAATGTCCAAGCCGCACTAGAGCCTTGCTAGGTATGCACGTCTTATTCGTACAATTCCCGCCAACTTTCCCTTTTTCCAGAATAGCCACCTTTTTCCCTATTCCATTGGCTGTGACTGCAGATACAAAACCGGCGATGCCGGCCCCGATAACAACCACATCATAGTCATGCTTTTTTGACATTTTTGGTCACCACCCTGTATGCGATTGAACGCCCGACTGGAAAAAATTTGAAGGGAATTGAGCCTAAGCAACGATTGCTGAACAAAACATGATCATTTTTATAATTTCATGGAGTTTGCTAGTCAATAGAGACAAAATATATCCGGAACATTATTTTGTATGATTCGTGTTCGTAGTTACTAAATTTTGGCGTTCACTAATGTGCAGACTCAATCATATTGAGCGGCGGAGAAAAACACCATTGGAAAAATCTATTTGATTTATCGGCAAATCAGATATAAATTGTGTGTGCTGGTTGATTAGTCTCATGAATATCTCTCGCCAGGTTCGAAAGTGATGAAACCACGAATCGTATGTCCTAATTTATTCAATAGTATAGAGCAAATGTCTGAGTTCGTCAACGACTATGGCTTTGATGGCGTCGATTGGACTTTCAGGCCTGAGAATATGCCGCGCAACAGATATGAGGAATCCATTTTTATCAATGAGATATCCCGGCTGAAACCGCTTCCCGTGCGCTATCACTGTTTTTTCAACGACAGTGGCTTTGGGGACCACGACCCTGATCGCCGTCAAGATGCCATGAAAGTTTTTCACAGAGCATTAAGGCTGGTTTCCAAGGTTCAGGGAAAGTCCATGACTATACATGTTGGATTGGGCAGAGATTCTTCAGAGGATCTTTCCTGGTCAAACGTGCTGGATTCGTTAAGGCGTCTGGTAAACGACGCCGCTGATCGAAGAATAAAAATTTGCCTCGAAAACCTGCCTTATGGATGGACTTCCAGGCCAGACCTCTACGAGAAATTGATCAGGAAGACAAATAGTTGGGCCACCCTGGATATCGGTCATGCTCAGGCTTCCGATCATTTGGTCTGCCAGGCTTATGACATCGAGGACTTTGTCGCTCCACACCCGGAACGGTTCCTCAACGCTCACGTATATGACAAGGAAACCCTGGACGGCCATTCAGCGCCTGAAACATTGCTGGACATTGATAAGAGGCTGGATGTGTTGATAGGTCTTCCGCTTTGTGACTGGTGGGTTCTGGAATTGAGAGAAGAACAGGCGCTGATAAAGATGCTTTCTGTGGCGCGTGAATATTTTAACGAGCGACCACTCAAACAAGCCATCTGAAAATAATGCCGTCTGAAAGAAGACATCTCCAAAAAGAATAGACATGTGCAGTCGACTTTATTAGTCTGACCGGTGTAAGAATAGGGGCGGTAGCGCCGGCTCGTTTTACCGGCAAGGGGCGCTTTGTCCTCTGGATGGACTTAACATCCCTCTGGGAAGGGTTGTCCCCAATCATGTGTCGGCGTCTAATACTAAAGAAGCGCTGCTGCGTATTACTTCTCCTTAAATGTCGTCTCCCCGCAATGACGCGGTTCAGTTTATAGGAACATCACATGTCTGATTGCGTATTTTGTAAAATCGTCAGCGGTAAACTGCCTGCAAAGATTGTTTATCAGGATGACTTTGTAGTGGCTTTTCACGATGCCAATCCTGCTTCTCCGATTCACATCCTGATAGTTCCGAGAAAACATATACCGACGCTAAACGATATCCCTGAAGGGGATCTTCTGCTCAGTCATCTTGGGAAAGTTGCAAAAATAATCGCCGAAGATTTTGGCGTGGCCCATTCCGGTTACAGGTTTTTCATCAATGTAAATAAAGGTGGAGGGCAGGTCATATTTCATCTCCACGCCCACGTTGTGGCTGGACGTGATCTCGGTTCCAGGTTCATCAAACTTGCCATAATACTGGCTTCAGGTTGGCGTAAAATTGTACGTAAACTGGGCAAGGCGGACTGAATCATGGACTAGAGACTCCGTCTCAGATTTCATGTTATGATTGAAAAATAGTCATCCAAGTGCTATGATTAATCATTCTTTCGTTGAAAAGTCATACCACTGGGACTATTTTATGAGATACTTGTTCAAGTTTTCAGCGCCTTTTATAGCGCTAGCAGCTTTAATGGCCCTAGGATGTTCGTTCGGTTCAAAGGCCGCCAAAACGGATCAGCCTGCAGCGGATTCCGAACCCAAGGTCCAGTCATCCTCTCCTACGCAGTCTCTCGAAAAACCGCATGGCGCCTCAGATGAAGAACTCAAAAAACTCCTGGAACCACCCCCCACTCCTCAGCAGTTGAAATCTCAGCAGACTCAAAAAAGCAAACCAGAGGGAGAGTCGGGAGTTGATTTGATCGAAAAGGATGAGGTCAACCGACTTGCGATGGAGTTTGCCCGGCTGATTCCCAACGTGAAACATGTAAAAACATGTTTTTCGAAGCTTTATGGTGGGTGGTATATGCTGCTCTACATTCAGAAGGGCAAGAAGGTTGCTTTGGATCAGTATTCCTGGAGTCCGGTTACAAAAGAATGGGAGATAATATACCGGCTAAAGGAAATCCCTGCCAAACAACTGGAGTCTCATGTGAAAGGCGAAGTAGGGGACGAGAAATGCTTCGTTTTAAAGTAACCGAGCTGCGCTGGTGAGGACATAGTATCAGAAGTATCATAAATTGCTCCGGCTTATTTACCGGAGCAATCTTGTTGTTCAAAGCCAGCCACCGATCGACTCACACATCTACTTACGTGAAGTTCACTAGTCAATCAAGACTATTCGGAGCTAAACAAATAAGGCATAAAGAGAATCTGATGCTAGCGATCCTGTCTGTAATAGCTTCTTTCCGGACCAGAGTCATATTTTTCCAGTAGCGGGGTCACTATCGGGCACGTTATAGGGCTGATTATCGCCAATGGAATGTCCAGCAGATAAGCCAGGCCGGTCTCCAGAGTTTCCAGAGCCGGTCTCTCTCCCTGGCATACCATCACACATTGGTGCGTTTTGTTGTAAACCGTCTTTGGAGTTCTTGATATCCGCTCTGTAGTAGCAGCGTCAGCAAACGGAGCCAGGAATGCTATAATCGTCAATAACGACAAAAACACCCTTAGTGCTTTCATACGTGACCTCCCTCACCGGATATGTTTATGCATGACCAAACTAACATAAAAAAAACTACGGGGCAAATCACACCTCGCACAGTTCATTTTTAGGTAAGTTGTAATATTCCATAATTTTATTGACAGTTTCATTGTCTCGTCATAATATGACTGTTTTACAGACAGTTTTCTCGTCGCAGAGGACATCGTCATGAGAGTAGGGTTAAAGATATTCTCCGGTAATTCCAACATTCCGTTGGCAGAGTCCATAACCAAATATATGGGCATCCCATTGGGAATGGTCATGGTCGGACAATTCAGTGACGGGGAGATACAGGTTGAATTCAAAGAGAATGTAAGGGGCATGGACGTTTTTGTTGTCCAGTCCACATGTTACCCCGTTAATGATAACATTATGGAATTACTGGTGATGATCGACGCTCTGAAGAGGGCTTCGGCCAGTCGCGTAACAGCAGTAATGCCCTACTATGGATATGCCCGCCAGGATAGGAAGGTCGCCAGTAGGGCTCCTATAACGGCAAAGCTCATTGCGGACATAATCACAGCGGCCGGCGCCGACAGGGTTTTGACTATCGATCTTCATGCTGGTCAGATTCAGGGTTTTTTCGACATTCCGGTTGATCATCTTTATGCCAGCCCGATCATGGCGGAGTCTGTCAGGGCGGAAAATGCAGGCGCTGACTGTGTCGTGGTTTCGCCGGACGCCGGTGGCGTGGAAAGAGCAAGGGCTTTTGCTAAGCGTGTTGGAGCAAACTTGGCAATAATTGATAAACGACGTTCCAAACCCAACGAATCTGAAGTGATGAACGTCATTGGCGACGTAGCCGGTAAGAACGCCGTTTTGCTTGACGACATGGTCGATACTGCCGGCACACTGGTTAAGGCGTCTATAGCGCTAGAGAAGGTCGGAGCGAAAAATATTAGCGCATGCTGCACTCATCCTGTCCTTTCCGGTGAGGCGGTAAACCGCATAAACAATTCGCCCATTCAGAAGATATACATCACCGATACTATCCCGACGCAACAAAAGGCCGCTATCTGCTCCAAACTGCAGGTAGAGTCCGTTGCCCCGTTACTCGGAGAGGCTATCAGCAGAATTCACAGAGAAGTTTCAGTCTCTGAATTATTTGTATAATGAACAGTTGGGGCCGCGCTCGATAGATCAAGAGTTCGTAGTCCCTAAAGCATGGAGGCATTGTGAACAAGATTACATTGGATGTCGAGCAAAGATACGAGACCGGCAAAGGCCCTGCCAGAAGATTGAGAGCTGCTGCAAAGGCCCCGGCCATATTTTATGGAAAAAAGGTTGAGCCCATAAATCTGGCAGTTGACACGCACGACTTTGTTATGAAAATGGAGAAGGCAGGCCATAACCCACTGTTTGATCTAAAAATTATGACAGAGGCCGGCGAAATCAGCAAGACCGCTCTTCTGAAAGACAAACAGACGAGGGCAGTGGACGGCAAAGTGTTACACCTTGATTTTATTCAGGTGTTCATGGATGAGGCCATTGAAGTTGTCACGCCTCTGGAATTTGTGGGCAAGCCGATCGGTGTTGAAAAGGGTGGAATGTTTCAGCCGGTGGCCAGGGAGATCAGAATTTCATGTCTTCCCGACAATATTCCTGATGTAATCGTGGTTGACGTTTCCAAGATAGAAATGGGTCATTCCATTCACGTCGGTGAAATAAAGCTTCCTGAGGGAGTAAAGGCTGCCACCGACGCAGCTATAGCATTGGCTACAGTGCTTGCGCCTAAGAAGGATGAGGCCGGCGCCCAGGCTGAAGAAGCTGAAGCAGGAAAATAGCCTTCCTAGACCATTCAACTACTGCCAAGCCTGAACATTAGCATCACACCGACTTATTGTCGGGACTGGTTTTGTACCCTAGGATCAGATGGTTTGGTGTGCTGATATTTTTTAAGTCAATGAAACCGAAGGCGGGCCATCCCGCCTTTTTTCGTTTTGTTGCATTTGATTCAACGGCTATTGTTCCCCAAGAATTAGGCCATGATGCGCATGACGGGTGAGTCATTGATTGACGATGGCTGGATCAGCCAAGTAGAAAATGTTCGACACAGAATATGAAAATGACACAATTGTGGCTCTTTCAACTCCTCCAGGGCGCTCAGGGGTCGGCTTGATTCGTTTAAGCGGGCCTCAAGCTATCTCTATAACAAGTTCCGTTTTTAAATCCGCACAGCTTGGTGACATTCAATTTCTTGATCGGCGGGCCACTTATGGTTTTTTCATACACCCTGAAACCAGGCAATTAGTCGATGATGGAATTGCGGTGGCAATGCGAGGCCCAAATTCGTATACCGGCGAAGACGTTGTCGAATTAACCCTTCATGGGAGTCCTGTCATTCTTCAGAAGGCGATAAACCTGATTCTATCATCAGGGGCGCGTCTCGCTCACAGGGGAGAGTTTACTCGACGGGCCTTTCTCTCAGGTAGACTCGACCTCGTCCAGGCGGAAGCAGTTATTGATTTAATTGATTCGGAAACTCTCGCCCAAGCTGATGATGCCCGTTTACGTATCGACCGCAAGCTCTCTGCAGAGATCACGCTAATATCATCCGAACTCAAGGACATAGCCGCTGAACTCGAAGTCTTCCTGGATTTTGATGATGATGAGGAAGGGGAGCGGCCTCACCCTGTGCCAAGACTTAGAAGCGTTCTGGTAAAAACCGAAAGCCTCTTGAAGGACTCCAGGTCAGGGAGATTTAGAAATAAGGGATTGACCGCCGTTATTACGGGAAAGCCCAATGTTGGAAAGTCTACCCTTTTTAATGCATTACTCGGTTCGGATCGCATGATAATATC
>CAZVOU010000353.1:0-9474 GCA_964628605.1 uncultured Syntrophaceae bacterium
GTTCACATACCGGGCAATCGCTGGAGCCAAAATATACGACCCAAACCTCGTTTTTTGTCATTTTTGACGAGTCAACCGCCCCGTGGACCGGCAGGGACAAAAACAACGAACCGACCATGATGGCAAAAACGCATTTAGTCAGAAATGGAAACCTACTCCGTGTCATTTCTTCAACAACCTGATCTTAGCCGGGATTGGATAGAACTTGTTGACATGTCTGTGAGTCCTGAAACCACAAGCCTCACGCTGTATCAACAGCCAGTCCAGGGCATGCTGAGCCTTGTCCACCATGGAATTGTATTTTGTAACCGAATCATTTACCATTTCCAGATGATTATGGTCATGTTTATGCTGATACCCGGAATCGAAGTCTTCAATCAGCGCCAGGACCTCCTTGCGCGCTTCCGAGGCTTTCACGATCAGTTGCTCAAGGGCGGCTCCGGAATTTCCCAGTCCCTCGGCCATCTCCTTGACCATGTCTACCTGAATGCCGTCGGTGTCACGGCATACTCCCATTTCAAACCTCCTGATTTGCCTTGTTCAATGCCTCAGAGCCAGATTAAATACCACAAAAGAGTGAAAATCATGATAAAAATAAATAAAGCATAATGTAAACGGATTTATAGTTTTTTTAATTCTAAATTTACTTGACATTTTGAACGTAACCTACTATGTTTCGAAACACTTTAATACATAGGAAGCTCGATGACCCGGCTAGGCTGGGCGCTGTTAAAGACCAGAGCAAATTCCTTACCCCCCCAGTGAGGAGGTCTTCCATGTCCCGGAAATGTTCCGTTTGTGGCTCTATCGCAATCGTGGCGGTCGCGCTCTTGATATCATGTATGGTAGAGCCGGTTCAAGCCTACAGAATTTGCACATTCAAGGGAACCGTAGTAGAAAACGGCTGGCGCTCCATGACCGTAAAATCGAACGGTCAGTGCGCTGAAGTTAATGTAGGTTGGCGAACAAAATTTGTTCCTAACCGACGTCCGTGTCTTGGCGAAGATGTTGCAGTGGACTTCATCTTAGAGGATGGATACATGAAGGCGACAAAGGTTGTGAGCCTATCGCCGCCACCAGCGTCCATGCAGTGTTTTCCTCCTGCGCCGCCTTCCGGCACAGTTTGCAGGACAGCGACCGATGAGCCAGGCTCAACCTCCTCATCGACTCCTCCTGGCGTGCCGGATTCATGCACACCGCCCAAACCAATAGTTTCCACGCGGCCTCCGGCCCATGTCTCAGACCCGTCATGGACTCCGTCTGCTCCGTCTTCATCGACTACTCCCCCTCCCTCGAGTAAGCGACGGATACCTGCACGATCCACTGGTCCTGAGGCCGCCCCTTCAGATTCAGGTTCCGAGGGTGTCTCGAGCAGACCTTCAGGCTCTGCCGCTCCTGGCGGACCTAAAGCCTCAGGCGCTCCGTCTACCCAGAGCGCTCCACCCAAGAAACCTGTTGGCAAGACAGCCACGGGTGAGAAAAAGGTAATCGCCAAGACATCTCCTGCGGAGAGGCCGGTGGCTGCGCCGAAGGAAGAGATTGGCGAGGCTGCGCCCAAAGAGGAAAAAAGCTCCAAAACACTTACCGGTGAGGTAGTGGCTTCTTCCCCGAAGAGTCTCTCACTCAGGGTGGCTGATGATGGAGAAGGCGCAGAGGTAGTCAACATCCGGGTAGGTCTCAAGACGAAGTTCATACCTTTCCGAAGGCCGGCGGTTGGCGAAAAAGTCAAGATCGAGTACAGGCAGGAAAACGGCGACAAGTTTGGATACACTGTGCAGGTTGTCCAGTAACAACCTTTAACCAAAAGTCTCCTCTCTCATTGGGGTAGCATCTGTAACAAACGCTCCTGTTAAAAACAGGAGCGTTTGTTTATTTGTGAACGGCTTTTAAAAAGATGTCCAATATGAAACTAGTCTCTGGGAGGCCTGTTGAGATCCACTCTTAACCTGTCCAGGAAAGTGTTGTAGAGGGATTCGAGTTCGGTAGGGTTCTCGGACTGAGTCTGTTCATAGCCCACGAGAAAATAGTACATGGCCCGGTCAAAGAACAGTGTTGTCCTGTTGTTCAGGGCAACTATGGACCTGACATCGAAGGGCTGACCCGCAAAATTACTGTCCTGGAAAAACAGCCACACATGCCTCTTGAGCAGGATGAAAACCCGCACCATTTCGGAGAAACTGAGACCGTCCTCGTAGCAACGGATTCCCAGCTTGACATATTTGTCGGCTATTGTCTCAACGCTGGTTCGTTTGTCTATGTTCACCGTAAATTCACTAAGGACAGTGTCAGCCAACTCTTTGAGCATTTCTTCAGCAAGCTGGTAATGAGAGAGTATTTCTCTTTTGTGTAGAGTGTCTTCCATAAAAAGGTCCCGAATTTCAGCATGAAACCTTTCTATAAATTTTGCAAATTCCATCTCAAAAGTTCGGGCTTCCATAATTTCCTCCTAAACCGCAAACCTCTTGAATAAATTATTAACATTCATCAATCATGCCTGTGTCCGGACTTATCATGATGATTGTGTGGATGCGAATGGGAATGTTCATGTGAGTGGTCGTGACATTCGGAATGTGAGTCTCCATGACATTGTTCATGGTTGTGACAGTGTCCATGATCATGACAATGCTCGTGTTCGTGAGAGTGACCGTGATCGTGCGAATGCCCATGGCGCCCGCATCCGGTCGATGGTGTCAACTGCGTCAACTGGTCAAGCGCTTTGCGAAACTCATCATTCGCCCTGTCAATGTATTCTACGGCATTGCGGATTCTGTCTCCTATTGAGGTCATGCCTATTGTGTCCAGAGAGTTGGAAACCTCAAGGTAACCCCTCAAATGATCACAGTTGTGATTAATCCAGTGCTCCAGACGAATTCTCGCTTTCTGAGCTTCATCCATTTTGGAAAACCCCCTATATAATTTTCTGGTCAAAAAGATACTGGTTGATAAAAAAATCAGGGTTTTATACGGTTTCTGTCATGGACCAGCCTGAAAAAATTGCGCAACAGAGTCCTGCCTGCCGTCACTTTTTCATCAATGCCGGTATTCTCATCCCAGCCCCGTTCCGGATGAAAGGCCATGCCGTAAACAAGGGTATCGGGGATTGTGATCAACTGTATCTCAGATAGGGCGCTTCTTGCAAGATTCACAAAAGGATGTGGAATATTTTTGACTTCCTCTGTGTGACTCTCGACTACTTCGAATGTCGAAGGGTGTTCGACCAATCCGTGGAAGATTTTGTCCGGCCTAAGAGTTTCCAGGTAGGTCAATCCTCGTTCAGCCAGCGCCTGCACAGGATATGACTGCAGGGTTTCCCCAGTGTATCCGGGATCAATGAAATCAACCTCGCCTCCGAAACTCATCGCCAGGAACTGATGCCCTCCGCAAATTCCAAGAACCGGCATCGAGTCCACGCCTATGGCCCTCACCAACAATTCACTTACCCTGTCGAGCCGCGCTCCGGCGCCTGCGCCGTATGACCGCCAGGGCGTTCCCTGAGGACTGAGCAGGAGGAAGTCATACGAGTTCATGTTGTCTGAGAGAAATTCCGTTTGAGAAAAATGCACATGATCCAGTCGGATTGAAATGGCTGATCCGTGAGATGCGCGTAAACCGAGATTGTTGCAGATACGGGTTTTTAATTCTGAGAGTCGTGAGGAATCGGGCAGGGATGATTCCAGATCGATCAAAAGACCATGAAGAAAGTCACGGTCGTGTGTTCTAGAATCTTCAGTCACTGTAAGCAAATTCCGGCTGATTAGCGCAGATTAGCGTGAGACTCATCCAAAAGCGTGTCCTGAGCCGTTCATGCGTAGGTTCAATTATATCCCCAAGGCCCTTGGGGGTATCCCCATGTAGGATAGGGACGTCGCAGCATGATTCTGTATGTATCCCCGTCTATGGCGCGGAAAAGGCCCTGTATGCTCCAGTCAGGATAAAGAAATCCCTCGAATGTGTGGCCATCCTTACTACCGAAAATGTAATTGCCCCTGATCTTGCCCTGGATGTCGAACTTGGCTTTGCCGAAGAAGTTGCCGCCTTCAACTATTCCTGATATGTCCTCGCCGTTTTGATGGGTTATGTTGACACTACCCTCGGCCCCGAAAATGTTACCTTTGGCGTTCCCGACCCACATGCCACGAATGTCGTTGCCAAAAGCGGCCGCTGAGTAGAAAGTCACCAGGAAAACTGAAATTAATACATAAAGTAGTTTATTCATATCACTGATACCCTAATGAGATAATATAACACAACCTGCCAAAAAAGTGTAGGCCTGGGCAACATGATTTTTGCCCGGATACATTCAAGAAACGCTGCGCTGGCTAGACTGACCCGGGTCACGCTCGGTGATCGCTGCATTGCCGGGAAACATTTGAGGGGCTCACATGTGAGGGTTTCCCCTCAGGTCAATGTGGCTTTACCAATAAACAAGCTGTCTTGACATCTAGTGGCGGTTATGTCAAAAATGACAGAAGCTGTTTGGTTTCAATGCCACCCGATTTTATGAGTTTGTCTCTTCTGGAGGTCTCATGGATTATAAATTCGTGCGAACAACCTGCCCATACTGCGGTTGCGGCTGTGAAATGCTACTCGAAGTTCTGGATGGAAAACTTGTGGGCACTTACCCATCCAAGACCGGTCCCATGAATTATGGAAAACTATGCATAAAGGGATGGAATTCTCACGAATTCGTTCATAGTCCGGAGAGGCTAACAAAACCTTTGATCAGAAAAAACGGATCTCTGGAGGAAGTCTCATGGGATGAGGCCTTTGATTATACGGCGAACCGTCTGGCCGAGATCAGGGACACCCACGGAGGAGACAGCCTGTCCTTCCTCACATCGGCACGTTGCACCAATGAGGAGAGTTACCTCATGCAGAAGCTATGCAGAGCGGGGTTTGGTGTAAACCACGTAGACCACTGCGCTCGTCTCTGACACGCTCCAACGGTGGCAGGTCTTGCCGCCGCTTTCGGGAGCGGAGCCATGACGAATTCCATACCGGAGATCGAGGACGCTGACTGTATTTTCCTTATCGGGTCAAATACTACGGAAGCTCATCCGCTTATTGCCCACCGGGTATTTCGCGGCAAGCTGAAGGGGGCCACACTCATTGTCATTGACCCTCGCAGGATACAACTCACACTTCAGGCTGATATTCACCTCAGGATAAACTTCGGAACCGATGTAGCTTTTATTAACGGTTTGATGAAAGCCATCGTAGACAACAACTGGCATAATCCGTCGTTCGTCGAAGAGCGAACAGAAGGTTTTGATGAACTCAAGCGGCATCTGGACAGTTATTCCCTGGAAGAGGCCTCCCGTATATCTGGAATATCCGTGGAGGACATGACCAGGGTTGCAAAAATCTATGCCACTTCAGCGAAGTCCACGATTATGTACACCCTTGGGATCACGGAACATTCTCATGGGGTAGACAATGTGAAATCGCTCGCCAATCTTGCCATGCTCACAGGACAGATAGGCCGTCCTTCAACCGGAGTAAATCCCTTGCGTGGCCAGAACAATGTCCAGGGGGCCTGCGACATGGGTGGTTTGCCCAACGTCTACCCGGGATATCAGGTTGTGACCGATGACAATGTTCGGGCAAAGTTTGAAAACGCCTGGAACGCCAAGCTCTCGAACAAGGTTGGTTACATGATTCCCGAGATGATGGACCGGCTCGTCGATGGGAGTGTCAAGGCCATGTACATCTTGGGTGAAAACTCGGTAATGAGCGACCCTGACACACACCACATTCGCAGGGCTCTATCCTCAGCCGAATTTCTGATTGTGCAGGACATATTCATGACTGAGACGGCCGAACTGGCCCATGTAGTTCTCCCTGGAGCATGCTGGGCTGAGAAAGATGGGACTTTTGCCAACACCGAGCGTAAAGTTCAGCGAGTGAGGAAGGCGGTAGAACCGCCGGATGGAACTTTGCCGGATTGGAAGGTCATATCGGAGGTCGGAAAAAGGTTAGGCCTGAACATGGAATATGAGTCCCCATCCGACATTTACGAAGAGATGCGAAACCTCTCGCCTTCATTTGCCGGTATAAACTACCAGCGCCTGGAATCAGGTGGCATACAGTGGCCATGTCCAACAGAAGATCACCAGGGGACAAAGTTTCTGCACCAGGGAAGGTTTACTCGTGGCAAGGGCCTGTTCCATGTGATTAACTACCGCCCATCAGAGGAATTACCATGCGCCGATTATCCGGTGCTGCTGACTACGGGTAGGCGTTTTGCTCATTATCATACAAGGACTATGACGGGGAGATGTCCCTCTCTTCACAATGAATTCCCAACCCCACGAGCCCAGATAAGTATTGCCGATGCCGAGAAAATGGGGTTGAAGGATGGCGATACGGTAAAAATTTCATCACGGCGAGGGGAACTGACAACACCTGTACAGCCCGGAGACATAGTTCCGGAAGGAGCCGTGTTCATGGATTTCCATTTCATGAAGGCGAATCCTAATGTGCTTTTGGGAACATCGCTGGATCCGGTTTCCAAAACACCGGATTACAAGGTCTGCGCTGTCAGGATGGAAAAAGTAACGGAAGAAAATCCCCACGCTCAGGCTACAGCCGAGAACTGATCATCTACCAGAGACGGTCGCATCCATGGCAGTAAAGTCCAAGCCGGCGGATGCGACTGACTTCTGAATCATTTTCTCCAACAAATTCAGCCTTCCATAGAATCAAAATGGTCAACATTAACGATCGCTGTCAATGACCGTCAGAAAATTCCTGAACAGTTAACTGATTCTACCTTCAAAACACCGCCTCTGGATTGGATAACGTTCATGCTTCCGTAATCCTGGCCAATCTGCAAAACATTTTGCAAGTGAATTCCCAACGCATGACAGATGATGGCCCTGTTGACTCCCGCATGACCTACAATCAGGGTGTTGGATTTTGTCGAGGCCACAATACTCTCGAAAGCGGGAATCACCCTGGAAGCCAGGTCTGTAAAGCTCTCACCGGAAGGGGGACGATATTCAGCAATATTTTCACCACGATCTCTCCATTGATCGGGGTGACATTCCTTGATGTCCTTTACCAGTTTGCCTTCCCATTCGCCCAGACTGATTTCGCGAAGCGCACTCACCTGGCGTACATGTATGTTTAGATCTTCCGATATCAACATGGCCGTCTGATATGATCTGGACAGGTCGCTACAGAAAATTGATCCTATAGCGGCTTCCTTCGCGAGGTTGCGAAACGACAGGGCCTGATTTCTTCCTTTATGGGAGAGTGGGACATCTTTTTGGCCGATCAATTTTCCCTTACAGGCCAGGTCAATCTCACCATGTCTAATTAACCATATCATCAAATCTCCCATGGATACTTACTCCGAAAGTTCGGGAAACAGATTCTCCAGCTTTGTCCCCAACGCATCTTCAAATGCAGTCCAAGTGTTTCTGACCAGATTGAGCCGATGCTGAATCATAATTGTGGCCTCTGGGTTGAGTAAGTGCTTTAGCAATTGTCTTGAGAAACGCACTTCCAAACGAACCAGTTGGTCCCCGAGCACAAGCCTGTCCGAAAAAGAAACTACATCAATCTCGGTTATTTTTTCCGGATTGCGGATTTCCGGATTCATGTGCGCTTCCACTATTTCGGCCACATCAGGGTAATCAAGTTTTCTGAGGAATTCGCCGGCGATGTGGGCATGATTCGGTAAGCATCGTGCCATGTCATGCAGCAAAGCCGCCGCCTCAACGAGTTTCAGGTCCAGGCTCCACCCTCGATGGTTAAGCATTTCACCCAGCAATACCGCCGTCTGAGCGACCTTACGGGAATGCCGCATCAGCTCGGCATCCGCCTTGAATGTGTCAGACAGCAGTCTCAGGCATTCCGACACTGAGGGAATGTTCTTTTGCGAAGCCATGTCGAAACCAGGTCCTCTTGGACACACGGAGGAATATCCGGAAACAGCAGTTTGAGCAATTACATCAGTTGCCACGAATACCCTCCATAAAGGCAAAGCAGGCATGGCTGATTTCAAAACAGGTCGGTGTCATTCAGCCTCGGTTTCCCCTAAGCCCGGTTTTTCCTCTGATCTGTTATGGCTCTCTTGACCGCAGTTGAAAGCGGTTTAATGACAGTTCCCGTTGCAAGGGATCCGATTGTCATGACTCCATCTTCGATTGCGGAGTCAACGATCGCACTTTCGAGCAGTTGAAGCCGGACTCTTTCGAGAGCGCCCGGGTCGCAACCGGCCTTGAGTTCCAGAATCAGGTTGAGTTCGGTTGAGTCATTTGTTGAAGTCAAAGACGCCTGGTAATCGATAACCTCAGGCACGCTGAATATCGAATCGTCCAAATCCTGTATTCCTATCCAGTGGTCATTCCCCATCCTGAGTGTGTCCGCAAGGCGCCCTCTTATTTTATCCAGTCGCCTCAATATCGAACCACAAGGACAATCTTCAATGGTAAATTTCGAGAGGTCTCCAGTCCTGTAGCGTATAAGAGGCATGGCCTGACGGTTGAGTGTGGTGAATACAACCTCACCTGTACGGCCCGGTTCCATGATTTTTCCGGATTCGGGGTCTATGATCTCAA
Source organism: uncultured Syntrophaceae bacterium (assembly GCA_964628605.1). Lineage (GTDB taxonomy): Bacteria > Desulfobacterota > Desulfomonilia > Desulfomonilales > Desulfomonilaceae > CAITZA01. The sequence continues at coordinate 8,568 of CAZVOU010000353.1, forward strand.
AATAAATGTCCGATTCTGTCAGATGATATCCGCTGTGACTCGAGCACTCCACGCCCCCCAAAAATCCCATTTCTGTTGAACCGTAGTGGGAGAACACTTCGCATCCCCAGGAATGTTCCAACTCGGACACCATCCCGTGGGACATGTAATCAGAAGTCAGCAGAACGCTCTTGATTGTCAATTTTCCCGATGACAAACTCTGTTTGTGATGTGTCAGAGTCCGCATGCTGATCGGAATCCCAACTATGACATCTACGTTGTTACGCTCTATTTCGCTGATTGTATGGGACGGGTCTGTAACAAGGCCATGCACGATGACTCGAGCCGGGATTCTACCAATCGAACGTGCCAGCAAGTCACCAACGCTGTCCGGCCTGTCGCCCGGCATCAGTATCATAACTGTCTGCCCAGGCTCGGTGAATGTGGTCATCCCGTGGTGAAAGAAGTCTATGGTTCTTTCAATGTCTTCAGATGAGAAATAGACCCTGGAGTTCTTGGTTACCGGTCCTGGAACATTTATCGTGAAAACCCTCTCTATGAGGCTTTGAGACACACATAAAAATCGGTGGCCCTGGAGTTCGAGATCGTCTTTTGTCGTGAAGGGGATTTTGTCGATATCCGCCAGGCTTACCAGATCATCACTTGAAAAAGCGGACAGAGTTTCTCTGTAGAAAGGACTTTGGGTTTTGACGTAAGAAATAGTCTCTCTGAGTTTATCAATATGATATGACACCATGTCCGTTACACTCAGTCCGCCATGATGGCCGTCCGGTGAAATTCTCTTTGCGGTCCATGAATTCAGAGGGGTGATGTCCATCAAACTGATTGCCCCCTGTAGAGAGAATGTCCGGTAGAGCTGGTAAGATTGTAGGCGCAAAATGGCACGACACTGCCGTGGCCGGACACG
>CAZVOU010000354.1:0-34723 GCA_964628605.1 uncultured Syntrophaceae bacterium
AACGATCATTTTCTTAACCATACCCAAATCCTCCTTTTATTAGGCCCCACCGAACTCGAACTGTGGAACCACATTTGGAATTATAGACACATAAAAACTGTTTGATATTTTAGCTATCAGATCAATCCCAATAAGTCAAGAAAATTTTTCTTAAAAGGGCCTGACAGCGACTCCAACACCATTACCGTCCTCACAAAAAAGTTTACGTTGTTAATATTTTTTGTTCGTTCGATTTTTCTTATAATACATTTTTACTCATTCAGGTTCAACATAAAAAGCATTTGGAAACGACCTCACATTCCCTGAAAAAAATCACAAATATTGTCTGAAAGCTCCTCTTTAGTGTTTCATTACTGCATCTGCTTAATATCACTGGGATTAGTTATAAACCCCGTGATTGCGCTGGCTGCTGCGACAGCAGGAGAAGACAACACCACTTCGCTCTCCGGGTGACCCATTCGACCGACAAAGTTCCTGTTGGTGGTAGATATTGCGCGCTCTCCCTTGGCCAGTATGCCCATGTGCCCTCCCAGGCATGGTCCACAGGTGGGTGTAGAAACAGCCCCGCCCGATTCCATGATGTCCTGTACAAGCCCTTCCGATATTGCCTGTAACATTATGTTAGGAGTAGCGGGAAATACGATCAGCCTGACCGACTTGGCAACCTTGTTGCCTTTCAGGATTCTTGCCGCCACTCTCAGGTCTTCAATACGCCCGTTTGTGCATGACCCTATGACCACCTGATCAACCTTGACGTCCTTCACTTCTGAGACGGGCTTTACGTTTTCCGGAAGGAACGGCATGGCCACAACCGGCTGAAGGTTATCAAGGTTCAACTCCATGACATCTTCGAAGGTTGCGTCGGGGTCTGACTCGAAAACGCGGATAGGTCTTTTAAAACGGCCTGAGCAATATTCCTGGGTAATTTCATCATACGGAAAAATACCATTCTTTGCGCCGGCTTCTATTGCCATGTTGGCAATGGTAAGGCGATCTGAAATAGTTAGTGAAGCAAGCGCCTCACCGGCAAACTCCATGCTTTTGTAAAGGGCGCCATCCACTCCGATCCTTCCGATTATGTCCAGAATGATGTCTTTTCCGCAAACCCATGGCTGCAAAGATCCTTTGAGAACGAACTGCATGGTTTCCGGCGCCTTGAACCAGCACTTTCCTGTCAACGCTGCAGCAGCGAAGTCTGTGCTTCCTACTCCGGTGGCAAAAGCGGATAGGGCCCCATAAGTGCATGTGTGGCTGTCGGCTCCGATAACCAAGTCTCCAGGGCCTACCAATCCCTTTTCGGGTAACAATGCATGCTCTATTCCCATTTCACCGACATCAAAAAAGTTTACCAAACCCATTTCGCGTGCAAAAGATCGTGATTGGGCGAGCATGGAGGCAGAATCAATATCCTTTGCAGGATTGAAATGATCAAGGACGACGACCACTTTTTCCCTGTCGAACACACGCGTCCCACCAGCTTCCCTGAATGGTTTCAGAGCCAAAGGGAGGGTTATGTCATTGGCCAGGGCTATATCTACATTAGCCTGAACAAGGTCCCCCGGTTTCACGTTTTCCAACCCGCTATGGTCCGCAAGTATCTTTTGGCTTATCGTCATTCCCATTTGTAAGTTTTCCTTTTAGTTAAGAGTAACAATCGAGTGACAACCCAATCGCGCATGGTTTCAAATTTTGTATCAGTTAAAATTCAGGCTTTCAACCCTTCAGGCGTTTCCTTTCCTCCAGATATGCCTTTAAGGCCTGCTTCCAATCCCTGAGACCGGAGTTTGTGAGAGACTGAAACTTGCTGAGGTCCAGAATGGAATACAACGGCCTGGGAGCCGGACGGTTGAGTTCTGCGGTGGTGAGTTCTTCAACTCTGATACCCTTTAACCCTTCCAGTTCAACGATGGCCGAAGCAAAACCGTGCCATGTGGTCTGGCCTGAATTGGCTACGTGGCAAATTCCTGCCGGTCGAAGGTCCATGAGTTTAATCAGGGCTTCAGCCAGGTCCTCAGTGAAAGTCGGTCTGCCATGCTGATCGCTGACAACTTTCAGGACGTCTCTTTCCCGGCAGGCTTTCAGGATTGACTCCACAAAGTTCTTTCCACGTAAACCGTATAACCACTGAGTCCTGACTATCAGGCTACTGTTTGGGGCCTGTTCCATGATAAGGCGTTCTCCTTCAGCCTTAGTCCTGCCGTATACTCCCAACGGACTGAGCGGATCATCTTCCTGATAGGGGGTTGTCTTCTCGCCGTCAAAAACGTAGTCGGTGCTCAAATGAACCAGAAAAGCGCCAGTGGACTGAGCCGCCTTAGCCACGCTCAACGCACCGAGCGCGTTTACCCTATAAGCCTCGTCATATTGATTTTCACAACCGTCCACATCGGTGATGGCCGCCGTATTGACTATGACGGCCGGCTTAACTTCATTGCAAACGTCAATCAATCCGGTCTCATCGGAAATGTTGACCTCCGGCAAGTCAACCCCTACAAATACCCTGCCCGAGTTCGACAATGCGCTGCACAGATCCGTCCCCAGCATGCCTTTACAGCCAATAACCATTATTGGTCCCGAAACGTGCCTCAAAATTTTACCTCCATGGATCCTGAATCACCAATCATCACTTAATCACGACCTTTAACGCCCTGAGGCATTAACGATGTCACTGACAATTCGATCATTGTTTATACTGTTCGCGATTGAACTTGCGTTCATGTTCTAATAGTATTGAGTAATAATCGATTTATCAATTCCATGCAATTTATGACACTCCGTAGGCCTGTTTGTGGAGAAAGATACCCCAATGCTGATGAGACCGGCCAGGAAAAGTGATTTCAACATCATTTTAAAATTGTTTGAACCGTGGTTCGTAGCTCACCCCTCTCTTGAAAGACAGTTTTGGAATTTCCTGAATGGTGAATCGGTTGGCAATCCTGCTTTTAGCAATGTACTAGAATCGGAAGGTAAAATAGTTTGCGCCAGTTTCTGGAAATCCGGCGGGCTTCAAGAAATTGAATTGCTGGCCCTTAACATCAGAACCGATCGACACGAAGAAGAATGTGCAAAACGGTTTCTAGAAAACGAGATTGTATGCTGTTCCAGACTGAACATGGACAAAATATGCGTCAACTGTCCTGAAAACCTCGATAAATCAATACCTGCGCTTTTGAGAAATGTAGGATTTGTATTTCAAAGTTTCTCATACGGGGCTCAATCAAAGAAAAACATCGTCACGCTCACCAAACAACTTGACCATGAAGTAATACTAAAAGCCGATATTTTGGTCTTTTTAAAGAGAAAGTTTCAAATATTCGGTTACGAAATCAGAAAAGAAACCGACGGTTTTTCTTATCGCACCTCAGATTTATGTCAAAGGCCGTTTATAGTAAGCCGATGGCACAGAATAGTTTTTTCAGAAACTGATCTCTTCGTTTATCCTCCTGCCAAAAGACTCGAGCCATACGAGTTGGAAACCATGTTCTACCCTCTGAGAATAGTGGGCCACGAGGAAGCCCCTTTGCTGGTTACCATGGACAAAAAACGAGCCTGTTCGTTGTTGAGCCTACCGGAGGAATACAGCTCTCAAAAAAGCATGTTCAGCCCTGATTCAGGACCCCTGGTCTTCCCCATGGCCTTGAACAACATCACATATTCAATTGTATCCGGACACAAGGGCCTCAGGAAAGGTCTCCCGATACTGTTTTACGTAAACGGCCATGGAGCGGCAGGAGAAGCCAGGATCATCGATTGGGCAGTAGAGACGGTCTCAAACCTGATACAGAAAATAGATGACTATCCAGGTATAGAAATTGGAGATATTGACCCAAAGGTATCAAAGACCGGATCAAAGGTTTCGCAAATACTAAAAGTCAGATTCAGCTATTACAAGGCTTTTAGCAGGATCATCTCTTTTGAGGAGATAAGGACCCTGGAACCATCGTTCAACCCTCAGAGACGACGATTTGTGTCCAATGAATTGTTCGAATCGATCTCTTCGAGGGCTTACCAGCAATTTTGACATCACATTATAAGCAGGCAGGCCATAACCTAATGAACATACAATCCAGTCAAGCTCTAATTTACGAGTACAGAGGAATCAGGCCGACCATAGGCAAAAATGTATTCCTGGCTCCAGGCGTCGTTATCCTCGGGGATGTCACCATAGAAGATGATGCCAATATCTGGTTTTATTCTGTCATCAGAGGCGATGTAAATTCCATTCGAATAGGCTCTCAAACAAACATTCAGGATCACTGCGTATTGCATGTCACCAGCGATAAATTTCCTCTGATTATAGGCGCCAACGTGATTGTAGGCCATAGAGCGGTCCTGCATGGGTGTGTAATAGAGGATGATTGCCTCGTAGGCATAGGCGCCATGGTCCTCGATGGCGCCAAGGTAGAGTCAGGAGCAATGGTTGGCGCTGGGGCCGTGGTGACACCCGGTAGCATTGTTAAGGCTAACTCCGTGGTAATGGGAACTCCGGCCAAACCTGTCAGAACGGCCACAGAGAACGAGCGCGCTTTTAACAAGATTAATCTAAATAAATACAGGGCTTACGGTCAAAACTTCAAGCACCTAGCTCGACTACTTTAAAAAAACCAGGGCTTCTTTTTCTCATTCATCCTATCTCAAAACACACAAAGGTTTCATCTTATCAAATAGATACCCTCCCCAGTCTCGTAATTCGCACAAATATATAATGCGATACTTTAAAGATTGACAATATCTAACCGGTATGCTTTATTTATTTCAGTTGCTACGCAACAGAGCTTACTCTAGACGGGAGGATCGAGCATGCCTCAATCGCACAATATTGATTATTACATCGGCGGCAGCATGAAAGAAGAATCGCTGGCCGAAGCCCTAGCTGATTTTGAAGATCCTCTAGAGGGTCGTCCCGTGGACTTATTATCCTCCCTCGAAATCGATGAAGATTTCTCAGAGGAAGAACTCACTATCGATTTCGATGATTTTTGATACCTGACTCCCAAGAAAAATAAAAACGGCCGGACAACCTGCAGGTTCATCCGGCCGTTTTTATTTTTTAGAGCGAGCCCGTCTAAGATCGCATTCAGTCCTAAAGACGCACGTGGAGAATGATTTGCGATGCTACCTTAGATTCGCAGCGATTTGTTGCAGAGTTGTGATGAGGAAGCTCTGCAGAAAAATTATCACCAGTAGTACGATCAACGGAGACAGGTCAATCCCCATTCTGGGGAGAGGCAAGGTTCTTCTTACAAGACTCAGGACAGGCTCTGTGACGCTGTACAGAAATCTCACGATAGGGTTGTACGGGTCTGGATTGACCCATGAAATGAGGGCGGATATTATGATCAGCCACATGTATATAGACAGAATGACATTTAGCACTTGCGCTATAGCGCCGATAAAGTTGCCGAGCACGTACATGATTCTTCTTGTTACTCCTCAGACCTCTATGAGTACAACTCATCCGTTGCGCCAGAGTGTCGGACCCATAGTCCTGTAGAACACTGCTGAGATTCGCCATGTAAAAATCAAATTTGCCTTTAAACTCCATCAAAAACAAAAGTTGCAATCTGATTAATGCGAAGCCGGATACAAAGTCAAGGTCTAAAGAATTGATGAGTGGAAATGTAAGGTCACAATGCTTGCGCCATTTGAAAAGAATAAAATTTCAAGAATCGATTAAAACCGGACCAAACATCGACCACGTATATTTTTGTTGGGGTATAGCTCCCTGCAGGACTTTCACATCGAACAAAATAGTGGACTATCGTCTTATTTAATGGATTCTTTCAAAGCTTTTGCAGCGGAAAACTTCGGGGCCTTGGTAGCATCAATGCTGATTTTTTCTTTGGTTCGAGGATTGATGCCAGAGCGCGCTTTCCGGGTGACTATAGAAAATTTTCCAAAACCCGGTATGGAAACCTCGTCGCCACTCACCAGAACATCCTTGATTGCGCCAAACACCATTTCAATGGCTTCAGAAGCGTGTTTCTTGGTTGTTTCTCCCTTCTCAGCCAGTTTGTCCACAAATTCTGCTTTGGTCATAACCCATCCTCCCTAAATTTCTTGAACATTTACGCAAACGAATTCGACGATATGTGTATACGTCCTTAAATTGACAAGTGTCAAGTAAAATTGTTGGTTTATGCGCTAAAAACAGCACTTTTACCAAACTCGGCGCGTTCATTTTCATTTTTTCATATCAGTTGTTCAGAGCGGACAGGAACAATCTTGCATTAAATTTCATAATAACGGTTGACTGCTAAAAGTCTTGCATGTAAAGCTTGTCGGACAGAGATTCAAGCTCATCTTCTAATTTTGTCCAAAAAGGCAAAGGAGGCAAAATGGCCAAGACTTTAGTTATTGACGCAGAAGCTTGCAGTGGTTGTGGAACTTGCGCCGCTATAGCGGAAGATTGCTTTGCAGTCAGCGAAGACACAGATAAGGCTTATGTAGTGGACCAGAGCGCGTGCTCGGAAGAAGAAATTCAGGAAGCCATTGACACTTGTCCAGAAGAAGCCATTACCTGGCAGGATTAATTTTTTTGGGTGGACGCTACGTTAATTCATGGTTATCGCCGCAGGGGGATAATTAATATCTATCCAAGTGTTAATCTTTAAATGACTTACTCCGGAACCGAATTAACTCCCCGTCTCGTGGAGCTTTACAGGCAAATGGACGAGGCCTATTCCAAAGCTTCGCAAATGACTGGTTTCTCGTGCGAAGGATGCAATGGGATCAAGTGTTGCACTGTTGATCTTATTGTTCACACTTTTACGGAGATGCTTCAATTGAGACGGGGTCTTAAGGTTCTGGACGAGGTTATGCGCCTTGAAATCAAGACGAGAGCGAGAAACATATTAAAGGCAAAGGCAGAGGATCCTCTGGGGACTGAATACAGAGAAGCTGTCTGTGCCCTTAACTTTGACGGTAAATGCGTTTTATATGAACACCGTCCCATGATTTGTCGCCTTGCCGGGATACCTCATCTCATCAAAAGACCGAATGAGTCTCAAATTTCAAGTGGGGGTTGTTTTCGCTATGAAACCGACAAGAGGCCTGCGTTCCCAGATGTGGTAATCGACAGGACACTGTTCTATCGGGAAATGGCGGAACTGGAAATTGCCGTTATCCGGGAACTGGGACATCGGACTCGGAGTCTCACCATCGCTGAAATTTTAGGAGGATGTCTTTAATTCCTCTTCAGTCTCTCAGTAGCCTCGACATCTGATAGCTCCTGCACAAGCACGGTTTTATTTCTGGACGCCAAACCTTTGCTGACCGTTATCCTGGTAGGGGCCACTCCAAGTTTTCTAGCCACAATCTTTATTAGCGCCTTGTTGGCTCGACCCTCCACTGGTGGTGATTTCAGTTTCACTATCAAACCTTCCTCTGCGTCGAAACAAACCGACTCCTGCGAAGAGTTTGGGGTTACTCGAACCCTTATTTCAAGTCCTTTTTTGGTTTGCCTTATAGCAGGTTGTTCCAGGTCCATCTCGACCCCACCGACACTAAAAAGCTCCAAAGATCATTTACGAATCTTAGGGGCTATGCGATATGTTTCTTTTGACTGATTATATACACGCAGAATAGTGCGGCCCCGATGCAGAGGGATGTGTCAGCTACATTGAAAGCGGGCCAATGAATAGTCCCGACGTGAACATCTATGAAATCGACGACCTCTCCGTGAATGATCCGATCAATCAGATTTCCAGACGCCCCACCAAAGAAAAAGGCCAGCGCTACCAATGACAGCATACTACCGTCAGAAAACCAGAAGGCCATTCCTACTATCACAATCAAGGCGGCCACAGACACCAGAGTCAATATTATTCTGTTGATAGATCCTCTGGAGCCTGAAAAAAAACCAAATGCAGCTCCAGAGTTTCTAACATGAACAACATCCAGGTAATCACTGATTAACGAATATCCCTGGTTGAGGCCAATATTGTTTACAATGTGATTCTTGGAGATCTGATCCAAGGCTATCACCGACAATGATATGCCGAAAAAGATTATTGCACGGCTAAATGTAGTCATAATCCGTCAATTTCATTCAACAGCGTCTTGGGCGCTAACCCTAAACGTTCATATTGGATTGTTCCAAAACCGATGCGCATCTGGGGCAGACTTCATGACCCGGCTCATCGGACCCGATTTCTGTTGACCATATCCAACATCTGGGACATTTGGCGCCCTGGGCCTTGCTTACGATGATCTCAGTGGGGCCATCCTCCGCCATCTCTAGCAAACTCAACTGCGAGATTATAAAGAAACCTTCAGCGTCATCAATTTGTCTGACCGAATTTACAATATCAGCATTGGCGTTGATCTGGACTTTTGCCTCAAGTGACGAGCCTATCAGCTTGGACGCCCTCGCTTCTTCCAGAGCCTTGGAGACCTCCTGCCTGAGAGATACCATGCCATCCCAGAGAGCGGTGTCAAATTCCGACAGTGATTTCGAAAACAGGGGCTCTGGAAAAGCTGCCAGATGCACACTCGGTATTCCTGATTCCGAATGCTTGAATTCCTGCCACACTTCCTCTGCTGTAAAAGAAAGAATGGGGGCCATTAGCTTCACCAGTGAGGTGAGAATCAGATGAAGCGTAGTTTGAGCTGACCGTCTCTTAAGTCCATCTTTCTTCTCGCAGTACAGTCTGTCCTTGAGAATGTCCAGATAAAGCGACGACAAATCCACGGAGCAATAATTGTACAGGGTATGAAAAACAACGTGAAAGTCAAAATCCCTGTAGGCTCTTGTAACCCTCTCCATCACCCAATTGAGTTTGGTGAGCGCATATTTATCGAGGGAAGTCAGTTGATCGATGTCAACCATGTCCTGATCCGGATTGAAATCGGACAAATTTCCCAGCAAAAATCTGCAAGTATTTCTGATTCTCCTGTAAGCCTCGGAGAGTCTTTCGAGAATTTCATTGGAAATCCTGATGTCGTCTCGATAATCCTCCGCCGACACCCACAATCTTAAAATGTCCGCTCCATATTTGTCTATTATCTGTTTAGGCTGTATCACATTTCCCAGTGACTTGGACATTTTCTTGCCCTGCCCATCCACTACGAATCCGTGAGTCAAAACCCCCCTGTACGGCGCCCGCTTTCTGGTTCCGACAGATGTTAGCAAGGCGCTATGGAACCATCCGCGATGTTGATCGCTACCTTCGAGGTAGAGATGAGCGGGGTATTCCAGAGAGGGACGGTACTCGCAAACTGCGGCCCAACTGACACCTGAGTCAAACCATACGTCGAGGATGTCCGTCTCCTTCACAAATGACTCACTGTTGCAACTCGGGCATCTCAAACCTTCGGGAATTAGTTGTTCAACTGACGATTCAAACCAGATATCCGCTCCATGCTCTTCAAAGAGTTTTGAGACCTTTTCGAAAAGTTCTGGTGGCGCCACTACGGAATCACAGTCCTTACACCTTACCGCCGTGATCGGCACCCCCCAACTGCGCTGTCGAGAGACGCACCAGTCGGGCCTGTGCTGAATCATTCCGTAAATCCTGTCCCGGCCCCATTTGGGAATCCAGTTGACTGTGTCAATTGCCTTCAGAGCGTTAGACCTTAAATTGGTTCTGTCCATGGAAATGAACCACTGATGAGTAGCCCGGAAAATAACCGGCTTTTTGCAGCGCCAACAGTGAGGATAGCTGTGATTGATTGTCTCTGATCCCAGTAGGGCCCCATTCTCATCCAGTTTGGCGATGACGTCCTTATTGGCGTCAAATACGAACTTACCCGAAAAATACTCTGCTTCCTTGGTAAAAACACCGTTGTCGTTTACGGGCGCATATACTTCCAAGTTATATTTCAGCCCTACTTCATAGTCTTCCTGACCATGACCGGGAGCTATGTGAACACAACCCGCTCCTGTGTCCAGAGTGACAAACGGGGCCAGAATTATCATGGACTGCCGACCGTAAAGAGGATGGGCGCATTTGAGACCTTCCAGAGATGACCCCCTGAAAGTGGCCAATATCTTGTAACTTTCGATCCCAAAAGCTTCCATGTTCACTGGGACCAGTCTCTCCGCAAGCACTAGCACACCTTTTTCGGTCTCTACCGCGGCATAAGACTCGTCAGGGTGAACGGCTATCGCCAGATTGGCCGGTATGGTCCAAGGGGTCGTAGTCCAGATGACTACGTAGACATCATCCCTGTTTCCCAGTTCGGGGATTTTCTGAGAAAAATCATCTACAGCTTTAAATTTGACAAATATGGAGGGGGCTGAAGAATCCGCATACTCAACCTCGGCTTCCGCCAATGCCGTGACACAGGATGAACACCAATGTACCGGTTTCTTGCCTCTGTAAACCGAACCGTCCTGAAAGAAATTTCCCAATTCCCGAGCGATTGTAGCCTGGTATTTGTAGTTCATCGTGAGGTATGGATCTTCCCAAACCCCGAAGACTCCAAGACGTTTGAATTCTTCCCGCTGTATTTCGATAAATTTTGTGGCGTATTCGCGGCATTTCCTGCGAACCTCCACTTCGGTCATGGTCTGTTTCTTTTTGCCAAGTTCTTTATCAACGTTGTGCTCTATGGGTAAACCGTGGCAGTCCCAGCCTGGGACATAGTCAGAGTCGAATCCGGACATGAACTTTGACTTGACTATCATGTCCTTGAGTATTTTGTTAAGAGCTGTTCCAAGATGAATGTTACCGTTGGCGTAAGGAGGTCCGTCGTGAAGTATATATTTGGGGCGACCCTCGGAAGCTTTCAATATTTCAGCGTAGATTTGCCCTTCCTGCCACTTTTTGAGAAATTCCGGCTCTCGTTTGGGTAAATTTGCTCTCATTGGAAAGGTTGTGTTCGGTAAATTCAGCGTATCTTTGTAATCCATTATTCTCCTCCGACTAGACCTGAAAAAGGGCGCAATCGTATGCCTGTTCGTAAACGGTTAAGTTTACCAGTTCATATCCCAAAGTCAATAAAATAGTCGAATTCATCATGATTATAACATGTTAACATCTATTACCATTTTGGTCATCCAATTAAAACAGAATCGCCCCGTCCTTACCTGTAAACTTGTGGTCAGCGATGTCCATTTCATCTCCTCTCGGTTCTCAAACTTCTGGTTCAGTTTGGCTTGGTTTGGAAATGCTCGCGGGAAATCATCGTTCAATTAGGCGCCACCGGAGAGGCAGTCGAAATCGGAATTTTTTTGAGAGTATAGCCCTGATATGGCATGGGAATTGGATTCATGATATTAGTGGGTCCAAGATGAACCAGATATTCCTCAAATCGTTGTTGGTCATTTTGTTGTGTATTTCGAATTCGTTCTGTGTCTTTCGCCTAAACAACGAGGATAGCGCATCAATAAAAAATCTTGACGGCTATGGCCATCTCGGAAAATTTGGCTTCAAAGAAGCCTGGTACGGCATCTATTTCCAGGAAGATAAGGTTGGATACAGCCATTTCAGGATTGAACCAGCGGGAGACAACTTCGTTATTTACAGTGATTCAGTCATGAGGCTGACTGCGTTAAAAAAGACGAACCAAATAAAAATGGAGGAAAAAGTTTTTGTAAAACCGGATCTTACTCTACTTTCCTTTGAATCATTGGTTGAAATGAATGACAAGAGTCTGGAAGTTAAGGGTAGAAATGAGAGCGGCAAACTTTCGGTAAACATGACGGCCTCGGGGGAGAAAATTGAGCGAACCTACGATGTCGATGGCGCCCTGTATCATTCAAGCGCAATTTCATTGATGCCAGCTTTGAGAGGTTTGAGTGAGGGAGCTTCAAGCTCCTTTGTGGTTTTCAACCCCGAGAAACAGTCCATGGAGACGGTGGATCAATTGATCACCAAGGTGTCTGGAGCCCCAGGACCAAATGACGCCGTCTGGAAAGCGCGTAACAAATTGGGAGCCGCAGTGGTAAATTCCTGGTTGAACCGCAAAGGCTTGACTGTGCTGGAAAAAGCCCTGGAGGGTTCACTGATAACGGTCCTGGAAGATGAATCATTGGCCAGGGATTTTTTGAACAAAAAGGCCCAGCAGAAAGATTTGATTCTCGATCTGAGTCTCGTAAAATCTCCAAAACCCATATTGAAACCAGCCGGAACTCGGTCACTTTCAGCGGTCATTAAAGGTGTCGATCCATCTCTTTTCCCTGAGGATCATCGACAGAAAATAACGACATCCGGGTCAGACATGGCTCCGGGGAGTTTTAAACTGGATGTGGTCGTCGAAAATCGGGCCGATTTCGGAAGCAAGAAAAAAGTCCGGACGCTATCTAATCCGGACATTCGCCAAGACTTTGACCGTGAGGGGGATTTAGCCTCCACTTTGAGCATTCAGTCCGATAACCCTGTCATAGTTAAGCAAGCCAGTTCGATTGTTTCACCGCAAGATCCCGATTTTGAACGTGTTGTAAAATTGGTCAACTGGACCTCAGATAACATCAGGAAGAGTATGAGGGACTCTTTCACTGCGCTGGAGGTTCTTCAAACCATGGAAGGTGAGTGTCAATCTCATGCCGGACTCTACACGGCTATGGCCCGGTCTCTCAAGATCCCTACCAGAATAGTGACAGGACTTGTCTATTCTGATGGATTGGGATTTTTGTATCATGCGTGGGCAGAGTCATACGTCGATGGATGGTTGTCTGTGGATCCTACCCTCAAACAGACCCCCTCCGACGCCACCCACATAAAAATAGCAAACAACGTTGATGGCTCTTCTTCCAACGCCGTGCTACAAATGGTCGGAAAACTTAAAATTGAATCTATTGATTATCATTAACTCTTTGTTAGCTTGATAAATATTTCAGGAACAAATATAATACGGAGTTGGTGAATAACTTAATCTGTCCAGGAGTATATTATAATGGCGAATTGCAAAATCACCTATTGCGGCAGTTGAAACTATCGACCTAGAGCCGCTAGTTTGGCGGAAGATCTCAAAAAAGAATTTGGTTTTGACATTGAGCTGGTTCAATCGAGTGGCGGAATATTCGATGTTGAATATGGCGGCAAAATCATTTTTTCCAAAAAAGAAGTCGGTCGTTTTCCCGATTTGGGTGAAGTGCCAAAAATCATCAAGAAAATTCAAGATTAAATGGGTCTGTGCAACAATAAAACTCCTGTTTTATTCTAACCATCGAGCCATTGCGGAAACAGCATGATAGTAGAGTGTCCACACTGCAAGCAGTTGTTGCAGACTGCCCAAGCCAGTTTGCCTGACATTCCCGACTTGAATGTCAGATGCCCACTATGCTCCGGTGAGGGAAAGCTTGCCGGAGTCACCTCAACAAAAGATGCGCCTTCAGTTGGTGAAGGGATTAGGAAAAACCAGACGCGTCAGGCCGAAGATGTGATGAAAGCCGGCCAAACTTTTCCCTCTGACTTGACCATTCCCGAAGACGCTTTCAACCATTTCAGATTTCCTGCCGAAACTGAGGCGTCACGGGAGAGAGTTCCCCGCCTTGGCGCATCTTTCCGAAAGCCTCTTTTCGTTCTGGCATCTATTCTGGTAGTTATTTTCTTTACGGCGCTGGTAAATATCATCTTGCCGGGTCCGCGTCCCTACAGTGTGGAACACACCGGCCTACCGGTGGATGTCAACTTCAACGAAAGTTCGGGTGTTGTGAATCGCTAGCCCGGCCAACCGGACGAAGCCAATCAGTCGTCACTGTTTCTAAGGAACCTCATTTGTTACTCAATCGTCAAATCCAGGAAAAACGCGAGCGCGAATATTTGGCAGGTTATGCCATTCTCTCGGAAAAGAGCCAAGGTCGGTCCAGGCCAGAAAAAGAATGTCAATTCAGGACATCATTCCAGAGGGACAGGGACCGAATAATACATTCGAAGGCATTCAGGAGACTCGAGTATAAAACTCAGGTATTTGCATATTATGAGGGAGACCACTACAGAACCAGGTTGACGCATACGCTTGAGGCAGCTCAGATAGCCCGCAGCATAGCCCAGTATATCGGGGCCAATGAGGATCTTACCCATGCCATCGCACTGGCTCATGATTTAGGCCACACCCCATTTGGACATGCAGGAGAGCAATCACTTCACGCTTTGATGCGAGATTTCGGTGGGTTCGAACACAACAGGCAATCCCTGAGGGTAGTGGATTTACTTGAAACAAGGTATCCCGATTTTCCAGGACTTAACCTTACTTTTGAAACAAGGGCCGGCATAATAAGGCATTCAACCATCTATGACCATGCCCCCGAAGAAGATTTAAAGGAATTCTCCAGGACTCCACAACCTTCGACTGAGACCCAGATCGTCAATCGCGCCGACGAAATAGCATATAGCTGCCATGACATAGAAGATGGTTTGAGGTCCGGTTTTTTTGAGGAGTCAGATTTGGAAAAACTGGACATCTGGAAATTCATCACATCTGCTGTGAAAGACTTCTGCGATCAGGCAGACAAGGATACGTTCAGGTATCAGTGCATCAGAATCCTTATTGACCGATTTATTAGAGACTTGGTCGTTCAGACAGAGGAAAATATCTCCGGTCACTCAATAGATTCGCCAGATATGGTGATGAATCTGGAATTCATAGTTGTAAACTTCTCCAAAACAATGCTCGGTTGGAAAAAACAGCTGGATGAATTCCTCTACCAGAAATTCTACACTCATCACAAGCTCATGAGAATGCAGTACAAGGCTAACAGGCTTCTGAGAGATTTATTCCTTGAGTATGTGGAGAGGCCTTTCCAGTTGCCGCCCGGAGTCCAAAAACGAATTAATGAAGGGGCAGAATCACGAGAAAGAATAGTGTGTGATTATATAGCAGGTATGACAGACAGATTTGCCCTTTACGAGCACAGAAAATTATTTTTGCCTTATGAGTACTGATGACTAAAGCAAACTTGTTTTTGCCCTCCAGGCATTACCCGTATTTGGAAACCAGCTTCTTTTTAGCGTCTTCAAAGTCTTTAGGCGTGTTTACATTCATGATGAAGTCAAAAGCCGGATCGAACTTTCTGACACAATCTTCTGAAATTTCATAGGTATCCACTTCATGGAAGAGCAATTTTATTTTAAGGTCATCTCCGGTCATCAATTTTTTTATGTGGGGTATACATTTTTTTGAGTAAATAGCGTGCATTGGCTCAAGATGACCATTGATCTTTGGAATCACAATGTCATGGTTGTCAAGTTTGGAAAGCAGAACATTTATTATTCTGGTGTCTAGAAAAGGCATGTCACAAGGCACAAAGAAGCTGTAATGATTTCTTGCCCTGAGTAACCCGGTATACAATCCGCCCAGAGAACCTTTTCCTGGAACAACGTCGTTGAAAAGAGGCTTGCCTAAAAACTCATAATTCTCCGGATTGTTGGTGATTATGATTGTCTCGTCAAAAATGGCGTCAAGGACCTCTATTTCGCGCTCAATGATGGATTTTCCGTTGATCTTCAAAAGAGCTTTGTTGACTCCGCCCATTCTTGAAGCTTTTCCACCGGCCAATATTACCGCAGTAATCTTCTCGGGCCGAAAGTCCGGTCCTGAGGCTATGGAATTGTAATCATCGGAATTGATCGACGACGCCTCGTCATATTTATGTTTCGTCTGATTCATTTCGAACGAATTTTACATCAATTCTGTTGCCACGGCAAATCAGGCGCCATAAAATGATAGAAAAAAATGATAGAGGACGCCAAGTGGACGATCAAAAGATTTTATCAAGCGATGAAGGTTTTGGAGCAGTGACAATGTGCCCTGGAGGGGTCGTTCACGTTAATCTTCCACATTATACACTGAAATTTCTACCGTCCGAGTTTGAAAGATTTTCAGACCTCATAGCCAAGGCCAGGATGAACAAGGATCGACCAAGAAAACCGGATCAGAGACCCAAATTGCAACTGGTAAGTTCAGAGAATGAAGAGGATGACGTAGAAAAATAATTGTTGGACTCCGGCCTCATTATGTGAGGCCGGAGTTTTCCTTGCATCATTCAAATGAAAATATTTTTTCTTCCCCACCTGGAGGAGTGATAAATAGCTGAAGACCGTTGGCGCCTGTTGTCTGCAGATAATCCAGGAACATCTCGTGGCTACCCACGGTCAGATCCACAGTTCCCGACTGGTCAATGACCTTTTGTCCAGAGCCTTCCGCATTCATTACTATTTTCTTTCCAATTATAAGCCTGGCGGCGTCGTCACAGACTACCCTGAATTTGTATGTGCCCGTCTCCTGTTCGGTCAATGAAAATTTGACGTAAAATCTTATACCCAACCACTCATCCCTTTTAGGTATACCCGGAAATTCCCTTGATCCGCGATTCACCGGATAATCTATCGCCTTAGAGAAGAACATCCCCGCTGGTGAGAGTTTATTAAAATTGGGTAATTTCTTGGTATTGGGCGTCAGGAAATATACAAACGCCGGTATCAGGTTGACCTGACCCGTTTCAGCCGCGAAACCTTCCATAATTCTGGATGGATTAAAAAGTTCTTCTGACCTGATCGGCGATGTGACAAATAACTGAAGCTTAGGATCGCCCTGAGCATTGAAATAGTCCACAGAAACCGGATAGCTACCCTGCTGCAGGAATGCCCATCCGACGGAGCCTTCAGTATCAGGTTTAGTCCCTTTTGGCGCTTCAATTATTGCGCTTTTCCCGATTGTTAGTTTTGCGAAATTGTTGGACTGCATCCGGAAAGCGAAAATTCCGGCGCCCGTGACATTGAAAAAACCCTGAAACCTTACCGCTACCATGTCTCTGCGACCCGGTATTCCAGGTATGAAAGACCCTGATTTCATGTTCAGTTCCGGAGTGATGAGTCTTCCAATCGGGGTCAATTTCGAAAAATCCGGTCCTTCAGGATAATTACCCTGTGGAACAAAGTACACTTGTCCCCATAAAACGTCGTAGGGTTTTTCCGGTTCCTTCCATCCAACCAGTCCTGTGTTTATCGAGAAAGGGTGTTCTTCTCCCTCGGGACCCTGAACAAAAACTTTAAGCGTCGGAGCGCCCTTCGAATTAAAGCTGTCAACAATTATGGAATGCATTCCTTCGGCCAAATGAACAAACCCGGTCTTTACAGATGGTTCATGAATGCCGTCGTTTTCAATGAGCGTTTTGTCATCTATGTGTAATCTTACCCCATCTTTTGACTGAACTCTAAATTTGAAGATACCCTCGCCTGAAACCAGGAAGTTGGCCATGAAACGCAGACCAATGCCGTCAGTGCTTTCCGGAAGCCCAGGAAGATTTGCCTTGAAACTGCTAGGATCTATGTCAATCTTGTCCACAAAAAGAATCTTCGTTGGTCTAAACGCGCTGAAATCGGGCAATGCCGTTATGTTTTCAGGCAATTTGTATACATTGACAGTAAATGTGGCCTGCCTTGGAGCAGAGGATTCTAGCGCGGCTAAAGGACCTGTTTTTTGTTGAGCCGGTTTTTCCAATCGTCTTGATGGCTCGCTCTCAGCCGTGTCAGTAGATGGGCGGGGTCCTTCTTTGGTCGAAGTATCCTGTTTGGGACCTGTTTTTTGTCTTGTCGGGCCGAACGGACTTTCACTGTCGGAGGAAGGAGAGCGCTTGAGACCAGGCTGAGCCCCGAACGGAGAACTGAGGGGACGATCTTCATCAGCCCTACTTTTGCCCCCAACCTCTTCACGCCTGTCAGTCTCCACTGCTTCCCTCTCCGGAACCCCTAACGGTGGAGCCGGGCTGGATTCGACATGGAAAGACTCTATTTGCTCTGGCGGAAAACTCAAAGGCACCTTTTGAGTTGGACCACTCTTTTTCTTTATCACCAGGAAGTCTTCGGCCATGGAGGTTGGCGCCTCGTGGAGAAAAACAAATCCCAGGAAAACTAAAAGTAATAATGACAAATATTTTTTCATTGGCTCACCTCACCTACTGCGAAGCGGGAGCGAAGGGTCCCCGAAAAAAGGCCCGCATTTCTTGTTTTAATACGTGCAGTTTAAGTCTCATGATATTTTCATGACAGGACAAATTTACATCCCTGAAATTCCTCATTCACTGC
Organism: uncultured Syntrophaceae bacterium; assembly: GCA_964628605.1. Classification (GTDB taxonomy): domain Bacteria; phylum Desulfobacterota; class Desulfomonilia; order Desulfomonilales; family Desulfomonilaceae; genus CAITZA01. The sequence continues at coordinate 17,973 of CAZVOU010000354.1, forward strand.
GCTCCGGCCATTCTGCTCAATAGCATGTCCCTGTTCAGACTGTTTCTTGTGCAGTTCAAAGGATTTGTTGAAAGCTTATTATAAACAGTAAGCACTTTTTTGACAAATCTTGAAGCCGGCTCAGAGTTTTCCAATTTGCGAATCCCTCCTGGACCTATGTTGTAAGCTGCCAAGGCCAGGAAGGTTGAATTGTCGTACTTTGAATATCTCTCGAAACAGTGCCTGAGATAGGCTGCGCCTGCCATCACGTTCTGGTAAGGGTCCCACGGATTGGTGACTCCCAGCACTTCCAGCACCACCGGACGGAGTTGCATCAAACCTTTAGCGTTTCTGTTTGAGCTGATATTCGGCCTGAAATTGGATTCCACGAAAGCAACCGAAGCGAGAAAAAAAGGGTCTATTTCGAACTCATGACCTGCCTGAAACAGCACTCTGGCATGATGCGCCTCACCACCCAGCGCAAGAACCGTTTCTCTCAGTCTGGTAAAAAGAATGTGAGGGCTTTCACGTTTGGCTGATTTCTTGTGTTTGAATGAAACCAAAATGTCTTGTCCTATGCCGGAGGAATATTTGTGTTCATGAGCCACAACGTCACAGACGGTCATGGTTAAAATCAGTACGAGCGTGGTCGCTGACACTTTAGACATCGAAGTTTACTGTGCGTTCGAAGAAACTGAAGCGTGATCCCCGGCAGAATCGTCCACCCCCAGATGCTCGTCAGCGACTACTATTACGTTCTCCTCACCATCATCTACCGAATTCAACTGATTCGCCCAGGATGACGGATACCGTTCGGTAAATTTCACCTGAAACGGTAGGAATTTAAGGGATGAAACCTCTTTCAGAAGATTCTCTGATGTTTCTAGGCCTATCAGTTCTCGAACACCTTCAGGGGTTATAGATTCTGAGATAGCCTCAGCCGAAAAGTATCTCACATTAAAAGCCCCTGATCTTAACGGATCGAAGGTCTGCATCCTCTTTTTGGATTTCCTGGATAGGTTTTGATCAGTGTCAGTGTCAAAATCTCCTTTGGCTTCAATGTATAATATCTTGGATTTGAATCTGTAAACTGCCAGTAGTGAACCAGCCTGATCCAGAAAGCCCTTGCCGAAAAGAATAATTGATACGTTCAACACCAGGTCTACGACCAGGCTCAAACTGTAGAGGCGGAAGAAATCATCATAAGGCACTGAAAAACTGGGATATTGCATGAGAATTATTTGTAGAAACCCGACCACTACCATGACAGACCCAAGAAACAGGGCTATCAGAGCGGAAATTCGTGATGAAGTCTTTACGTACTCCGGAAAACTCTCGATCAAAGTTCCAGCCTGACGCTCACCATCCTTGCACGTCGTGGGAGCCGTCCTGGATACGGTGTTTCCGAGATTTCCCCTGGCAAATATCTTTGATCCTTCTTCAAGAATCGAGAAAAATACCGATGGATGGCCTGTGCCTTCCACGATCATCGAGTCCATCTCACGACTGGCCCCCGGTTTTTTCAGGGGAATCAGAGATAAAGCCATTATAAATTTCAGCACGCACACAATCAGAAGCAATTTATAGAAAGAGGCCGGTGACGGTAGAACATAACCAACCCCCAACCCCAATCCCGACAAATAAGGTGGAACCAGCTCAAGCGCCTTGAAACCAAAATGTATGACTATTGCGATGGCGATGGCTTTCCAGATGAATCGAACATTCAATCTGACTATCTGTCCCGGTATTTCCGATATGTATTTCGCGTTCGACCAGATCTTGCCTATGACGAAGAAAATCAGTGAAGGGGCATGATCATAAGATTGTAATTTGCCCTCCTTCAACCCATGAGAAACCGTTTCTGCCCTGTAATATTCCCCAGGTCGATTCATCAGGACTCTCAGTCGGGACATGTGCCTAAATCCTGTGAAAAGCCAGTTCAAACCCACTATGAGCCCGGCGCACGAAGCCACGGTGGTGACAAACACACCAACTATGAAAGGCACATAATTCAGTATGAATTCGTTCACCTGATCCGGGAGGCGTAAAGGGAAAAATTCACGCAATTCGTAGAGGCGTGTAAAAGCAGCCAGGCTTATGAAAATTCCGACCGCAGTCAAAACTATTCCGTAAACAACTGTATGATTGGGTAATTTTGTAAATTGACTGGAACGCTTCGATCTGAATGCTAGCATCTTCGACCCCTGAGCTGAACGTAAATAGCTGCTTACCAAATCTAATATATTGTGTCAAATGAAATTGTTATGATTATTTTTTAATGTATGACTTAATATCGAATTGGCGTTGGCTAGCTATAAGATCACTTACGGGTAAGGGTGATTAAATCGACAGTTTAAAAAATTCCAAGCCTGCCGGGTTTCCGTGAAAAGTCGGAGTCACTTTTCTAGATTGTTTGAGCCAGTTTTATCAAAGCAGGTCTTCAAGAGCTTTATCCACTGTGGGGAAATTGAAATGAAAACCATTTTCCAGGAGAGCCTTGGGAATAACCTTCTGTCCATTTAAAACGTATGCGCTGAACTCTCCCAGGGCGGCTTTTATAACGAATGAGGGCGCCGGCACAAAGGCCGGTCTTTTTAAAATTCTGGAAATTGTTTTCGAGAGCTGACTGTTTCTCACCGGTGATGGAGCCGTAAAGTTTACCGGTCCAAAGATTTGTGTTTTTTCGATCAGGAAATGAATGGCCCTGCAGACGTCATTGATGTGAATCCATGATATCCATTGCTTGCCGTCCCCGATCTGCCCCCCAACAAAAAATCTGAAAGGCAAGGTCATTTGATGCAGCGCCCCACCATCGTGCCCCAAAACTATGCCAATCCTGATCCTGGCAACCCTTGTTCCTTTAGATTCGGCTCTGACGGCTTCATCTTCCCATGCCTTAGCGAGCCGGGCCAAATAGTCTGATCCTGGAGGAGCAGTTTCATATGACTCCTGGTCATCGGTGAGCCCATAGTAACCTGCTCCTGAAGCGCTTATGAGTGTGATTTGGTGAGCCTTATCCCCCGGGATGGCTTCGACAAGATTTCTTGTCGTAAGTATGCGACTATCCCACAGCAATTTTTTGTATTTATCGTCCCATCGATGAAATACGGTGACCCCAGCGAGATTTATCAAAATGTCATGCCCTGGTATTTCGCTCTGCCAGGATCCGGGTTTCATGGAGTCGGCAGCTATCTTCCTCACACTGTGGGGTAATTGCGGCCCTTTGTCAGGATTTCGAGCCAGAATTGTAACTTGAAAACCTCGATCCACAAGAAACTTTGTGAGGTTTGATCCCACAAATCCACTTCCACCCGTTATAAAAATTTTCATTTTTGCATCCAGCCATGAAGGAGTGAACCAGGCATTTTTCAAAAGTCACAGATTCAACAATAGAAAAAGATTTGAGATATTTTTTGACTCCAAACCATTCAAACCAGGTTTAAAAATCAAATTGCACGCCCCCATGTAATTTCTGACGGCGTGCGATTTGACATTAAGGTGTTGTCTGCGTTCCGCTTCCAATCAGCGGTATAACTTTTTCAATTTTGAAGAAAACCACATGCCTTGACAAATCTTTGGAAAACATCGTGTAATCACATCGTCTGCATATTTCAGCAATCAATGCGTCATCAGTCTGTTCTCGAACCTTGGTAAGATAAATTCTTTTCCCTGCGTAGCCGCCTCCGGATTCTATGAACAGGTATGTGGCAGACGGATTTTCCGATAAATTGGCGTAAGTCTTTTTTTCCCGCATTATGAAGGCTATCGTCTCCTCATCCATAAAATGTGGACGAGCATAAATAGCGGCGTTGACTTCACCCTTCTTGTCAGCGGTGGCAATTATTCCGTACCCTTTTTTTTGATCAAAATATTCGCTAAGTTTCAAATGATTCCTCCCAAAATATAAATTCTTTAATATCTACTTTATCCCAATTAGGCCTTATGAATAAAAACCAGAGGTCCTTTTTCCAGGAATTCTGATGGATTAACACCTGCTGAACGCGGTTTGTCAAAGAAATTGTTCGTGTTGTCAATAGAGTAGGGCGTCGCCCCAGCGCCCGTGTATCCGTAACCGTTGGCCAAGGCCACAACCCCGGGTCTGATTCCTGGCGCTATCTGAATTCTGACAGGTCTTTTTACCGATCCGTCGGAACTTTCGACACTAATTAATTCGCCCTGTTTCAAGCCTCTGGAGGAGGCGTCGATAGGATTGATGATCAAACGGTTTTCCGGCATAGTTTCCAACAGCCAGGAGTTCAGACCTGATTCAGGAGACCTGTGAAAAGGCAGGGAATAGGTTATCAGAGTCAGGAAACCATTGTTTGAAGCAACATTGAATTGAACACGACCGTCCCACCTGGCTGGATTCGCTTTATATCCGGCCTGTGTGTTTCTTGTCTTTGCAGGCAAGTTCGACTGTTGGAAATATCCGCCTCTTTCAAACATTTTTTCGACTGTTACCAAGTCCGCGTTTTTTACGAGGTGAGACTGACTGAAAGATCCGAACAAATCGGCAGTCGTTTTGTAATAGAACGTCTTTGCAATGCTTGGAGATTCCGCAGAAACATATTCTTTTCCAAAATTCATTCCGAGAGATTCCGAAAATTTATACAAAATGTCTTCCATTAGCATGGTTTCGGGAAGAATCGGGAAATACCTACCGCTTCGTGCGTCAACTGCGCCTACGGTAGGCGCTCTCAATCCAAAGCCGGCTGATGGACTGACTGATGGGGCCCCGCAAATGTCCCACCTTTCAAGATAGGTTGTGTCCGGCAGAATGAAGTCGGCCATTGAGGCGGTTTGAGAGATGACCGTCCCTATCGCCACCACCAAAGGGAACTCCTTTTGATTGGAAAGCAGACTCGCCATTTTGGGATTTGCGTAAACCGGATCAGCCCCCCACATAATCAGTGAGTAGCCTGGAGCAAGCGGCGCCGGATCAGAAATCCTTGGCTCGACCATGCCGAGGATACTTTTTTCAGCCTCTACAAAAAAGGAATCGTCGTCGAATGTTAATCCGCCATTTCCAGGAGTCGACCCCACCATGAGGTTGAGCGAGAGAATTGCCTCTGCAGCTTCTTTTCCAAATTGCTGCCTGTAAACTCCGGAGCCGGGAACCACTGCCGTTTGCTGACCGGCCTCGACCATCAATTTGGCTATCTCCAGGGCCGCTCCCTCGTATGATCCGGCATTCTCCGAGTATTCCGACACACTATGATTTTTCACAGCGTTCTTGATTGCTTCATTATTGGCGCGCACAGCTTGGGGAAAACGTTCATACAGGGCTTTGATGATGGCTAGCGCAAAGCTCAAGTCTTTTCCGGGCATTATTGGGGCCCAAATGTCTGCTTTCGCGGCAGAAGTGGATTGGCGCGGATCTACTACCGCCCATTTCAGGCTAGGCCTTGAAATTCTCGCCTCAGTAAGGTCCCGTGCTATTGAAAGTAGGGGAACCCCTGAATCCAATGGAGCAGACCCAAAATCAAGCAGGAATCTGGCATTCCTGTAATCTGCATGCACCGACCCGAATTCATCCCCAAAAACTGACCTATTGACCGATTTGACCATGTCTTGGGCTAAAACAGAACCATCCCTGAAGAGTCGCGCCCCGGAGAATGATTTGAGGAAACTCTTGATGAAGGTTAATGAACCCCAATCGGCATTCCCCACCAGGAATCCGAAACCCTGGCCAGCGTCTCTAGTAGCCTTCAACCCGGCGACTTTGCCTTCCCCGAACAAATCACCACCAGTAGTGATCTCTGATATTGCCTCGGACCAGGATACCGCCTTCCACTTTCCGGAGCCACGCGGCCCAACTCTTTTTAAGGGCCTGGCTATCCTGAAAGGATCGTATAGAGTCTGAATTCCACTAGACCCTATGGCGCAGATTGAAGCTCCTATAAGGGCCGCCTGTTCGGGATTGACCGGAAACGGCAGTGGATCACCCTTTGACACAGGATGGAAAGAACTTCCGCCTATTTTCACTATTGCGCCCTCGGCGTTGCGGCAACAGATGCCGCATCTGCCTTCGCACATGGCGCAAACACTAAAAAGGTTCTTCACGCCGTAAAGACTCTCTATCGGATCGACGCCGGGAGCCCCTTTGATGTACTTGGGGACATTAGGCGCGTCTCCAAAGAAACTGCATCCAGCAAATAGTGAAACTCCACCCATCAATGAAGCGGTCTTTATAAAATTTCTTCTGGTCAGTTTGGTCATTGCCATCTCAGAGTGAAACTATCTCAACTTAGTGGTATTTCAAATCCGATGAATACGACTGAATAACGCATCAGGAAGACTCCGCCAATAATCAGCAGGGAAGCCAAAACCAGCCAGTTTCGACTATAACGTGTCTTTGGCGCCAGCAGTATTATCAACGGAACAAGCATGCCTGCCACTATTTCTCCCCATAAATACAACTTTTCGTGCAGCGCAACCATAATGGACGCATGACCGTCGGCATTTGAAACAAGGAGGGTCAGCCAGAAACATGCCGTCCAGAAAAGATCCATCAGCAATATTCCTATCATCATGAGTCGCAGGCTTTTGAACAGGTCGGGATCGAGTTTTTCCTTGATGTATCTTTCCATGATCATTGCGACAACCACCAGCAGCGCTATACCGGAGAGCAGGGCTGACGTAAGAAAGAAACCCGGCATCAAGGCTGAATGCCACCATGCTCTGGCTCGAACCAGAGCAAACGCAAAACCCGTATAGGCGTGAACAAAAATTGCCAGTGGAACTGTTAAAGTTCCAAGAACTTTGGTCACTTTGTCATTCTTGACAAAGATAAAATATATGTAGATCAGGTTGGCTATCGGATAGAGAGTCAACAGCCAGGAACCGTATGACAGGGCCGAAGTCCGATTAAAGTATTCCGGAACAAGAGTGTGCCAGAACCTCAATGGTTGATGTAGGTCCATGATCAGGCAGGCGGGAGCGAGAAGAAGTAAAACAAAAGATATTATGGCCGCCGGCAACGCCATAGGCTTAAAACGTTTTATGCCAAATACAGTCGATAGAGTGGATAGAATAAAAGAACCTGCCGACAAGCCCGTGAAATAGAAATACAGGGGGATATAGATCTTCCAGGGTACCTCGTGGGGAACATTGTATAAAACTGTGGCGTCCATCTATTTGTCACCGCTATTCGACCAATATGATGCGTTGGGGCTTGGTATGCTCTTGTTGTACTCCAGAATTCCCTCTCTGAAGTCATCTGTGAAATGTATCCTGCCCTTCAAGTCGTGATCTGCCTGAATGTAATAGACTTTCGGCCTGGTCCCCAATTCGGGTTTTATTACGGATGTAGGGGTAGAGGCCAACACCCTGAAGACTTCAGATGAGACGTCGTCCATGTCTCCAAAAATTAATGCTTTCGAAAGACACGCTTCCACGCAGGCCGGTTGCAGACCGTTTTCAATCCGAAGGGAGCAGAAGTCACATTTGTCGGCTGTATGTCTTATTGGATTGAAGAATCTGGCGTTATACGGACAAGCCGATATACACATTCCACATCCAATACATTTGCCGTAATACATAACTGTGACACCATCTTCTTCACGCCTGACTGTTGCCTGAACGGGACATACCTGAACACATGGAGGAGTGTCACACTGGTTGCAGAGCCGTCTCAGGAACATGGTTCCCACATCAGGAAAGTTTCCCTTCTGAAGCCCTTTTACCCATGATCTCCAAAACCCGAGCGGCACATTGTTTTCACTTTTGCAGGCCACTGTGCAACTATGACAGCCGATGCATCTCCTTTGGTCTACCACCATCGCCCATCGCTTGGGTTTGGAGCCATCCTTTTCCTGGACCGGCTTTGCAGGCGACCCCATTCTTGAACTTCCCATCGGCTTATCAGTCTTCATCATTTCATTTTGCCTTATGACATCCCAAACAATTGAAGCGACTGAAAGATTCTTTACCGTCATGACACGAGCCTGTGGCGCAAGTTGCGCAGGCTCTGGGAACGGCGTACGTCACCATGACCGTCTCATCATCAACGATCGAATCCGGCACGAAAAGTGTAGACGCTTCCTTGCCAATATGAACCTTCACAGGGGGAGAATCATCAAGAGCCCTGATGACAAATGTGCCATATTTCTGGGGCGCAAATATCTTGTCGTGACAAACGTTGCAACTCTTGTATTTACCTTCCTTGAAGGTCATGTGCGTATAATGCCTGAAGACCACCGGTCCCGGCGAGCCTAAGGCGTTATATGAAAGGTTCCCTCCTCCGAATATGCTCGAAAAAGTCAAAATAGCGATTACAACCCCTACAGTGACAAGAGTTATCAGGACTACTCCCACAGCTTTAGATTGAAGTTTCCAAAAGTCAGACTGATCCCTAAGATTGGAAATGAATTCCAGAATTAGATGAATTTTTGGTTTTTTTTGTGAAACAACAGCCATGATAGTCCCTGATCTATCTCAAAGTCCCCACATAATGTGATGTCCACTGACGTTTCCTGACATCTGGATTGCCATAATCCGGAAGCACCATGGGAGACACTCTATCGCCACCAACATCGGCTTCCTCAAGCTCTTTGTGATATTTTCTCACATGATCTACCGACAGTTTTCCTATATCAGACCTGCTCTTGACATATTCCCCCGCAGTTTGGCCGGCCAGCCTTCCGAAAACAGTTATGTCCAGAAGAGAGTTACCCATGAGTCTGTTGGCCCCATGCACTCCTCCTCCGACTTCACCAGCCACAAAAAATCCCTCAACAGTGGTTGAGCCATCCGATTTGTAGGATAAACCGCCGTTTTGATAATGAAGAGTGGGATAAATGAGCATAGGTAGTTTTGATATGTCTATGCCGTAACGTTTGAAAAGTATGAACTTTGCGGGAAACTCTCTTTCTACCGTTCCTTCGCCCTCGAGCATATCGATCATGGGCGAATCCAGCCACACACCGTACCTTCCGGGTTGTCCCGGAACAGGCGCTCCTTTTCCAATTTTTTCGCATTCCCGTATAATACTGGCAGATTCTATGTCTCGAGGCTCACGCTCAAACACAAACTGATCACCGTCTATGTTTACAAGATTGGCCCCTGCGCCCCTGACTTTTTCTGTGATAAGCAGACCTTCAGCCTGTTCCGGAAATACGGCTCCAGTTGGATGAAACTGCGTGGCGTGTAAAAATCTGACCTGAACGCCTAAACGATACCCCATCACAAGTCCGTCACCGGTAGCGCCATAATGGTTTGTTGTCATGAAACGGCTCATGTGAAGCCTTCCAGAGCCGCCAGTGGCCATGATCACCGCCTTGGCCTTTACGATAAAGTATTCTTCGGTCTCCAAATTGTAGAGCACAGCGCCTGAACAGCGTCCTTTGTCGTCAACCAGTAGCTCAACTGCCGGTGAAAATTCCAAAACCCCGATGTCTTTGACCCTGTTACGGGACTCGTCACGCAGTGTTCTCATTATTTCCGCGCCCGTCATGTCACCCGCATAGTGCATTCTCTTTCTGCAGGTTCCAGCCCCGTGCAGCGTGAACATTTTGCCATCCGGCCATTTGTTAAACATGCACCCAAGCTTTTCCAACCAGGCTATGGCTTTAGGGGCTTCAGTGACCATTGTCCGCACAAGTTCCGGATCATTTTCAAAATGTCCCCCGCCCATCACATCAAGGAAATGGTAGTAAGGCGAATCTTTCCAGCTCTTTGTAGAAGCCTGCATGCCGCCTTCGGCCATCATAGTGTTGGCGTCACCGTGCCTCAATTTTGTAGCTATGATTACGCGGGCGCCTTCCTCCTGAGCCAGAAGCGCTGCTGCCGTTCCTGCCCCGCCGCCGCCAATGACCAGAACGTCAGTTTCGTAGTGAATTTCCTCAAAATCTATACTATCAGGGTCTACGCGACTTTTTGCCTCAAACGTGTCAGCGATTTCCTGTGCTATAGCCAAGCCTTTGCTTGGGCCAACCTTTAACTCCCTTAAGGCTCCTGCCCGGAAATCAGGGTGATATTTTTCCAATCGGTCACGACGTTGATCCAGAGTGAGAGCTGGGAACTCCTGTCCGGCCTTTTTCTTCATCACTCGTTCAGGACGGGTCTTCTCAACCCTTTTTATCAGTTCCATCAATTCTGCGGTGTATCCCATGAAATCCTCCGGATCAAAAACGCTCTTGTTTTGCTTCTAAAAATGCTTTGCCACCATTTTTCGATTATGGGGTCAGATGAAAGATTTGTCATCCGGCGTCCAGTCTTCAGGGGCCGTATGAGGTTCCATCTGCCGATCCACGTAGAGTTTTCGCAAAGTTTCCAGGTCGGCGGCCATGAGTTGGTCCAAGGCTTTGTCATACCTATGGGAATTAATTTTCTCCACCATGTCTTCCACGTGTTTAGCTTGAGGCCAAATATGACGCCCGGTAATTCGTCTGCACATTATGGCGATGTTGTACTGGCCCAGTTCAGCGGGACACCGGGAAGCGCAGATGCCGCACATCACGCAGGACATGGATATTTCAGCGGCTTTTTCAACATCTCCCCTGAGAGCTGCTGATACGTATTCCATGACCGAAATTTCCATAGGACATGATTTTGTGCATGTGTTGCATCCCATGCATTTTGCAAGTTCCGGATAGTATTTCAACAACGTCTGAGCGTCGGGCTTGAGTTCTTCCAGATTGTATACGGCCCTGTTGGCCGGGAAAAACGGAACCATTGTCAGATACATGTTTGGGAGAACAACCGTCTGGCAAGCCAACCCAACGCTTATTTTCGAGCTGCCGGGCATCCTGTATACCGTAGCGCATGCGCCACAAATTCCACCCCGGCAACCGCAACCGCGAATCAATTGGTAACCGGCATATTCGAAAGCCTTTTGAATGGTTAAAGTGCTCGGAACCATGTATCTTTTCCCCATTATGAAAATGGGAACAAGATCAGTCCTTGCCGCTGCTTCGCTCGTTATCTCGTTATGCTGAACAGCCCCTTGAACCATTGAAGACATGAAATCACTTCCTTTCTCAAAAACGCCTATATTCAACCGCCTCAATTATCTGGCTAGGAAAACTCCGATCACTACACCCAGGATCAACGCCATTATGGCCATGTAATAGTTGTCCAGAGACGTAATCTTGGGGGCCGGCTGAATCGTCTCCGGCACCACCTCATCCACTATGTAATCTTTGTAGCATGTGTCCACCTGAGGACAGGCAAGAACACATGAATAACATTGCTCACAATCTTCACCAACGCACGATTCAAGCGCAAAAGACGTTCTCTGTTGAGTCTTGTCAAATCTTTTTGAGTCCTTACGGAGGACGGGGCATGAATCCACGCAGTTGCCGCATCCCAAACACCCCTTGTCGCCAGTGATGTCTGATTCCGCGTCGTTTATATAAAGCCTGTGATATGGTTCCATCCCCTTGGAAAGAAGCCGGAACCTGGCCACTGGCGGTTCTTTGGTCTGCAATATGACGTTTGCGACTTCTTTGTTCATCTGGTCTTTGGAACTATCCCTGGTCGTGCTCATCTGAAAGCTCCCATAACGCTCTTAAATGGCTCATCTCAGCGCCGATCCCGCTATGCCTCGATTCGAATCATGAAATTCTCTGTAAATTCCCTTGGAACGGTTGTCAAAAACCGCATTGATGTCATCCCCAAACTTGTTTGAAATTCCACGAGCCGCAAATGTCCTGGTCTCTCGTTTCTTTTTATAATTATCCAGCCAGTCCGGCGTCATTGTCGGATGGCATTTCAAACAGTTTTCCAAATTGTAGCTTTCACGGCATTCAGATTTGAAAATCCTGGTCTTGTAGTGAATTTGACCGTTGTGACATCTTCTGCATGTTGATTCCGCGGGGAAAGAAACCATCCACCTTGGATTAGCCGATAACTTGTCCCAAGCCTCATCTCGGGCTGAAGCAAACTGCCCTACGGTCATTGGCTGAATCTGCCCTGCTCTAAAAGAATGAGCCGCCAGAGAATGACAGGAGTCACAGGACATGTGATTCACTTCAGCATAATTAACATCTTTGTCGGCCCTCAAGGCATCCTGATCCTTAAAACGTTCATGACACTTCGAACATGTGTTTTCTCTTGCCAACACATGCTTCCGGTGGTCCATCTGCAACCCGATTTCTCTCAGGGCGCCCGGCGCCATGTCTCTCTTGTAGACGGTCTTACGAAAAATTGCAGCATAATGACACGTCTTGCAGTTGTCACTAGGAACTCTGGTCTTGTAAAAAAGTCCCGAAATTTGAGGTTTTCTGGGATCAATTTGCGGAACAAAATATGAGGCTACGTGCAACAGACCACGAAATCTTGAGGCCACGGTATTTCTTGGGCTGCCCTCGATGTGACAGTCGGCGCATGCTACCAGTTCGTGGGAAAAACCTCTGTTGTCAGACGTCAACCTGCTTTTCATCCAATCGACATAGGCCGCCTGCTGTTGATGACAGGCCATACATGTAAAGCTCCGAAGGGAAACCTCACCGAGCAACCCTATCACAAGTAATAAGGCTATGACGCTGATCACTATGATAGTTGGGCCCTTGGACATCAGGCGGTTTCCTTCCCTGCTTCAATGCGCTGCTGGATTTTTTTCCGGCGAGCAGCCTGAAAAGCTGCGGATATGATTAGAGGACCCGAGTTGCCAATGGGACACTTGCAGGCGCATCTACCACATCCCACACAATATTTTGAAAGTTCCATGACACGTTCATATTCCCCCAGCCTGGTCAAAAGCACCAGCCCCATGGGCATTTGAACGCCTTCCACTTCTTTGAGCGGGCAAACTCCTACACATGATGCGCAGTTGTAACAGTTTATGGAACGGCCGGTGCCCGGAACCAGCATCGACTGAAGCGCATATTCAAAAACCAGAAAAGCCGCAAAAATAATGGCCAGACTGTTCAGGGTCACTCGGTCCGGGGCCTGACCAATGAGGGCGCTTAAGTAAGCTCTTGAAAATATACTATATTCTGGAAAATCAGGGATGCCTTTTGTCAGAGCTGATTCAATCGCGTTTATATAACCAGTCAGAGTTTCTGGGGCCCCGCGAAGCATCTCTGGCTGACTTGGCCTCTCCAGCATTCCCGCTTTCAGGATTTCCGCCTTAAAAGGAGCAATCTGATTGTCCAACACCGAAATTAGATCAGAATATTCCAGGGTCTTGATTCCCACGATCCGCCGATTCCTGACTTCTACCTCGACTTTTATCGGCCCTCTGAACCCCTGTCCCTCACCTGCATATTTTCCATCGTGGACCTGAGAAATACCGGCGCCCCAGGGACGCTTGGCTATACGATCCTGATCCACTCCTGTAACATTGTAGTAAGAAATGAAATAACCGGCTTTTACAGCCAAGATGACTATTACGAGATACCAGATATTCCTGGACCCTGTTTTTCGGTATTCCTTGTAAAAAGTGACCAGCAGAGTCAAAACAATCACAACCGTCAGGATGTAGCGGCTGGAAGGGAACAATATAGCCACCAGCAGGGCATAGAATAAGAGCCTTATCCCCCTGGAGTTCACCGCCTCCCACAAAAATCCCAGCGGATCACGCAATAGCCTTGACCAAGTCATCTATATATTCCTTTCCTACAAGACCACGCGCTAACGCCAGTTTGAGAGTTTGTTTGGGAACCACACCGGCAAGGATAGCTTGCCTCGTTTCGTGCTGCATGGTCGCAAACATTTGTGGCAAAGGCAGATACTGCACGCAGAAACTCTGACAATTACCACAGCGAATACATTTTAGGCCTCCGTTACGGATAAAACGATCATAATCCAGCACGCGTCCCGCTACCACCAGTTCGGCCTGCAGCGATATTCCAACTGGGCATCTGTCCTGAGTGGCGTAACATGCCCTGCATTCGTAACAATATATCGTTGCAGGGTTCATCCTGAACAGCGGCTTGATCACTACGCTCAACATAGCTGCCACTATTCCGAACAGCGCCACCCGGTCAAGATTCATCGTCCAACCACGATCCTTGAGGTTCGTGAAAAACTGATACCTGTGAATCCCGGGCAGAATCACCGGTTGTTCGGTATCTTGTCTCTTGGAACCGATCTTTGGGATGTCCTTTTTATCCGACATGAACCTTTTTCCCTGCATCACATTAGTGAGGCAACATGGCTGACATCAGAATACCTGCTATCAACCCGCCCAGAGCGCCCTGAACAATTTCCCTCGGAGATGTCATATCCAGGGCCCAGGCTATTATAGCTCCAGACAATACCCCTACGAACGCAAATATTATCCACATCAACAAGGCGCAGCCCCTGTTTCACCACAGCTTCATCGATTCCGCCGTGAGAATTGTAAAATCATTAAGTTTGGAAGCACAACAAATCATAACTCTGGACCACTTAAAGTCGCCGTCATCCTCTTGGACAGCATTTTTGGGACCATGAATCCAATCAAAGCGGCAGCGATCAGTCCACCAATCGCCCCCTGACCTATCTTGACAAAATCAATCTCAAAGACAGCGAAAGCCAGTATAGCGCCACTTAAGGCCCCTCCAATGAAAAACCCTACAAGTTGAATGTAATAGTTGTTGGGCGAATCTTTTCGGAATAACCTGGAACCTATGACCAGCAAAAGAATATTGACGAACGCTATCACTACAGCAAACGCCACTATCATTTTTATGTCCTGAGAAAATCTCGGGTCTGACGGCTGGAATATTGACAGATTCAGGAACTTCATAAAAATTGCGGCCATTGGCGCCATTATGGCCATCGAGGCAAATGTATAGGCGCCCTTGATGAAACCGGTCTCAGCCCTCATAGTTCCTTCACCCATCATACCGCCCCCGCCCAGAGGTGAAGGTCCACAAGAAGTGGTGGCGTTGATTATGTAGGCCGCCATTACAATTGCCAACTGGGACCAGTTAAGAAAATCGTACTGGGCCGGTCCGAACAGGTAGAGCACCGGCACTAGAGCGGCTGTCAGAATTCGCGCGCATGACAAAGGCAGTATTGTCTGGAACTGAACGAATATTGCCAACATCCCTGCCACGCCCAAGAACTGCACGCTCACGAGACTGTTAAGAATCTGTCCAAGAGCTTTGAATCCGTCTGTGGCCGCCAGGGCCCCGGCGGCAAGAAATCCTGCTGCCATCGCTGTCACAGGCAGTAGAATTATTCCCTCCAATAAATCATTCAACCTGATGCGGCAGACGATTATCATCAGGATGGCGCCTGCCACCAGCACCGACTGGACCGGCATCTTCCCAAGAGGCTGAAAAATTGCAACCAGCAATGAGACTACAAAAATAACAAGGGCCAGGTACCCCTCAAGAGGGGCTTTTATCTCAGGTTCAGCCCTGAGTCCTCCAGCATCAGAGGAAGGAGCTTCACGAAGCGATACGTCATTCGGATATATCTTTTGACTTATGAGCTTCAGGAAGAGAGCCACAACCGCTGTTCCCAACATCAGGGAAAATGCCTGAGGCGCCCTTAGAATGCCGTCGGAAGCAGTAGCAAAAAAACTGCCCAGAAAACCTTCGGCTATCTGTCCCACACCACCAATCGGTGAAGGGCCGCACGAACCCATTGCATTCCGGGTAAACGCTCCAATTAAAACAATGAGTTGTGACTTAGTCAGTATTCCCAGTCCACCCTCGAATCCAAAAGTGAACAGGAGTGGAAGCAGCGCTGCAGCCAGAATTCGTCCGCAAGGCAGTGAGGATATCACCGGCAGGTTTATGAGGATAACTAGTGTCCCGACCAGACCTATCGGGCTACGCCTCAGGAATCGTAAAAGGGCCTTGAGAGCTTCAAAGCCGCCTGAAGCCTTTAATCCTCCAGCAAGGAAAAGTCCGGTCAATAGAGCCGTTATAGGATGAAGAATTATCCCACCCAAAAACTCATTGGGCATGAGCATCACGGCTTGCATGCCGTAGGCAGAATATTTGAAAACAGCCCCTACGATCAGACATAATACGGTCGATATGACAAGAACGGTTTGAACAGGTGTGCGGATATAACCGAACAATGTAGACAGCATCAGGGCAAGAAAAATTCCCAGGTTTATATACCCTAAATACTCCAACGATTATCTCCCTATGACCTTGTCAAACAATGCTGAACGTTATTGTAACCTTAACCTAGACCCTGGCCGGCCCGCATGCCTTCCCTGACTTCTGTTGAAACCACGGGGTGTCCACCATGTATCCATTCGATGAATTGAAAATCCTTACCTGAGTTCCTACCGTAAGTCTTCCCATACAAGCAGTGCAACTGTTCACATCGGCCTGAATAATGGAACCGTCTTCAAGTCTGACTCTGGCCGTTAACACCGGTGAAACCAGCAAGCCCAGATCGGAGTCGTCAAATCCCACAATTATTCCGCGACTGGAGCGTCTGGCACGGTATATCTCGGCCGTCAAAAATACTACTAGCAAAAATATCAATGTGACAGTTTCTAAATCCATTTTTTCTAGATCAGTATACACCACTCAAAAGCGTTCGAAGTTTTACGCAATTTTTATTTTTTTCACCCTGTTGTTACCACGATCCACCACATAGAGAAATCCGTCTTTTTTCGCTAACCCTGTCGGTTTTCTCAGGTCATTTTCGCCTGAGCCTTCTTTTCCAACAACTGCAATCAGTTTCCCTTCGAAGTTGAATTGTTGAACCCTGTGGTTCCCTGTGTCTGCGATCCATATAAATCCGTCACCAGACACAAACATTCCCTGCGGCAGATTCATCTGACCAGGGGCGCTTCCCTCGGACCCAAAACTGCGCCTGAACTTATTTTCCTTGTTAAAGAATTTCACCTGACCGTGTTTGCTGTCGAGCAC